>JAJZOZ010000014.1 GCA_021811405.1 bacterium | reverse complement strand
AGTGGATAGATCCACCAGCGCGGCCGATATACCGCCGCTAAGCTTGGTAGATGCCAGCGAGGTCAGCCACGACGGATCGGCGTAGGAACCGTTCGTGTATACCCCGGTGGACAGCGCCGCGTCCACGGCGCCGAACCGCGCGGTCACGGTAGAGAAATCGACCACGGAACCGGAAATCGCGCCGGTCAGCTTGGACGCGCCCAGGCTGGTCAGCCACGACGGATCGGCGTAGGAACCGTTCGTGTAAACGGCGGTGGACAGCGTAGCGTCCACGGCCCCGAACTTCGCTGTTACGGTCGACAAATCCACCAGCGTAGTGGGCACGCTAACAGTATTCGACAACTTCCCGCCCAGCGCCGTGGTCACCGTGGACAGGTCTATCAGTCCAGGCGACACGGTGGCGTTGTTGGCCAGCACCGCGGACGCGTCGGCCTTCAGTCCCAGCGCCGTGGTCACCGTGGACAGGTCTACCAGAGCCGGAGACACCGTCCCAGACAGTTTTGAAACATCCACCAGTCCAGCGGCGGTAGTGATCTGATTCGCACCGCTGCCGGCGACGATGAACCCCGACAATTTAATATTCCCGGTCACGTCAAGAGCTTCCGCGGGGACAGCATTCGCAATACCAACACGCTGAGTGGCGCCGTCCCAGTGAATGGTAGTCGAACTAAGAGAAGAACCGCCATCCCAGAACGCGACTTTGCCGGTAATACCATTGCCGGTTACTGTCCCGCCTGCCCCAGTGTTATCCGCAGCGCAGGCCCATGCCGCGCCGTTATACTTCAATACTTCTCCACTATTACAGCTGTTCGAGGCCATCTTGGCCGCGGTTACGGCGCCATTGGCTATGGTAAGTACGCCGGTATTAGTGATAGAGGCGTCCCCGCTCATGCTGACAGCAGCCGCGAGATTAGAGCCGTTGCCTACGAATATATTGGCGGAATTCAGCGCCGTTCCCAGCTTTCCGGACAACGCGTTGGTAACGGTGGACAGGTCCACCAGCGTAGTCGGCACGGAAGAAGCGTTTGACAGTTTGCCGGACAGGGCCGTGGTAACGGTGGAGAGATCTATCAGCGCGGGGTTGACGGTAGCGCTATTGGACAGCACGCCGGAGGCGTCCGCCTTCAGGGCCAGCGCGGCGGAGACCGTAGAAAGATCCACCAGCGTAGTCGGCACGGAAGAAGCGTTTGACAGTTTGCCGGACAGGGCCGTGGTAACGGTAGACAGGTCCACCAGCGTCGCAGGCACCGAAGAAGCGTTAGAAAGTTTGCCGGACAGCGCCGTGGTGACGGTAGACAGGTCCACCAGCCCGGCCGGGATCGCACCGCTGAGCTGGGTGCTGTTCACGGTGCCTGAATAGGACGAGGCGGTAGTGGCCGTGGCGGCGTTGCCGGTGATCGACAGCGGGTAGGTGCCGGTAGCACTGGACTGGATGATGCCGGTCAGGCCTGAGCCGTCGCCGGTGGAGGAGAGTTTGGAGTTGAGCTGGGTCTGCACGTCGCTGGTGACGTTGGCCAGGTAGGCGAAGACGGTGTTGCTGACGGCGCCGCCGCCGATCTTGGCGGCGTCGATGCCGGTACCGAGGTTAACGTTGAGCACGCCGCCGGAAGCTATATGTGTGGAGACTATGGGGAGGATAATGGAAGACCCGCTGGCGCTGATGCCGGTAAGCAGGGAGCCGTCGCCGACGAACTTGGCCGCGATCACGTTGCCCGAGGCGTTCACATTTCCAGTCACGTTGACGCCGGTGGAGATGTCCACGGTCTGGCCGGAGGAGCCGACGCTGGCGGCGCTGGCGGCGTAGATGGCGTAAGGGACTGAGAGCAGCTGGACGCGCGGGGACATTTCCGCGTCGGAGCCTATGGTCACGCCGAGGTACCTGGTGTCGGAGGCGAACACCGAGGGCGGCAGGGCGGTAACGGAGCCGAGCTTGGCGCTGAAGATGCCGTTATCGACGGTGACGGCGGGCTGGACTTCCGTCCACACCGCGCTGCCGCCGCTGGAGACGCCGTAGATGTTGAACGTGATCGAGTACGATCCGCTCAACGGGTTGCCGTTGGCGTCCACGAGCCTCCCCTGGTAGTTGATGTAGGACGGGGCGGCCGCGGCCATTGCCGGCAGCAGTGCCAGGCCCATCAGTACCGCAAGCGTCGCTTTCAGCGTTTTCATAGTGCCTCCGGAAAATACCGAACGGAAAAATTCTTATTGACTATATCCCCTATCGTTTAAGTATAGCAACGACTTTGCCAAAACCCTAAAGACGGCAGGCCGCCCGGATAATCCCCGGGCGGATTCCGCTATTTCCTTTGAAAGTCAGGCTCGATGCTGTATCGCGGCAGGGCTTTTTCATAGCCGTTTGCGCTTTTAGCATGGCTAGATTATAGGAGATATACAATAAGGGAAATAAGTCCGAAAAGTGAAATTCTTGTTAAGCCCTGGTGTAGATAAAAGTCTACACTGTAGATAAAAATCTACACCATTATTGTAGATTATTTTCTACACTTACTCAAGAGAGTATTCTTTCAGCTTGTTGTACAGGGCTTTGCGGTCTATGG
Organism: bacterium; assembly: GCA_021811405.1. Taxonomy (GTDB): domain Bacteria; phylum Elusimicrobiota; class Elusimicrobia; order Elusimicrobiales; family UBA9959; genus UBA9959. The sequence continues at coordinate 28,606 of JAJZOZ010000014.1, read as the reverse complement.
AAAGGAGCTTGGCCGCCTGCAGCTTGTTGCCGCGGGTCTCGGCCAAGGCCGCCGCAATAAGACGGCGCTCCGTGGAGGCGCGCGCCAGGCGGAGATTTTCCTTCAGATCGAAATTTGCCGGGACATCCGCCCCCCCTGCCGGCACCGGGACCGGGGCGCCGCCCAAAGCCAGGTGCTCCGGAAGTATCCTGCCGCCGCTGAGCAGCGCGGCGCGGATGATAACGTTCTTGAGCTCGCGTACGTTACCGGGCCAGGAGTAGGCGGCAAGCGCCGCCATGGCGGGATCCGAGATGGACTCTATCTTCTTGTTGACCAGCTTTTCCGCCTCCCGCAGGAAATAGGCGGCGAGGGTCGGGATGTCCTCCTTGCGCTCGGCCAGCGACGGCACGCGCAAGGTGAACTGGTTGAGGCGATGGTACAGGTCTTCGCGGAAGGCTCCCTCTTTTATGCACGAAGGCAGATCGCGGTTGGCGGCAACTATCACGCGGGTGTCGACGGGGATGTCCTTCTTGCCGCCGAGGTGTCGTATGCGCCTTTCCTCCAGCACGCGCAGGAGCTTAGCCTGGGTTCCGGGGGAAAGGTTCGCTATCTCGTCGAGGAAAAGAGTGCCGCCGAAGGCGGCCTCGAACAGTCCCGGCTTGCGCCTGTCCGCGCCGGTGAAGGCGCCGCGCTCGTAGCCGAACAGCTCGCTCTCCACCAGGTTCTCCGGCAGGGCGCCGCAGTCCAGCGCCACGAAAGGGCTGTCGCCGCGCGAGCTCAGCCTGTGTATCTCCCGCGCCCAGACCTCCTTGCCGGAGCCGGACGGGCCGGAAAGTATGACGGTCAGGTCGGTGGAGGCCACCTGTCGCGCCAGCGCGGCGGTGTTCTTTATCTCGCGGCTCGAGCCGGTCACCGGCTCGGAACCGTACGCCCTTTTCACGTGGCTGCGCAGAGCGTCGAACTCCCGCTTAAGCCGCCGTTCCTTCACCGCTTTCTCTATTATCAGCAGCAGCTCCTCGTTGCCGAAAGGCTTCACCAGGTAATCCAGCGCGCCCAGCTTCATCGCCTTCACGGCGCTCTGCACGTCGGCGTGGCCGGTCAGTATGACCACCGGCAGGCCCGGGTCCTCGCTCTTCAGCTTCTCCAGGACGGAAAGGCCGTCCGAATCCCCCAGCACGAGGTCCAGGATCACGGCGTCGAAAGTGAGAGTCTCGGCGAGGGAAAGGGCCTCGGAACCGGAGGCGGCGGCGGCGCAGTTGTGCCTGCCGCTCTCCAGCGCGGCCTTCAGCACGTAGCGCGTATCCGCGTCGTCCTCGGCTATCAGTATGTTACCCATCGGGAATGACCTAGACGGTCTTCCTGAAGCGCAGGCTGACCAGCGCCCCTCCGTCGGGCGAAGAGGAGACCAGGATGCGGCCGCCGTGCTCGTCCATGATCTGGCGGGCCAGGTAGAGGCCGAGGCCGGTGCCCGTCTCCTTGGTGGTGAAGAACGGGCGGAACAGGTTCTCCAGCATGCCCGGCTCCAGGCCGGGCCCGTTGTCGGAGACGTTCAGGAACACTTCCTTGTCGTCCTCCAGCCAGCCGGTGGAGACCTCGACGGCGCCCTTTTCCGAACCGCTCAGCGCCTGCACGGCGTTGTTGAGCACGTTATAGATGACGCTGTGCATGTAATGCGGGTCGAGGAATACCTTGGGGGTCTTCCGGAACTTCTTCTCCAGCTTCACCTTGGAGGCCTTCGCGGCGCTGTCTATCAGCTCCAGCGCGGATTCGGCGGCCGTTTCCACGGAATACGGCTCGAGGCGGCAGGCCCCGCTGCGCGAGAAGTCCAGCAGCGTCTTGACTATCTTGGAGGCCCGCCTGGCGTTGCGCTCGATCAGCTCGGCGCCGGAGCGCACCGCCTCGGGCTGGCCTTCCTGCGCGCGGAGCAGCTCCGAGGTGGAAAGGATGACGTGCAGCGGGTTCTTGATGTCGTGCGCGAACATCGAGGTGAGCTGGCCCATCGACGTAAGCCGGTTCAGCTTGCGCACGGCGTTGCGGAAAACGTGCGGGTCCTTCAGCGCGGACCACTCGTCCGGGGAGACCTGGGAAAGGTAAAGGCAGAAGCCGGTCAGCTCGCCGGGATCGCTCTTAAGGGCCTGCACGGTGAGGTACAGGCGGACGATGCTCTTCGAGGAGGTGAGCATGTAGAACCGGTAATTGCGCACCGAGCCGCCCCCGGCCGCCTTGGCGGTCAGTTCCTCGAACTCCCGGAGGTCCTTCTGCAGCACCAGCTCGGACACCGGCTTGCCGGCCACCGGCTGGCCGCTCCAGCCCAGCAGCTTCAGCGCGCCGGCGTTGATCAGCGCTACGTTGAGCGCCTTGTCGAGCACGAGCATCGGGTCCTGCGACCTGAGGAACACCGCCTCGAAAAGGCTGCGCTGCAGCGCGTGCAGCGGGCTTTCGTTCGTTTCGCTCATCTGCCGGTCTTGCTCCTGTAGAAATTAACGCTGCGCCTGGGAACGCGGATGCCGCTGCGCCTGAGCGCGGCCGCTATCTCGCTGTCGGTCAATGTTGCGGAGCCGTCCCCTAGTATGGCTTTTATTTTATCAATTATATAATGGCTTTTCGCAAGAAAAAGGCCCGAAAGCCGCACCTCTTCCCCCGCTGGCGTCATCAGCGTGCGCGAAGAGATCAGCCTGGAGACCGTGGACGGGTTAAGGCCCGTCCTGGCCGCGATCTGCCGCTGGGTCAGCGGCAGGAGCCCGGTCTTGCCGAGCAGGAAGCCGGCCTGCGCCTCCAGGAGGACTGAGAGCACGCGGTGGAAACCGGCCCGCCTCCAGGATAGACGCTGGGCCCTGGAGAGCAGGACCGAGGCCCGCTCAGCCTCGGAGCGGGAGAGCTCGCCGGCCCGCCGCATCCTGGCAAGGGCCCGACGGTCAATGCAGTAAGCGCCCCTGGCGTAGAAAGGGTGGGTATAGGCCGCCGACAGCCGCCCCCTGTCCGCGGAAACCACCGCCGCGCAACGCAAATAAAGCGCGGGAAGCGCCTCGGGCCGCAGCCGCTCGTGGGCTAGGATGAAAGCGTCGGTAAAGCCCTTCAAAGAGGAGAACTCCCCCTCCGTCAGCCCGCAGGCCTTCGCCGCGGAAGGGGAAGCCGGCAGGCCGCCAAGAAAGTACTTCTCGAAATTGCCCTGTCCCACCCTCCGGGCCAGCTCCAGCATGGCCGGTCTTTCGGCCAGCCATTCCCCGGCCCCGGCGCCGCCGGCGGCCGCGGCCAGGGCTTCGTCCCCGCAGGCCGACATGAAAGCGTAGGAGGCGCCCGGCAGCCTCCGGCGCAGCACCGGAGCGCCGCCGTCCGGGGCCGGCCGGGAGAGCCGGGCGAACAGGGGGTCCGCCAGCAGCTCGGCCTCCTGCCTCAGCAGGTCTATTTCCGACGAGGAAAGCGCGGAGAAGAGCCGCAGGTCCTGCCGCTGCGCCTGCCCCTGGGAGAGCTCCAGCGACGTCTTTTTTTTCTTCTCCATAATGAGCCTCGCCGCCCCTCCGGAATTATAACAATTTTGCCCGGGAACGGCCCCGGCGAGAGCCCTTCGTCGGCAGATTTGACAACCGCCCGGAGCTATGTTACATTAGCCTTAATTCCAAAGCTTTTTGGTGTTGGGTTAAGGACGTAAACGTTCGCCTCGTAAGCGCCGGGGGTGGCCGGAGCGGACGGCAGTCAGACCGAATTTACCGAGAAGTCCTGGGAAATACCGACCAAGGACAACGCATGAAGACGATGACACTGGCCAAGAAAGAGATCCACGTTAACGAGAACCAGGCGAAGGTGATCAAGGACAAATACCTGCGCGACGACAAGAGCGCCGAAGAGCTTTTCGAGCGCGTCGCCCACAACATTTCGCTTTCCGAGCTGATCTTCCATCCCGACGCCGAAAAATGGGGCGTCTTCGAAGGGGTCTCCGTTCACAAGGTGACCGCCGCCGCGGACGGCACCCCGTCCCGCACGCTCCTCTTCCACGAAGGCCTCGCCGAATCCTCCGAGCGCGAGGCGAACTTCATGAAGTTCGTGGCCAACCTCGAGAAGGCCTACCGCGACGTGCCCGCGGCCCGCGAGGCCGCGGACCGCTGGAAGCTGGACTTCTACAACATGATGGCCGGCTTCGACTTCCTGCCTAATTCCCCCACGCTGATGAACGCCGGGCGCGACCTGCAGCAGCTCTCGGCCTGCTACGTGCTGCCCGTGCCGGACTCGATGGAGGGCATAGCCAAGGCGCTGACCGCGCAGAGCCTGATCCAGAAATCCGGCGGCGGCACCGGCTTCTCTTTCTGCCGCGTGCGCCCGAAGGGCGACGTGGTCAAGAAGACCAACGGCGTGGCCTCCGGCGCGATCTCGTTCATGAAGCTCTTCGATAAGCTGACCGACGTGGTCAAGCAGGGCGGCACGCGCCGCGGCGCGAACATGGGCATCATCCCGTACAACCACCCGGAGATCAAGGACTTCATCACGATAAAGTCCCAGCAGGGCGTGCTCGAGAACTTCAACATCTCGATAGCCCTCGACGAAAAGTTCATGAAGGCCGTGGAGACCAACGCCAGCTACGACCTGGTCAACCCGCGCACAAAAGAGGCCTCTGGGACACTGAAGGCCCGCGAGGTCTTCAACACGATGGTCGAGTCCGCCTGGGCCACGGGGGACCCCGGCGTAGTCTTCATCGACCGCATCAACGAGACCAATTCAAATCCCACCCCGGCGCTGGGCCAGATAGAGAGCACGAACCCCTGCGGCGAGCAGCCGCTGCTGCCGTGGGAGTCCTGCAACCTGGGCTCGATAAACCTCGCCAACTACGTCACCGGCGAGCTCACGCACGCGAAGCTGGACTGGACGCGCCTCGGGGACACGGTCACCAAGGCCGTCCGCTTCCTGGACAACGTCATCGAGATCAACAACTACCCCCTCCCTGAGATAGAGAAGATAGCAAAGGGCAACCGCAAGATAGGCCTTGGCGTGATGGGCTGGGCCGAGACCGCCGTCAAGCTGGGCGTGGCCTACGACAGCCCCGAAGGCCTGAAGAAGGCCGAAGAGGTGATGAAGTTCATCAACGACAAGGCGCTGGAGGCCTCGGAGGAACTGGCCAAGGAGCGCGGCGTCTTCCAGAACTGGAAGGGTTCCATCTACGACACCGAGAGCCGCCATTTCCGCGGCATCTCCGCCAGGCCCCGCAACGCCTCCCGCACCACGATAGCCCCCACCGGCACCATCGCCATAGCGGCCGGCCTGCAGGGTTCCGGCATCGAGCCTTTCTTCGCGATAGCCTACACCCGTTACAACGCCAGGGCGCTGGACGCGATGAAGAACGGCAAGGAAGCCGACGCCAAGGACACCTTCTACGAGGTGAACACGCTGTTCAAGCAACTGGCCAAGGAGAGCAATTACTTCGGCCTCGACGAGAAGACCCTCTGGAAGAAGATAGAGGCCAACCACAAGGCCGTGCGCGGCATCCCGGAGATACCGAAGCACGTGCAGGACCTCTTCCCCACCGCCCACGACGTGACGGTGGAGAACCACATCCGCATCCAGGCGGCCTTCCAGAAGCACATAGATAACGCGGTCTCCAAGACCATCAACATGCCCAACTCCGCCAAGGAGGAGGACGTGAAGAACTGCTACCTGCTGGCCCATAAGCTGGGCTGCAAGGGCCTGACCGTCTACCGCGACGGCTGCAAGGCGCAGCAGGTGCTGAACATCGGTCCCGCCGAGGCGCAGCAGCAGCCCCAGGCCAAGACCAAGAAGAAGAAGGGCGCCTACCACTCCTTCGGTGTCTCGTCGGAGTATTTCCAGCTGAAGACCGGCTACGGCCCGCTGCACGTGCACATCAACTACAACGAGCACGGCCCGTACCAGGTGTTCACCAACATGCCGCCGCTCGGCACCGAGATCAGCGGCCTGACCTCGCTGATGGGCATACTGCTCTCCAAGTACCTCGAGGAAGGCGGCGACCCGATAAAGGTCATCAAGCACCTGAACTCGGTGAAGGGCGACAGACCCGTAGGCCTGGGCGAGAACAGGATCAACTCCATCGCGCACGGCCTGGCCGTGGCGCTCAGGAGCCACCTGAAGCGCACTGGCATGATCGCGTCGGACCAGGAGATCAACGGCCAGGAGAAGCTGGAGCTGTGGGACGCCTCCCACACCCAGTACTGCCCCAAGTGCTATTCCTCCAACGTCAGCTTCGAATCGGGCTGCTCGGGCCCGACCTGCCACGACTGCGGCTACTCGGAGTGTTCCTGAACGGCAGGCCGTAACGGCGGAACGGCCCCGGGAAACCGGGGCCGTTTTTTTGGTGCCGCCCCGCTGCCGCTCCATATTTGATAAAATTGCCTGAAGAGACGCGGTAAAGGCGGAAAAATGTCCAGATATCTCATCACCAGCGCGCTGCCATATGCCAACGGGCCCATCCATTTCGGGCATATCGCCGGGGCCTACCTGCCGGCGGACATCTTCAACAGGTTCCTGCGCCAGAAGCGGGAAGACGTCATCTACATCTGCGGCACCGACGAGCACGGCGTGGCCATCACGATAGGCGCCGAGAAGGCCGGCGTGCCGTACAAGGAGTACGTGGACGGCCACCATAAGACCATAAAGGCCTTCTTCGACAAGCTGAACATCCGCTTCGACCATTTCTCCCGCACCACGATAGCCGAGCATTACCCGCTGTCGCAGGAGTTCTTCACCGAGCTTTACAAGAAGGAGTACATAAAGCCGGCGTCGGAGAAACAGTTCTTCTGCCCGAAGTGCGACCGCTTCCTGGCCGACCGCTACGTGACCGGCTCCTGCCCCAAATGCGGCGCGCCCGACGTGCGCGGCGACGAGTGCACCAAGTGCGGCGAGTGGCTGGAGCCTTCCAAGGTGGTCAACCCCTCCTGCAAGGTCTGCGGCACCAAGCCGGAGATCCGCGAGGTAACGCAGTACTTCCTGGACCTGACCGCCTTCGCGCCGAAGCTTAAGGACTGGCTGGAATCCAAGACCGACTGGAAGCCCAACGTGCGCAACAAGGCGCTGTCGCTCATCGAGGAAGGCCTGGTGAAGCGCTCCATCACGCGCGAGCTGACCTGGGGCGTGCCGGTGCCGCTGCCCGAGGCCAAGGGCAAGGTGCTCTACGTCTGGTTCGACGCGCCGATAGGCTACATCTCCGCCACTATGGAGTGGGCCAAGCTCAAAGGACAGCCCGACACCTGGAAGGATTGGTGGTTCGGCAAGGACGTGAAGCTGGTGCATTTCATCGGCAAGGACAACATCATCTTCCACACTATCATCTGGCCGGCCATGCTGATGGGCCAGGACAAGCCGTGGATACTGCCGGACAACGTGCCGGGCAACGAGTTCTACAACCTGGAGAACCGCAAGTTCTCCAAGTCCGAGGGCTGGTACATAGACACCGACGATTTCTTCTCCAAGTACTCGGTGGACGCGCTGCGCTACGCGATAGCGTCCAACGGGCCGGAGACGTCGGACTCGCAGTTCCTGTGGGAGGACTTCGCCGCGCGCAACAACGAGCTGGCGGACACGCTGGGCAACCTGGTGAACCGCTGTTTCTCGTTCATGAAGAAGAACTTCGAGGGCAAGATCCCCGCGCAGGGCGAGCTCATGCCCGAGGACAAGGCGCTGCTGGATTCCTTCCAGCCGGCCTTCGACGAGGTGGGCCGCTGCTACTATTCCTACAAGGTGCGGCAGGCGCTCTCGGGCGCGATGGCGCAGGCCATGGCGGCCAACAAGTACGTCAACGACACCGCGCCGTGGAAGCTGCGCAAGACGGACCCGGCCCGCTGCGCCACCGTGCTCAACGTGGCCGCCCGCGCCATCATCAACTGCGCGATACTGCTGTACCCGGTGATCCCGGACACGGCGCTGAAGATCCTGGCCAAGGCCGGAGTGCCGCAGGAAGGCGCCCCGGAGTTCAAGCCCTACGCGCCATCGCTGGACAACGCCGCTCTGGGTTCTGACGACACCCTGCTCTTCACCAAGATAGCCGAAGACCAGGTCAAGGCCGAAATAGAGAAGCTCAAAGCCTCCGCCAACCCCGCCGTCTAACACTTAACCTCCTTAGTCCGCCGGGCTTGTGGGGGCTTCGGGCACGGGGTCTCGCACTGGCCTATGGCCGTGCCGCATCAGGAGCTATGCTCATCAAGCGGCCACCGTGCTTCCTCGTCACACTGCGGTGTCGCTTCGCTCCACTCCCTTGCCGCGCTGCGCAAGCGGCTTCGGTCCAGGAGGGCACTCCGAACCCACATCCCCTCCGGGCCGACATCTTTTTTCTTTCCAACAGGGCAACCTAAGGATATTTATATGCGGTTGGACGGGGAATCGGCGAACGCACCCTTTGCGGAAGGGGGGGCCCCGTCATAAGTTCCGAAAGACGGGGGGAAACCGACGCAAGGGTTTCCGTCTTCCAGGGTGCGGAAGCGATTCCCCGGACAAGCGTGAGATGGCCGGTCTCGGGCGACAGGCCCCGCCCCGATAGCCCCCCGGCCCCGGGCTTTGCTATCATATTGGTAAATCCAATGAAAAAAGGCGTTTTCATAGTCCTAGAGGGGCCTGACCGCTCCGGTAAGTCCACGCAAGCCGAACTCCTTAAGTCCTGGCTTGAAAAAGAGCACGGGCGTAAAGTCCTGCTTACCCGCGAGCCCGGGGGAACCTACCTTTCGGAGCAGATACGCAAGATCCTGCTGGACCCCAAAAGCCATATAGAGCCGATGACCGAGCTCTTCCTGTACGAAACGGCCCGCATCAAGCACACGCTGGAGAGGATAATCCCGGCGCTGAAGGCGGGCAAGGTCATAGTCTCGGACCGCTATACCCTTTCCAGCACCGCCTACCAGGGCTACGGCCGCGGCCTGGACCTCAAGACGGTAGAAACGCTCAACCGCATAGCGACGCTGGACCTGAAACCCGACCTGACGATAGTCTTCGACATACCCGACAAGGCTTTCGCCCAGCGCGAAAAGACCCGGCCCGGCCGGGACCGCATAGAGCGCGCCTCCGACGCCTTCCGCCGCCGGGTCAACCGCGCCTACAAACTGCTGGCGAAAAGGCCCGGCGTCACCCGCGTCGACGCCGGCAGGTCCATCGAAGCGATACAGGACGATATCCGCGCCCGCGTCGCCAGGCTGCTCAGGAAGAAATAAGATGTCATTCTCCGGCATACTCGGCCAGGACAGGACTGTAGGGCGCCTCCGCGCGCTGATCGAGTCCGGCCGCGTCCCGCCGGCCATGATCTTCCACGGACCGCCGGGAGTGGGCAAGTTCCTCACAGCGCTCGAGTTCGCCAAGGCGCTGAACTGCTCCCACGTGGCGCACCGGGAAAAGCCCCCCGCCCCGCCGCCTCCGGACCCCGACGACCTTTTCGCCGCGGCAGCTCCGGCTGCGCCGCCCCCCGAGCCTGAGCCGGAGCCGGGACCGGAGACGCACGCGGATTGCTCCGACTCCTGCGGAAAATGCCTTTCCTGCCTGCAGGCGGCCAGCGGCGCCCATCCCGACATCCGCGTCATAGACACCAGCTTCCAGGCGGCGCTGCTCGAGGAGAAAGAGACCTCCAACCTGAAGATAGACACCATGCGAGAAATGACGCGCTGGGCCCAGCAGAAGGCCATGCTTTCGCCGTGGAAGGTCTTCATCGTCAGGGACGCCGAGGCCATGGGCGGCCAGGCCCAGAACGCCCTGCTGAAAACGCTGGAGGAGCCGCCGCCCGGCACCGTGGTCATAATGACGGTCCACCGCAAGACCTCGCTGATCTCCACCATACTTTCGCGCTCCAGCCTGATAGATTTCGCGCCGCTGCCCGCGGCCGTACTGAGGGACCTGCTGAGAGCGCAGGGGGCCGAGCCCGCCCAGACGGATTCCCTGGCGGCGCTGGGCGCTGGCTCCATGGAAAAGGCCGCCGAAGCCGCCTCCTTCCTGAAGCGCGTCTCCGCCCTTCACCCCGGCGATCCCGCCCGGGCGTTCAAGTTCGCGGCAGGACTGCCCAGGGACAGCCACAAGGCCAGGGAAGAGGTCAAGACCCTGCTGGACCTGCTGCTCTCTCGCGCCCGCCTGGCCTGGAGGAAGGCCGACGGCCCGGCTAAGGCCAGGCTGACCGCGCTGTTGAGGCGCACTCTCGAGCTGCGGCGCATGTCGGAAAGGAACGTGTCCTACTCCCTGCTGCTGGAGACCGCCCTGCTGGAAAGCGAGCGGGCAGGCATCCCTCTGGAAGACCTGATAAAGCGCGGGTAAGCCGTTTTGAAAACCAAAAAGTTTTACATAACCACCCCTCTCTACTGCGTGAACGCCAAGCCGCACCTGGGCCACGTCTATACCACGCTGGCCGCCGACGTGCTGGCCCGGCACCTGCGCTCCCGGGACATACCGGTGCATTTCCAGACCGGCACCGACGAGCATGGGACCAGCATAGAGCGCGCCGCCCTGGAGCGGGGGATGGAGCCGAAGGCCTGGTGCGACTCCATCTCCAAGGAGTTCCGCTCGCTCTGGAAGAAGCTGAACATCAGGTACGACCATTTCATCCGCACCACCGACCTGTCGCACGAGACGGCCGTACAGGCCGTGTTCGAGAAGCTGCTTAAAACCGGAGATATCTACCCCGGCTCCTACGAGGGCCTGTACTGTTCCTCTTGCGAGAATTTCTACGAGGAAAGCGAGCTGAAGGCCGGACTTTGCCCGGTGCACGGCAGCCCCGCCGAGAAGGTCAGCGAGGAGACCTACTTCTTCAGGCTCTCCAGATACGAGGGAGCCCTGCTCGCGCATTACGTGAAGCACCCGGACTTCCTCTCGCCGCGCCACCGCGCGCAGGAGATGATCAACTTCGTGAAGTCCGGCCTGAAAGACATCTCGGTGTCCAGGACGAAGGTACGCTGGGGAGTGCCGCTGCGGTCCGCGCCCGGGCACACCGTGTACGTCTGGTTCGATGCGCTGCTCAACTACGTCACAGGTCCGGGTTACAACCCGGAGCACCCCTCCGCGGATTTCGGCCAGGCCTGGCCGGCCGACGTGCAGCTGGTCGGCAAGGAGATCTTCCGCTTTCACGCGGTCATCTGGCCGGCCATACTGATGGCGCTGGGCCTCGAGCTGCCGCGCAAGGTCTACGCGCACGGCTGGTGGACGATAAACGGCGAGAAGATGTCCAAGTCACGGGGCAACTTCATAAAGGCCGAGGACGTGGTGCGCGATTTCGGAGTGGACGCGCTGCGCTATTTCCTGCTGCGGGAGGTGCCTTTCGGCCAGGACGGGGATTTCTCCATTGAGGCCCTTAAGCGCCGCTACAACTCCGACCTGGCCAACGACCTGGGCAACCTCTTCTCCCGCATCATGAGCATGGCGGCCAAGTACCTGGACCACCGCCTGCCGGAAAAGCCCGGGGCCTCGGAGACCTTCAGATCCCTTTCGGCGGCCACGGGGGAGATAGACCGGGCCCTGGAGGCGCTGCGTTTCGAAGAAGCGCTGGAGCTGATATGGCGCGGCATCGGCAGGCTGAACCGGCTTGTAGACGAAAGGAAGCCGTGGGAGCTGGCCGGGAACGATCTGCCGGGCCTTAAGTCCTTCCTGCACGAGATGATCTGGTGCCTCAGGGTGGTGGCCGGCTGGTTGGACCCGTTCATGCCGGACACGGCCAGCAAGATGCAGCTGCAGCTCGGGGTCGGGCGCAGTTCCGACGGGACGGCCCCGCACAAGCTCCCGCCGCTGTTCCCAAGAAAGCAGGACGAAAAAACCGGGGACATCAGCACTAACTGAGCGCCGCCGCGCCAAAATAAAAAGCCCGGGCAGCCCCGGGCTTTTTCATCCCATGGCGGGGAACGCGCTCAGGTTTCCTTAGGGTGGAGAATGTTACGCAGAGCCTTATATATCCCGGCTATCACTCCGGAGAGCGCGTAGAGCGAGAAGAACAGGAACAGCGCGTCCTGCGGGTACGCCAGGATCATCGACAGGATGGCGGTTATCAGCAGCAGGCCCTTCACCGACGTGGGCTTTATCATGTTGCCCTTGAAGGCGGCGTACGGCGCGGTGGAGACCATCAGCAGCGAGAGCGCTATCATGATGAAGGGAATACCGGCGTAGACATAGGGCATCTGGTCCATAACCACACGGATGCTCCTCGTGCCGCCTTCCCCCTCGAGCATGCTGTAGGCCAGCACGAAAGTGACCAGGATGCCGGCCGCGCCGGGTATCGGCAGGCCCTGGAAGTAGTCCTTGGAGCTTCCGCCGAAATGTGACTTCACGTTATAGCGGGCCAGCCGCAGCGCGCCGCAGAGCACGTACAGGAACGCCACCGGGTAGCCCCACACGCCGTAGTCCTTGAGCACCAGCTTGTAGATCATGTAGGCGGGAGCTATGCCGAAGGAGATCCAGTCCGACAGCGAGTCTATCTCCACGCCGAAGGAGCTCTCGCCGTGCACCAGGCGCGCCACGCGGCCGTCGAGCATGTCCATCACGTAGGAGAGCATGATGAACCAGGAGGACTGGACGAACCTGCCGTCGGAGGCCAGCAGTATGGCGAAGAAACCGAAGGCCATGTTGGCTATCGTGAAGATGGACGGCAGCACTATCGCGCCGGTCTTCTTCAGCTTGACCATGTCTATGCGCTTCTTCTCGTGATTCTCTTCCATTTTTTCCCTTCTTATCGCCGGTGTCTTTAAAGCCTTTACCAGAGGGCCAGCACGGTCTCCGCGCCGGCCACCTTGTCGCCTGGCTTTACCAGCACGCGGACGGTGTCGGGCAGGTAGACCGCGACCTGGGAGCCGAAATAGATCATGCCGATGCGCTCGCCTTCCTTGACCTCCTGCCCTTCCTTGACGTAGCAGGCGATGCGGCGGGCTATGGAGCCCGTTATCTGCTCCACCTCCACGAACCTGCCGTGGTCCCCGGTTATGCGTATCAGGTTGCGCTCGTTGGCGGCGGCCTCGGGCTTGTAGGCTATCGCGAAGGCGCCCTTGGTGTACTTCGTCCTCTCCACCTTGCCGTCCATCGGGGAGCGCTGCACGTGCACGTTCAGCACGGACAGGAAGATGCGCACGACCGTCACGCCCTTGGTCCCCTCGTTGGCGACGCTCATCACGGTGCCGTCCGCGGGACAGGCGATCTCGCCCGGGGCGAAGACCTTGTCGCGCTCCGGGTCGCGGAAGAAGTAGGCCGAGAAGGCGGAGAAGGCGAAGCCGAGCACCAGCAGGGGCAAGCCCAGCCAGCGGACCCAGATGGTCAGAAGGCCGCCGGCCGCCGCCGCGGCTATGCCGGCGGCTATAAGCTTTATTCCCTCAGGTGCGAATCCCATGTTTCCTCCAGAAGATATTCAGAAAATCAGTAAGTCCAGGCCGTCTTAAACGGTCATGGCGGGACGACTAGGCCTCCGGAAACTCACGGCACGGAAGCGAAGCCGGCCCGAACCCGCCCTCAAACTCTGCCTACCGCAAGCAGTGGGCATGGTGGGACTCGAACCCACACGGCCTTGCGGCCAACGGATTTTAAGTCCGTCGCGTCTACCAGTTCCGCCACAAGCCCTAGGCAAACAGGCGCGTCAGACTATTCTACAAATTTTACCGGGCCTCCTTGCGCAGTTCGGCATCCGCCAGGCTGCGGAAGGTCTCGCAGTTCATCGTCTGGATCCCCTCCGCCGAAGCGCGGCCGCGCAGGCCGTTGTCGGAGGTCACTATGACGGCGCGGATCCCCTCGTTGCGCATGAAATACCCGCGTTCCACCAGCATGTCGTCGGCCGGTTCCGATTCCGTGTAATAGACGGTGATGGCGGGCGCCGTGGAGAAAGGCTTGCGCCAGGGCCCGTCGAAGACCACCCTGAAGCAGGAAGGGCGCAGCAGCTCGGCGCGGGAGACCTCGCCCAGCCAGGTCAGGAACGCCTTCTCCAGCTCGTCCGCCTTCTCGCCGGCCGCGCGTTCCCAGAAGCGAAGGGAGAAATTGGAGCCGTCTATAAGATAGACGGTCGGCTTGGAGGAGAACCTTTTCATTTCTTTACCGCCGCGGAGACCTCGACCACGGCTATCCGCCTCTTGGCCCTGGCGAGCTTCAGCCCCAGCTTCCCGCGGAGCCGGCGGTCAAGCTCGGCGGGGTCGGAGGTATCCAGCTCGAAGCTGTAGGCGTAGCCTCCGGAGACGCCGGTCTCGTCCAGCACCGGCAGGCGCAGCACCTCGCGGAGCTTCACGGCCAGAGGGGAGAAATCGGAGCCGTCGACTTCCATCACCGCCCCCCTGAAGCGGACGCCGCCGTAACCGGAGCGCGCCTTGAGGTTCAGCGGACCGCCCGGGGCTTTCTTGAGGACGTAGACCTCGGCTTCGCGCTCCGCCCTTACCGCCTTCAGGCCGAGGGAAGCTTCCAGCCCGTCGAGGAGGAACTTCTTCTTCAGCCCGGCGCGGTCGGCCGGCAGGCGCATATGGATGTCGTACGAGGCAGCCATCGGGCTCGCGGCGGAAGGCTCGATCTCGAAACTGTCGACGCGGCCGAAGACCCACTCCAGCGCGTACTTCAGGGACATCGCCGAGGCGTCCAGCGAGGCCGGGCCGCAGCTGGCGGAGCCGTAAGCGCCGGAGGAAGGCGAGAGGGAGAACTCCGCCAGCGCCGGCCCCGCGGCGGCGGCCTGCGCTCCTTCGCGGTGGCCGGCCAGCAGCGACAATATCAGCTCCGCGTCCAGGTCCTTGCCTGGGAAGCCGGCGACGGTCCCGTCGCGGTCTATGACGGCCGTGTATGGCCGGCCGTAGACCCTGAACGCCTTGAAGACGTCGGCGCCGGCCTCCGGCGCTATCCAGCCGTCGATGCGGTGCGTCCTTAAAAATGCCCTGACGTCCGCCTCGCTCTCGTCGGTGATATGGATGAAGACCACGGGTTTGCCGCGGAAGCGCTCCGCCAGGGCGTTCAGCTCCGGGAGGCGTTCCTCGCAGGGGCCGCACCAGGTAGCCCAGAACTCCAGCACCACCACGGCGCCGCGGAGGTCGGACCAGCCGGCCAGCTGGTTCATGGGGGCGTTCAGCAGCTTGGGAAGGGAAATTTCCGGAGCGGGCAGGCCTTTCTTGGCGAAACGGGGCCTTTCACCGGGATGGGAGGAACAGGCCGCCAGCGCGGCCAGCCCCGCGGCCAGCAGCAGCCTCCTCATCAGCCTTTTATCCCGAGAGCGAAGCCTTCGCCGCCGGGGATAACGGAGGCGGTGACGAACCTGTCGGAGTCGTAGAGCACGTGGAAGAACTCCCGCATCGCCCGGCCTCCAGCGTTCAGCGCGGGGTCGTCCCCCTCGTAGCAGACCCTGCCCTTGAAAAAAACGCCGCCGGCCAGGGCCAGTCCGCCGGGCCGCAGGTTGGAGGCGGCCCAGCGCAGGTAGGCCGGGTACTCCAGCAGGTCGCCGTCGATATAGCAGAGATCGAAGGGGCCGAGCTTGGCCAGGGTCTTGAGGCTTTCCAGGGCCGGCCCCTCTATGACCGTCACCTTGCGGGAAAGCGCCGAGACCTCCATTCCTTCCTTGGCCGCGCTGACGCAGGCCGGGTCCTTCTCCAGCGAATAGAGCCTGGCGCCGTCCGGCAGGCCGCGCGCCAGCCAGTGGGCGGAATAGCCGTAGAGAGAACCGATCTCCACCGCCTTGCGCGCCTGGGAAAGCCTGGCCAGCGCCTCGAGCAGCTTGCCCTCGGCGGCGGATACCGAGGAAGACCTCACGCCGGCCTTCTCCATGGCCTCCACCACGTGGGAGGCATAGCCCTCGTCGGCGGAGGAAAGGGACGACAGGTAGGCCGTCAGCTCAGGGACCAGGTAGTGTCCGGAAAAAATGCCGGTCCGGTCTTTCGTCATATTCCGAACTTGAGCCTGTGAAGCGTCACGCCGTAGCGCCTGCCGTTCTGGTCGGAACCGGCGCACATGGTCACCGGGAAAGGCAGGAAATCCTGCGCGTTAAGCGAAGAGGCGCAGAAGGCCCCCGCGCGCCCCCCCAATGTTACCTGCGCCTGGAAATACCTGCCGGCGCAGCCGTCCTTGCCGCCGTAGGGGCAGACGGCGTACAGGGTTATCTCCGCGGGCAGCCGGCTTCCGTCCGGCAGGGCCAGCTCCAGCGAGGCCCTGGCCGAAGCGGCTTCCCCGGCCGCGGCCGGGGGCTTTATGCTGAGCGTAACAGGCCGGTTGAACTCGCCAGGGGCGGGCAGGCCGCAGGTCCCGGAGGAGCAGTCCTGCGTCCAGGCGGAAACGAAGCCGGAGAGCTCCAGGGGCCCTTCGCCATCGGCCGCAAGGGTGGGGCCTACCAGCAGGAGAGCGGAAATGGTCATCAGCGCTTTCATTATTTATATATTTTACTAAAAATCAGCGCTGAGCGGCCCTGCTCCCCCTCCAAAACGGCTTTTTTGCATTTTTACGCGGCTTATGCTATATTTCAGTTATTATGGCGACCCCAAATATCAAGTTCGGCACCTCAGGCTGGAGGGCCATCATAGGCGAAGATTTCAACATTCCCGCTCTCAGGCGCGTCAGTCACGCCGCGGCCGAGCACGTGAAGGAGAACAAGGAGTACGGCTTCAAAGGCGAAGAGTTCCTGATGAGCATAAAGAACTCCGGCAAGCCGGCCCCCAAGACACCGAAAGTAATAGTAGGCTACGACACCCGCTACATGTCCGAGGATTTCGCCAAGATAGCGGCCGAGTGCATAGCCGCCGAGGGCATTACCGCCGTTTATTCCAGGACCGAGGCCCCCACCCCCGTGGTGGCGTGGGAGGTGCTCCGCAACAGCGCCGCCGGCGGCATGACCGTCACCGCCAGCCAGTATTTTCCCCACTACAACGGCGTCAAATGGACGCCGTACTGGGGCGGTCCCGCGCTGCCTGAGATCACCGCCGACCTCGAGGCCAGGGCCCAGGGCCTGACGATAGCCGAAGTAGAGAAGCTCATCCCGTTCGACCAGGGCGTAAGCGCAGGCATCATCAAGGTGGAGGACTTCCACGACAGCTACTTCCAGCAGCTCTCCTCGCTGCTGGACCTCGGCGCCATAAAGAAGGCGGGGCTGAAGCTCGCCGCCGACTCGGCCCACGGCGCGGCCAGGACCTTCCTGCGCCCGATGCTGGAGAAGGCCGGGGCGAAGGTCACCGGCCTGCGCGAGGAGCGCGACGTGCTCTTCGGCGGCAGCGCCCCCAACACCGGCGAGGACAATCTCAAGGGCCTGCGCGAGGCAGTGCTAAAGGAAAAGCTGAGCCTGGGCCTGGCCTGCGACGCGGACGCCGACCGCTTCGGCGTGATAGACTGCGACGGCACCTGGATCTCCCCCAACCTGGTGCTCGGCCTGGCGCTGGAGCACCTGGTGAAGAACCGCGGGCTCAAGGGCAAGGTGGCCCGCTCGGTGATGACCTCCCATTTCGTGGACGCGATAGCCCGGCAGCACGGCCTCGAGGTGCGCGAGACGGCGGTGGGCTTCAAGCACGTCGGCAACCTGCTGCGCACCGGCCAGTACCTGATCGGCGGCGAGGAATCCGGCGGCCTTTCCATCCTCGGGCACGTGCCGGAGAAGGACGGGATACTCGCCTGCATGCTGATGGCCGAGATGGTGGCCTACGAGCGCAAGCCGATAAAGAAGATCCTCGCCGAGCTCCTGAAGAGGACCGGCAGCAGCTTCAGCAACACCCGCCTTACCCTCAAGCTGGACAAGAACATGCATATGCCGTTCCTGGTCGAACGGCTGAAGCTCAACCCGCCGCTCAGCCTGGCCGGCGCCTCGGTCTGGCGCATAGATCAGACCGACGGCTTCAAGTTCATCATGAAGGACGGCAGCTGGCTGGGCCTGCGTCCCGCCGGCACCACCACGCCGCTGGTCCGCCTCTACGCCGAGGCCCAGTCGCCGCAGAAGATCGCCGCCCTCTGCGAGGCCGGCAGGAAGATCGTCAGCGGCAAGTTTTAGCAGGGACTTCCCAAGGAGATCAACACTATGGACGCTAAGATAAAGAAAATCACCGCCAGGGAAATACTGGACTCCCGCGGCTTCCCCACCGTCGAGGCCGACGTGCTGCTGTCCGACGGTTCCTTCGGCCGCGCCGCTGTCCCGAGCGGGGCCTCCACCGGCACGCACGAGGCGCTGGAGATGCGCGACGGGGGAAAGCGCTACCTCGGCAAGGGCGTTACGAAAGCCGTTGAGAACGTCAACAAGATCATAGCCGGGGAAGTTTCCGGCCTGAAGGCCGACCAGGTCAAGATAGACGAGATGATACTCGACCTGGACGGCACTCAGATGAAGACCAAGCTGGGCGCGAACGCCATCCTCTCGGTCTCGATGGCGCTGGCCCGCGCCGGCGCCGCCTCCGCCGGCCTGCCGCTGTACGCCTATATCCGCAAGGCCTACGGCCTCAAGCACAAGGATTTCGTGCTGCCGGCCCCGATGATGAACATCATCAACGGCGGCAAGCACGCCGACTCCGGCCTCAACATCCAGGAGTTCATGATAGTGCCCACCGGCGCCGCGAAGTTCACCGACGCCATCCGCATGGGCTGCGAGATCTACCACACCCTGAAGAAGGTGCTCGCGAAGGCCGGCTACACCACGGCCGTAGGCGACGAGGGCGGCTTCGCCCCGAAGATCTTCACGCACGAGTCCGTGCTGGAGACCATCTGCAACTCCATCAAGGAGGCCGGCTACGGCTTCAAGGAGGTACAGATAGCCCTGGACTCCGCCGCCAGCGAGTTCTTCCAGAACGACCGCTACGTCTTCGAGGGCAGCAACCTGACCGCCCAGGACCTGACCGCCAAGTACGCGGAGTGGCGCAAGCACTTCCCCATAGTCTCCTACGAGGACCCGCTGGCCGAGGACGACTGGGAAGGCTGGGACCACCTCAGCAAGCACCTCTGCAAGAAGGCCCGCGTGGTGGGAGACGACCTGTTCGTCACCAACCCGGAGAGGCTGAAGAAGGGCATCGAGGAGGAGGTCGCCAACGCGATCCTCATCAAGCTCAACCAGATCGGCTCGCTGACCGAGACGATACGCGTCATAGAGATGGCCCACAAGGCCGGCTACGCCACCGTGATCTCGCACCGCTCCGGAGAGACCGAGGACGCCTTTATAGCCGACCTCGCCGTCGCCACCAACGCCGGCGCCATCAAGACCGGCGCGCCGTGCCGTTCCGAGCGCCTCTGCAAGTACAACCAGCTCATCCGCATCGAGGAGGAGCTGGGCAAGAAGGCCCGCTACGCCAAGGACGCGGTCTTTAAGTTCAAGTAGCCAAAGCCCGACGCCCCGCCCTCAACCGGGCATGGCGCCTTCCCGCATGACCCCGCCGGAACCGGCGGTCCCGCGAAGGGACCCCGGCGGCGGCGGCCACAGTATGAAACCGGTCCGCTTCAAGATCAACTTCAAATACCTGCTGATAGCCCTGCTGGCCGCGCTGCTGCTGGGCAACAGGGGCTTCCGCTCGCTGGTCAGGAACTACCGGGAGTACCGCGCGCTGATCGCCCAGAAAGCGATGCTCGAGGCCCAGCGCAAGGACCTGGACCGGCAGCTCAAGGAGATCGCGGAGAAGCCCTCCATAGAGCAGGCGGCCCGCAGGGAGCTGAGCATGATCAGGCCGGAGGAAACGGAATACCGGTTCCCCCCGCCCAGGGAGAGCGACAAATGAAGGCGCGCCAGTTCAAACTGGGCCCGATGGACAATTTCTCCTATCTGCTGTGGGACGAGGACACGCTGCACGCCGCCGTGATAGACCCGGCGTGGCAGCCGGAGAAGCTCAAGTCCTTCCTGGCGGAAGCGAAGCTCAAGCTGCAGGCCGTCCTGCTGACCCACGCGCACCCGGACCACGTCAACGCTCTCGGCTCTTTCGAAGACCCGGAGGGCAAGCTCCCCGTCTACCTGAACGACGGCGACTATTTCATGCTCGGATCCCGGCCGGCCGGCCTCAGGAACGTCTCCGACGGGGAACAGCTGCAGGCGGGCTCGCTCAAGATATCCGCGCTGCACACCCCCGGGCATACGCCAGGCTCCGTCTGC
The DNA here is from genome assembly GCA_021811405.1 of bacterium. GTDB lineage: Bacteria > Elusimicrobiota > Elusimicrobia > Elusimicrobiales > UBA9959 > UBA9959. Next base: position 8,673 of record JAJZOZ010000014.1, on the reverse strand, counting down.
TACCTGGCCGGCGGCTTCGTCTTCACCGGGGATACCCTCTTCATCGGCGAATGCGGCCGGGTGGACCTGCCCGGCTCCAGCCCCGAGGCCCTCTATGAAAGCTTCGTGAAGCTGGCCGCGCTGCCGGACGCCGCGGTGGTCTACCCGGGCCATTCCTACAACGGCGACACCTCCACTTTCGGCGTACAGAAGGAGTACAATCTCTATCTCAAACTGGCCAGGCTCGGCCGCAGGGACGATTTCCTGAAGGCGGTCGGCTGACCGCCGGCCCCAGGCGGCTTTATGCACCCAATAATATTCCAGCTAGGTTCCTTCAAGCTGCCGTCCTACGGGCTTATGGTCGCCTGCGGCTACCTGGCCGCCATCTTATACGTCTTCAGGCGCGCCGCCGCCTCCGGGCTCCGCAGGGACGACGTCTCCGACCTGGTCTTCTACACCGTCATCAGCGCCATGCTGGGCGCCAAGCTGTTCTACGCCGTCACCTACTGGAGCGAATTCGGCGAGACCTTCGCCGCCAGGGCCGCGTACGTCATCAAGTCCTTCCAGTACGGTTTCGTCTTCTACGGCGGCCTCCTCGCCGGGGCGGCCGCCTTCTACCTGCTGGCCCGACGGAGGAAGCTGGACTTCGCGGCTGCGGCGGACCTTTTCGCCCCCGCGCTCGCGCTCGGCCACGCTTTCGGGCGGATAGGCTGCTTCCTGGCCGGCTGCTGCTACGGCAGCCCCTCGGCCTGCGCCCTGAGCGTGACCTTCACCGACCCCGCTTCAGAGGTCGCCCCCAACCTTCTCGGCGTGCCGCTGCACCCGGTGCAGCTCTACGAGGCAGCCGGGAACCTGGCCATCTTCCTGCTGCTCAACGCGGCCCTGGCCCGCTCGGCCGCCGGGAAAAAGCGGGCCGGCTCGGTGGCGGTGCTCTACGCCGGCCTCTACTCGCTGCTCCGCTTCTCCCTCGAGTTCCTGCGCGGCGACGACAGAGGCGCCTCGCACCTGGGGCTATCGCCGGCCCAGTTGATCTCGGCGGCGGTCATGGCGGCGGCCGCGGTCCTGCTCCTATTCCTGCGGAGGGAACATGAAAAAAATTAAGCTGCCGTTCTCCGGGGTGCCGGCCCGCTTGGACGTCTTCCTGACCGGCTCCGGGGAGAACTATTCCCGCTCCTTCGCGCGCAAACTCATCGAAAGCGGCATGGCCACCGTCAACGGCCTGACGAAGAAGCCTTCCTTCCTGCTTGCCGACGGCGACCTGGTGGAGGTAACGGTGCCGGAGGCCGGCAGCGAGCAGGGGGGCTTCGAGGACCTGGTGCTCTACGAGGACGATTCCCTGATGGCGGTCCGGAAGCCGGCCGGGGTGGCCGTGCATCCCAACTCCGCCAACTGGGAGGTCAACCCCAAGGCCGCGCTGCTCGGCGAGCCCACGCTGGTCTCGATGATCTATTCGGCCAGGCCGAAGATGGCCGCGGGCGGCCTCGAGCGTCTGGGCCTGGTGCACCGGCTGGACAGGGACACCAGCGGCCTGATGCTGCTGGCGAAGACCCCGGAGATGCAGGACGCCCTCAAGGAGGGCTTCCGCGAAAGGCTGATGGAGAAGACCTACATCGGCGCCGTCGCCGGCATCCCGGCGAAGAGGACGGGACTCATCGACGCGCCCATCGGCAGGGCCAGCGGCTTCAAGAAGATCAAGGTCTGGGAGTTCGGGCGCGAGGCCGTCACCGAATATACGGTCAAGGAAAAGGGAAAGAACTGCGCCCTGCTGCACATACACCCTATGACCGGGCGCACCAACCAGATCAGGATCCACCTGGCGCATATCGGCCATCCTATCATAGGGGACAAGCTCTACGGGGGACCGGACGCGCCGCGGATGCTGCTGCACTCCTTCAGCCTCGTATTCAGCCATCCCGCCACCGGCAAGGAGACCCGCCTGGAGGCGCCGGTCCCCGAGGACTTCAAACAAGCCTGGAAGCTGGTGAAGAACCGCTGACTTCCCGTGCCCGCGAAAAAAAGGGGAGGCCCGAAGGCCTCCCCCATTTTATTAAGCGCCCGCGCGCTTCTACTGGGCGTCGTGCCCCTGCGTGTCGTTGGCCGAGTCGGCGTCGAACGGCAGCGGCAGTCCGCGGCGGTTGATGAACTGGGTTATCTGCGGGGCGTCCGCGTGCACCTGGGTCATAAGCGCGGTCACCGCGTCGGTGAGGTCCCCGGACACCTGGCGCAGCTGGGCCTGGCTGGCGGGCTTATTGATGAAGAGCATCAGGTTGTGGAGCAGGTCCCCGCCCCGGCGTCCTATCAGCTCCTCGACCTTCGAGACCAGCTCCGGATGCTGGGCGCGTTCGAAATTGATAACGGCGAGCTGCAGCTGGCGGCGGTCCTTGCGGCAGATGCCGATGCCGCTGCCGTTCTTGCCCACCCCGAAGAAGTTGACCGGGTTGCCCTCCACGAACTTCCCGTCCACCACGACGCGGGCGGCCGGGGAGCTGTAGGCCGCGACCAGCGTGGCCTCGGCGAGGTCGTTCTGCCAGGGATGCTTCCTGAAGCCGGTCATTATATAGCGGTCCAATTCGGCAGCGTAGACTGCGGTGAAGTCCGAAAGGACTCCCTGGGCAGGCACGGAGTTGTAAGCCAGGCCTGAGGGGTCCGAGTTGGTAAGGATCTTCATCATCGCCCAGTAGAAACGGGCCGGGTTGCCGGCGGCGGAAATATAATCGTGCATCTCCTGCAGGTAGTACTTGTCGGTGACGTCCAGCGGCTTGTGCACCGGGCTGGCGCCGAAGCTGCGGCCCGATTTCACGTCCTTTTCCAGCTGGGCGGGGTCGCTGCCCGACTTGTAGCCGATGTTGAGGAAATAATTATTATTATCGAGCACCACGGTCACCCCGGCCCCGGAAGCCAGAGAGAACAGCGGGGCGACCACCACGGCGGTAAGGCCTATCTTGGAGGCCGGGGCCAGCCCCAGGTCCTGGACCTTCTTGGCTATGGGGGCCGGAGCGGTGACGGAGGTGGCGCTCTCGCCGGCCAGCGAATCGGCCAGCTTGGAGAGTCCGGCTTCCTCCCCCTTTACGGCCTTCACGATCTTGGAGTAGACCAGCGGGTCGAGCTCGGCGGCGGCGGCTTTTACTCCGGCCATGCCGGTGAACGAGAACCTCTTCAGCGCGTCCTGGTCCAGCGCGGCCTTGAAACCGTTGCTGGCCGTCATGAAATCCACGAAAGTGCCGCCGGTAAAGTCGGCCAGGCGCAGCGTGGTCCTGGAAACGGTCCTCTCGGAGCCGGCTGCCGCGACCGCGCGGGGCGTCTCTACCGCGGCGGGAACGAAGCCGTAACCGCCGAGGTCGGCAAAAGCGCCGGCGCTGGAGAGCGTCGGCGCGGCTGACAGGGCCAGGGAGGCTAAAAGCGCTGATACCAATTTCCTTATTTCCATCACGTTATTCTCCGGATAGGGCGTTGACTTCTGCCTATATTCTAGGAATTGACGCCAAAGGCCGATAGGTGCGATGGGCCCAGCGCGGCGAAGTCTTTGGCCCCTTTTTTTCCTGGGACCTTGAGGCCGCGGGACGCGGGCCCCCGGGAGATTATTATGTTAAAATCTCATCCATGAGAACTCTCGGACGCAGGACCCCGCGCTCATGAAACCGGGGCTCCAACTGCTGCTGTCGGCCTGCCTGCTGGGCGGCTGCGCCGCGCGGGAGAGGAAGGCGGAGAATATGCACGGACCGGAATACCCGGCAGCCTGGTGGGCGGCCGTACCGCGGGAGAAGGCGGCCTCGTGGGAGGTACCGCCGCAGGAAGCCGGCCCCGGGGAGGTCGTCCTCTCCAAGCGCAACGAGCTGGGTCTGCTCTCCAACTTCGCGGCCACCCCTTTCGTGCTGGACGGGACGCGCTACGCCAGCCTCGAAGGCTTCTGGCAGATGATGATGTACCCGGAAGGCCCCGAAGACCCCCGCGCCCTCTTCCCGGGCCTGGAATGGAAGCATACCAGGGCGGAGGTGGCCGCGATGACCGGCTTCGAGGCGAAGGCCGCCGGGGACCTGGCCTGGGCGAACATGAAGAAGATGGGCATAAACTGGGTGACTTACCGCGGCAAGAGGATGGATTATTACGTTCCTTACAAAGGGGAGCACTACGACCTGATAGTCCGCGCCACTGAAGCCAAGATAGCCCAGAACCCGGAGGTCGAACGCGTGCTTCTCGCCACCGGGAACCTCGTACTGCGGCCGGACCACCATCAGCCGGACGACGCGCCCCCATCCTGGCGTTATTTCGACATCTACACGGAGCTGCGGAAGGCCCTGCGCAAATGAGCCGGGGCGCTGAAAAAAGAGAACGCCGGCCTTGAAGGCCGGCGTTCCTCTTTCCGTTCGGAAGCCTAGAAGCGGGATACCGAGGCGAATACCCTGAAGTCCAGCCTGGGGAAGATATTGTTCTTCTTCTCCAGCTCGGACAGCGCGCGCTCGTCGACGTTCCTTTCGGCCACTTCGGCGAGGAGCTTAAGCGCGTTGGCGGCGTGGTCCGAGACGCGTCCCCTGGCGTAGTCCGCGTGGGAACCGATATAGAGCAGGAAGGGCCAGTCCGAGGACTGCGACAGCAGCGTCTCCCGGCCGGCCTGGTTAAGGGCCCGCTGCGCCAGGCTGTTGAGGTCCTGGTTGCGGAACCTGTTGGCCGTCTCTATCATCTTGTCGGTGGCGGCGTAGACCGCGGGATAGATGTAATCGTTGGATTCGTTCACCCACGGGTCGAAGTAGCCCTTCTCTCCCCAGGAGGAGATGGCCGGCGCGGCCTCCTCCGGCTCCTGGCAGGAATTCAGGTACTCGGAAGGCGTGACGAACTGCAGCGGCAGCCTCTCCTGTCTTATCTTTCTTATCACCGCCTCCAGGAACGCGGGCCCCTCGAACCACCAGTGGCCGAACAGCTCCGCGTCGTAGCAGCTCACTATCAGCGGCCTGATGCCGCGCGAGGAGTAAACCTCGTCGGCCTGCCTGACGCGGCGGGAGAGGAAATCGGAGGCGTGCTCAGCGGCCCTCGCCAGGGCGGCGTCCGGGTCGTAAGGCAGCTTGGAGGAAAGGTCGGAGCCGGCGCCGGTTATGCGGTGGTATTTCAGCCCCAGCGGGCGCCGGTTGCCGTCGGCCCCGAGGTAAGGGCGCACGTACTCGTAATCCCCGTCGTAGCCCAGGTCCCGGTAGAACTCCCGGTAAGCAGGGTCGCCGGGATAGCCTGACTGCGCGCTCCAGACCTCCCGCGAACTCTCCGCGTCCCTGGCGAAGACCCCCAGGCCGCTGGAAGTCCTGTAGGGAGAATACACCCCGTTGGGGCCGCTTTCCCCGCGGCCCGCTATGGCATGGGTCTCGGTGAAGGTATAGTTGTAGCCGGAGAGCTTCAGGTAGGAGCTGAGGCGGGGATCGTAGGCGCACTCAGGCAGCCAGAAGCCGGGCGCTTTGCGGTTGAACCTGTCCAGGTAGTCCTCGGCCGCCACCGAAAGCTGGGCGCGCACGGCCTCCGGCCTGGCCAGCAGCGGCAGCACCGCGTGGGTGGCTGACGTGGTGATGATCTCTATCTGGCCCGCGTGCTGCAGGGCCTTCAGCGGGGTTATCAGGTCGCCGCTGTATTTGTGGAGCATCTCGGCGGCCGACTCGTAAAGGTCGCGGTAATAGGACGCCGTCCGCTGCATCAGCGGATCGCCCTGCAGGCGCTCCAGCTCCTTCTCTATCAGCTCCAGCCTGGACTCCACGTAGAGCGCGAGCTTCTTCTCCAGCGCCTCGTTCTCCAGCATGGCGCCCAGCGTCGGGGAGACCGAGATGGTGACGCCGGGCCTTATCCCTTCGGCGGCGAGGCGCTCGAGGCAGGAGATCAGCGGCACGTAGGTCTCCACCACGGCCTCGAAGAACCAGTTCTCCTCGAGGAAGGCGGAGTCCTGCGGGTGGTTCACGAACGGCAGGTGCGCGTGCAGGACCAGCACCAGGGAGCCCCTCGAGCTCATGGCTGCCCTCCCTTCATGAACTCCATGCTGGCCCTGGCCCTGTCGTCGCACCTGTCGGCCGCCTCCGGCGCCGGGGCCTGGTTGGACTCCAGCAGGCGCTCCCATTCGCCGTTGCGCAGGGCGTAAAGGGCCGCCTCGCAGAGGCCTCCCTGTTCGGGCACCGGCAGGTAGGCGCGGCCGTCCTGCCAGGGGGCGCGGTGCTGGAAGAAGACGGACCTGTCCTCTGAGCGGAAGACCCGCAGCTCCACTTCGGGCGCGAAGGCGGAAGAGCGGAAGGCCTCCCGCCTGCCGGCGGAGAAACGCCAGAAGGCGAAGAACGTACCGGGGTTCTTCGGCAGGAGGACGAGCGTGTCCTCGGCGGGCAGGGTCAAAGCGAGCTGTTCCATAATTCCGGCAGAGATAATTTAGCATTTTTTATCCGCGGCATATCATGCTTTTTGTCATTCCCGCCCGATGATTTTTTTTATATTATTTATCCCGGCGCATACGGGTAAAAGCGCCGCGCAAGGAGCCCGCTAGATGAAAGCTATAATGAAGACCACGAAGTCCCGCGGCGCCAGCTACCGCGACTGCGACGTCCCCGAGATAGGCCGGGACGAGATACTTATCCGGGTAACGGCGGCCTCCATAAGCCCCGGCGACCTGGCGCTGTACAACTCCTCCGGAGCCGAGGCCGTCCCGCCGCGCCTGCCGTTCGTCTTCGGCAGGGAATTCTGCGGCGAGGTAGTGGAGATCGGCCCGCAGGCCAAGGGCTTCGACAAGGGCGACTTCGTCTCCGTGGAGTCGCACATCTTCTGCGGCGTCTGCGCGCAGTGCCGCAACGACCAGCGCCACATCTGCAGGGACCTCAAGGTGATAGGCCGCGACGTGCAGGGCGGCCTCTCCGAATACGCGGCCGTGCCGGCCCGCTGCGCCTGGAAGCACACGGACGACTCCCTCAAGGACATTGGCTCCCTGATGGGGCCGTTCGGCTGCGCCGTCCACGCCGTCCTCTCGGAGGACCTGGTGGGCCGCAACGTGGTGGTCTCCGGCTGCGCCCCGCACGGGCTTTTCGCCGCGGGCATAGCGAAAGCCGCCGGCGCCAAAAGGGTAATAGCCCTGGACCCGTCGGCCTTCAGGCGCTCCCTGGCCCTGAAGATGGGCGCTTCGGCCGCGCTGGACCCGTCCGCTCCGGGCTGCCTGCAGAAGATACGCAAGTACTGCCCCGACGGTGCCGACGCGGTCATGGAGATGAGCGGTTCGGCCGGCAGCATAGGCCTTTCCCTCAAGGCGCTGCGCCCCGGCGGCAGGATGGTGGCCTTCGGGCTGCCGGCCGAGGACCTCAACCTGGACTACGCCGGCGACATCGTGGGGCGCGGCCTGCGCATAGAGGGCGTGGCCGGCAGGGAGATCTTCCGCAGCTGGTACAAGATGGAGAGCCTGCTGAAGTCGGGCGCCGTAGACCCGAGACCCGCGATCACCCACCGCTTCCAGTTCAAGGATTTCACGAAGGCCTTCGACCTGATGAACTCGAAGGAGAAGAGATGCGGGAAAATAATACTGACGCCGTGAGCCCAAAGGAGAGAACCATGAGCTTCGACACGCTGAAATTCGCGGACGAGGAAGTGGCCGCGCTGAAGAAGGAGAACCGCTTCATCCGGCCGCGCGTGCTGCAGTCCGCGCAGGCGCCCGTCTCCCTGATAGACGGCAAAGAGGTCGTGAACCTCACCTCAAACAACTACCTGGCGCTGGCCGACAACCCGAAGGTCAAGAAGGCGGCCATCGACGCCATAAGGAAGTACGGCGTCGGCTCGGCCGCCGTGCGCACCATCATCGGCACGATGTCGCTTCACACGGAGCTCGAGGAGAAGTTCGCCGCCTTCAAGCACGCCGAAGCCTCCATCCTGTTCCAGTCCGGTTTCACCTCCAACGTGGCCGTCTGCCAGTCGCTGATGTCCAGCGAGCAGGACCTGCTGATCTCCGACGAGCTCAACCACGCCTCCATCATAGACGGAGCGCGCCTGGCTAAGGCCCCCCGCAAGATCTACCGTCACAAGGACATCCAGCACCTGACCGAGATCCTCGAGAGCCCCGAGGCCCGCAAGGCCCGCCGCAAGATGGTCGTGACGGACGGCGTGTTCTCGATGGACGGGGACGTCGCCAACCTCGACGAGGTGGTAGCGACGGCCCACAAGTACGGCGCTTTCGTGATGGTGGACGACGCGCACGCCAGCGGCGTGATAGGCAAGGAGGGCCGCGGCACCGTCAGCCACTTCGGCCTCGACGGCCAGGTGGAGATCCAGATCGGCACGCTGTCCAAAGCCTTCGCCGCCGTGGGCGGCTACGCGGCCACCACGAGGAACCTGCGCGACTACCTGGGCTCCGTGGCAAGACCGTTCCTGTTCTCCAGCTCGCAGCCGCCGTCTGTGGCCGCCTCGTGCCTGGCCGTGCTCGACATCCTGCTGCACGAGCCCAGGTACCTCAAGAAGCTCTGGGACAACACCGCGTTCTTCAAGGAGGAGCTGAAGAACGCCGGCTTCGACACCGGCGAGTCGGTCACGCCGATCACCCCCGTGATGGTGGGCGACATGGACAAGGCCAAGGCCCTCTCCGCCCGGCTCTTCGAGGAGGGCGTGTTCGCCCTGCCGCTCGGCTTCCCGACGGTGCCGAAGGGGAAGGAGCGACTGCGCACGATCGTAACGGCCGGCCACAAGCTGAAGGACCGTATGTTCGCC
>JAJZOZ010000149.1 GCA_021811405.1 bacterium | reverse complement strand
GAGATGGTGGACGTGGTCCTCAAGGACGGGCGCGCGCGCGGCATCACCGCGCGCAACCTCGTGACCGGGGACATAGAGTCCTACTCCGGGCACGCGGTGCTGCTCTGCACCGGCGGCTACGCCAACGCGTTCTACCTCTCCACCAACGCCGCCAACTGCAACGTCTCCGCCGCCTGGGCGGCCTACAAGCGCGGCGCCGGCTTCGCGAACCCCTGCTTCACCCAGATCCACCCTACCTGCATCCCCCGCTCAGGCGACCACCAGAGCAAGCTGACGCTGATGAGCGAGAGCCTGCGCAACGACGGCCGCGTCTGGGTGCCGAAGACCAAGGGCGACAAACGCAAGCCCGGCGAGATACCCGCCGAGGAGCGCGACTACTACCTGGAGCGCCGCTACCCCGCCTTCGGCAACCTGGTGCCGCGCGACATCGCCAGCCGCGCCGCCAAGATGGAAGTGGACGGCGGCAAGGGCGTGGGCCCCAACGGCCAGTCGGTCTACCTGGACTTCGGCGACGCGATAAAGCGCAAGGGCGAGGACAAGATCCGCGAGGCCTACGGCAACCTCTTCGACATGTACTACCAGATCACCGACGAGAACGCCTACAAGGCGCCGATGCGCATCTACCCGGCCCCGCACTACTCGATGGGAGGCCTCTGGGTGGACTACAACCTGATGACCACGATCCCGGGCCTGTTCGCGCTGGGCGAGGCCAACTTCTCGGACCACGGCGCCAACCGCCTCGGGGCCTCGGCCCTGATGCAGGGCCTGGCCGACGGCTTCTTCGTGGCCCCGGCCACCGTGCCCGGCTACCTGGGCGCCAACAAGTTCGAGCCGGCCACCACGCTGGACAGGGAATTCGCCGACTCGGCCAGGCTGGCGCAGGACAGGATCAACCGCCTGCTCTCCATCAAGGGCGAGAAGACGCCGTCGGAGCTGCACCGCCAGCTGGGCAGCGTGATGTGGAACGACGTCGGCATGGCCCGCACCGAGGCCACGCTCAAGAAGGCCCTGAAGAAGATCCCGGAGATCCGCGAGGAGTTCTGGAAGGACCTGAAGACCGCCGGCGCGGACAAGGACGTCAACCAGACCCTGGAGAAGGCCATGAAGGTGGCCGACTTCCTGGAGTTCTCCGAGCTGCTGGTGCGCGACGCGCTGGAGCGGAAGGAGTCCTGCGGCGGTCATTTCCGCGAGGAATCCTGCACCTCCGAGGGCGAGGCGAAGCGCGACGACGAGCACTTCTCGCACGTCTCGGTCTGGGAGTACCAGGGCGAGGGCAAGGAGGCAGCGCTGCACAAGGAGCCCCTGACCTTCGAACATATCAAGCTGGCCAGCCGCAGCTACAAGTGAACCGGAGCCGAACATGAAAAAAGAAAAACACTTCAACATCACCGTGCGCGCCTGGCGCCAGGCCGGCCCCCGGGAGCCCGGCAAGATGGTCTCCTACAAGGTCAAGGACGTGTCGCCCGACATGTCCTTCCTCGAGATGCTAGACGTCCTCAACGACGAGCTGCTGAAGAAGGGCGACGCCCCGATAGCCTTCGAGAGCGACTGCCGCGAGGGCATCTGCGGCTGCTGCGGCCTGGTGATCAACGGCGACGTGCACGGCCCGGACGAGCACTCCACGGTCTGCCAGCTGCACATGCGCAGGTTCAGGGATGGCGACGTGGTCACGGTCGAGCCCTGGCGCGTGAAGGCCTTCCCGGTCATCAAGGACCTGGTGGTGGACCGCTCCGCCCTGGACCGCGTGATGCAGGCCGGCGGCTTCATCTCCGTCAACACCGGGGCCGCGCCGGACGCCAACTCCATACCGGTGGACAAGGACAAGGCCGAGGAAGCCATGGACTCCGCCGCGTGCATAGGCTGCGGCGCCTGCGTAGCCTCCTGTCCTAACGGGGCGGCCATGCTGTTCACCGGCGCCAAGATCTCCCAGCTGGCGATGCTGCCGCAAGGCGAGCCGGAGAGGCGCGTGCGCGCGCTGAACATGGTGGCCGCGATGGACAAAGAGGGTTTCGGCAACTGCACGAACGAGTACGAGTGCGAGGCCGTCTGCCCCAAGCAGATAAAGGCCGCCAACATCGCCCGCATGAACCGCGAGTTCCTGCTGGCCAACCTGTTCTCTAAGCGCTGAGCCCGGAAGGGCCCGGCAGTCGGCGCGGGACCCGCTTCGGCGGGCCCGCGCCTTATTACTGAAAGGAGAGCCACCATGCCCGAGTTCAAGTACGCCGAACTTTTCGAGAACGCCAAGCCCAAGTGCTCGTACCGCCTGGTCACGAAGGACGGCGTTAAAGTCGTTAAGGCCGGGGACCGCGAGATCCTCGAGGTCTCGCCCGGGGCGCTGACGCGGCTCGCCCGCGAGGCCATGCGCGACATCTCGTTCCTGCTGCGCCGCGCGCACAACGAGCAGGTGGCGAAGATCTTCTCCGACCCGGAGGCCTCGGACAACGATAAGTTCGTGGCCTACTGCATGCTGGAGAACGCGGCCATCTCGGCCGGGTTCGAGCTCCCGTTCTGCCAGGACACCGGCACCGCCACGATAGTGGGCAAGAAAGGCGAGCAGGTCTGGACGAAAAGCAACGACGAGGAGCTGCTGACGAAGGGCGTCTGGGAGACCTACACCGGAGAGAACCTGCGCTATTCGCAGAACCTGCCGAAGGACATGTACGCGGAGAAGAACTCCGCCAATAACCTGCCCGCGCAGATAGACATCTACGCCAAGCCCGGCATGACCTACGACCTGCTGTTCGTGGCCAAGGGCGGCGGCTCCGGCAACAAGACCATGCTCTACCAGGAGACCAAGGCCACCCTCACGCCGGAGAAGCTGAAGCCCTTCCTGGTGGAGAAGATGAAGGCCCTCGGCACCGCGGCCTGCCCTCCGTACCACATAGCTTTCGTGGTCGGCGGCACCTCCGCCGAGATGTGCCTGAAGAACGTGAAGCTCCTCTCGGCCGGCTACTACGACGGCCTCCCCGACAGCCCCGGCGAGACCGGCCGCGCCTTCCGCGACAGGAAGCTCGAGGCCGAGCTGCTGGAGGCCTCCCGCCATATCGGCTTCGGCGCCCAGTTCGGCGGCAAGTATTTCGCCCACGACGTGCGCGTCCTGCGCCTGCCGCGCCACGGCGCCTCGGCCCCGATCGGCATAGGCGTCTCCTGCTCGGCCGACCGCAACGCCTTCGCCCGGATAGACAAGGACGGCGTCTGGCTGGAGGAACTGGACCGCGACCCCGGCGACCTCATCCCGAAGGACATCCGCGCGAAGTACTCCTCCTGCACCAACTGCGTCAGCGTGGACCTGAACAGGCCCATGCCCGAGGTGCTGAAACAGCTCTCGCAGTATCCCATAGGCACCAGGCTGTCGCTCAACGGCCGCATAGTGGTAGCCCGCGACCAGGCGCACGCGAAGTTCAAGGAACTGCTGGACGCCGGCAAGCCCCTCCCCGAATACCTGCTGAAGCACCCGGTCTACTACGCGGGCCCCGCCAAGCAGCCGAAGACCAAGCCTTCCGGCTCTTTCGGCCCCACCACCGCCGGCCGCATGGACTCCTACGTCGAGCTGCTGCAGTCCAAGGGAGCCTCGATGGTCATGATAGCCAAGGGCAACCGCTCGCAGGCCGTCACCGACGCCTGCAAAAAGAACGGCGGCTTCTACCTCGGTTCCCCCGGCGGCCCGGCCGCCCTGCTGGCCGACCGCAACATCCGGAAGGTGGAGCAGCTGGACTACCCGGAGCTGGGCATGGAGGCGGTCTGGGCCATAGAAGTGGAGGATTTCCCCGCCTTCGTCCTGGTGGACGACAAGGGCGGCGACTTCTTCAGGAACCTGAAGTGACGGTCTCGGAACAAAGGAAAAAAATGATCAAGCAAACCTCGCGCGGTTTCACGCTGATAGAGATAATGGTGGTAGTGGCCATCATAGCCATACTGGCCGTAATAGCCATGCCCCGTTTCGCCGGCCTGATGGATAAGAGCAAGGAAAGCACCACCGTAGGAATGCTGACCTCCCTGCGCTCCGCCCTCAACATCTATTACGGCGACAACACCAACTTCCCGGGAGACGACCTGGCCTCGCTGACCTCCAACGGCCGCTACATCGCCAATATCCCGATGACCAAGCTGCCGGGAACTCCCCACATGGACAGCAGCGCCATCAGCGTCGGGGCCAGCACCGCGGCCGCCCTGACCGACTCCGGGGGCTGGGCCTACGTGAACGATCCGGAGTCCCATTACTACGGCACCATCTTCGTCAACTGCTCGCACCTGGACCGCAACGGCAACCCCTGGTACTCGCGTTAAGGAGGCCTATTGTTCAGGATCTCAGGCCCGGACGGCGACGCCTGGCTGGAAACCGAGGCTTCCGGGCCGGGGCCGCTGTTCGAGGACCTGGCCCTCGGCCTTTACGCCCTCAGCTGCGGCGCGGCCGGCATAGCGCCGGCCGAGTCCCGCCGGGTCTCGCTGTCGGCCGAAAGCCCGCAGGCCCTGGCGGTGGCCTTCCTCAACGAGCTGGTCTTCCTGATGGACACGGAGGGCTTCGTGGCCTCCTCGGTAAAGGCGGAGGTCTCGCTGGCCGGGGGCTGCGCCGTCGGCGCGGAGCTCTCCGGGGAAACGGGCGCTTTCGCCCGGCGCAAGGGGATCCTGGTCAAGGCCGCCACCTACCACGGTCTGGAAATAGGGGAAAAGGACGGGTCGTGGAAGGCCAAAATCATGCTGGATATATGATAGCCGGTCTAAAGCGCCTCGACGAATTCCGCCTGGAAGTCCCCTCCACCTACAAGGACGGGATGAACGGCCCCGCCGTCATCTACGCCGACGCCGCGATAGAGAGCGCGCTCGAACAGGGTGCCGTGGAGCAGGCCGCCAACACCGCCACGCTGCCCGGCCTGGCCGGCCCCGCGCTCGCGATGCCCGACATACACTCCGGCTACGGCTTCCCGATAGGAGGAGTGGCCGCTTTCGACGCGCGCGACGGCGTGATCTCACCCGGCGGCGTGGGCTACGACATCAACTGCGGGGTCAGGCTCCTGTCCTCCTCGCTCGAGGCCGCGGCCGCCGCGAAGAAGCTGGAAGACCTCGCGCACAAGCTCTACGCCGGCATACCCGCCGGAGTAGGGGCGGGCGGCGGCCTGCGCACCGGCGGGCGCGAGCGGGAAACTCCCCTCACGGAAGGGGCGGCCTGGGCGGTGAAGAACGGCCTTGGCCTGCGGGAGGACCTGCAGTTCATAGAGTCCGGCGGCGCGCTGCCTGGCGCGGACCCCGGCGCGGTAAGCGCCCGCGCCCTGGAGCGCGGCGGCGGCCAGCTGGGCACGCTGGGCTCCGGCAACCATTTCCTCGAGGTGCAGGAGGTCACGGACATCTTCGACGGGGAGCGGGCCGCGGCCTTCGGCCTCTTCAAAGGCCAGCTCACCGTGATGCTGCACACCGGCTCGCGCGGCTTCGGCCACCAGGTCTGTTCCGACTACATAGAGGTAATGCGCTCGGCGGCCCGCCGCTACGGCATAGCCCTGGCCGACCCGCAGCTGGCGGCCGCGCCTTTCCGCAGCACGGAGGGGCAGCGCTACTTCGGCGCCATGCAGGCCGCGGCCAACTATGCCTGGGCCAACAGGCAGGCCCTGACCGGGCTGACGCGGGAGATCTTCGAAAAAGCCTTCGGCCTGGGCGCGAAGGCGCTGGACATGCGCCTGGTCTACGACGTGGCCCACAACATAGCCAAACTGGAGGAGCACGAGCTCGGCGGAAGGAAGACGAAGGTCATAGTGCACC
>JAJZOZ010000148.1 GCA_021811405.1 bacterium | reverse complement strand
CCGGCATACCCGCCGGCGTAGGGGCGGGCGGCGGCCTGCGCGCCGGCGGGCGCGAGCGGGAAGCCCCCCTCACGGAAGGGGCGGCCTGGGCGGTGAAGAACGGCCTTGGCCTGCGGGAGGACCTGCAGTTCATAGAGTCCGGCGGCGCGCTGCCGGGGGCCGACCCGGGCGCGGTCAGCGCCCGCGCCCTGGAGCGCGGCGGCGGCCAGCTGGGCACGCTGGGCTCCGGCAACCATTTCCTCGAGGTGCAGGAGGTCACGGACATCTACGACGAGGCACGCGCCGCGGCCTTCGGCCTCTTCAAAGGCCAGCTCACCGTGATGCTGCACACCGGCTCGCGCGGCTTCGGCCACCAGGTCTGTTCCGACTACCTAGAGGTCATGCGCTCGGCGGCCCGCCGCTACGGCATAGCCCTGGCCGACCCGCAGCTGGCGGCCGCGCCTTTCCGCAGCACGGAGGGGCAGCGCTACTTCGGCGCCATGCAGGCCGCGGCCAACTACGCCTGGGCCAACAGGCAGGCCCTGACCGGGCTGACGCGGGAGATCTTCGAAAAAGCCTTCGGCCTGGGCGCGAAGGCGCTGGACATGCGCCTGGTCTACGACGTGGCCCACAACATAGCCAAGCTGGAGGAGCACCCGATCGGCGGCAGAATGACGAAGGTGATCGTGCACCGCAAGGGCGCCACGCGCGCTTTCGGGCCCGGCCACCCCGAACTGCCCCCCGCCTACGCGTCCAGCGGCCAGCCGGTGATTATACCCGGCGACATGGGACGCTGCTCCTACCTGCTGGCCGGCACGGCGAAAGCGATGGCCGAGACCTGCGGCTCGGCCTGCCACGGGGCCGGCCGCCTGATGAGCCGCGGCGAGGCCCTGCGCCGCGCGCGCGGCCGCCGCATAGCCGACGAGCTCGCGGAGAAAGGCGTATGGGTCAGGGCCTCCGGCAGCGGCACGCTCGCCGAGGAGATGCCCGAGGCCTACAAGGACGTGGAAAGCGTGGTCCGGGTGGTGGCCGGCGCGGGCATAGCCGCGCGCGTGGCCAGGTTCAGGCCTCTCGTGGTGATAAAAGGCTGAGCGCGGATTTGTCCGCCCGGCCCGCTTACCGCTATAATTATCCTCCGGCGAAGATGAACCAGAACAAGCGCATCCGCGTGCTCTATCTGCTGCAGGACCTCTCCCCGTTCGGGGCGCAGAGGATAGCGCTCTATACCGTGCGCAGCCTGCGCAAGGACGTCTTCAGCGTGACCGTCTGCCATTTCGGCGGGGACGACACCCTGGCCCCCGATTTCGCCGCCGCCGGCGCGGAGATAGTCCCGCTCCGGGCGCGCTTCCTGGCCGACGCCGCGGCCTGGTACCGCCTGGCCTCACTGCTATTCTCCGGCAAGTACGCCATCGCCCACACCTGCCAGCCGCGCCTCTCCGTGCCGCTGAGGCTGCTCTCGCTGCTGGTGCCCGGCCTGCGCATAGTGCACGCGGTCAACAACCCTTTCTCCTCCGAGCCCTGGTACGTCCGGTGGCCGGACCTCTTCACCCTGCCGCTCTGCTCGGCCCTGGCCTTCAGCTCCAACGCCCTGATGAGCCGCGAGCTGCGCGAGCGCGGCCAGCTCTACGCGAGGCCCGTAGCCATCCCCGACGGCGTGGAGCCGGCCGCCGGCGACGGCGGCCTGCGCGCCGAGCTGGGTATAGCGCCGGAAGAAAAGGTGGTCTGCTGCGCCGCCCAGCTGACGCGCCAGAAAGGCCAGGACATACTTATCAGGGCCGCGGCCGACCTGAAGAAGCGGGGCCGGGACGTCCGGCTGCTGCTGGCCGGCGACGGGCGCGACATGGGACGCCTCAAGTACCTCTCGGTCTCCCTGGACGTGGCGGACCGCGTGCTCTTCCTCGGCACGCGCACCGACGTGGGCCGCGTGCTGGCCGCCTCGGACGTCTACG
This sequence comes from bacterium, assembly GCA_021811405.1. Lineage (GTDB taxonomy): Bacteria > Elusimicrobiota > Elusimicrobia > Elusimicrobiales > UBA9959 > UBA9959. The sequence continues at coordinate 3,828 of JAJZOZ010000148.1, read as the reverse complement.
CCTCCGGCTCCCGCTGGGAGAGCTTCGACCTGGCCCTGGGCGAGGCCATGCTGGCCGGCCTGCCCTGCGCGGCTACGGAGATCTACGGCCACGAGGACCTGCTGCGCGACGGCGAGACGGGCATAGCCGTGCCGCCCTGGTCGCCCGGCGCTATGGCCTCGGCCATAGAGTGGCTGCTCTCCCGGCCCGAAGAAGCCGCCCGCCTGGGCGCGGCCGCGAGGGCCCTCATACGCAGGGAATACTGCACCGCGGCCATGGCCGAGAAATACAGGAAGCTCTACATGGAGACCGCTGTGGCCGGGCTCTAGCCCGGACACGGAGCCGCCGGTAACGCCCGTCCACCCGGACGGGCGTTGCCTTTTCTCTTGGCTTCAGGCGGGGACGGCGGCGTCCTTCTTCACCAGCAGGGTCACCCACCAGGCGCCGGCGAGAGCCAGCAGCAACCCTCCGGCCTGGTAGGCGTGCAGCCGCTCTATGCCGAAGGCGTGCGAGAGCAGAGCGGTGAGCACGGGGTAGGAAAGCACTATGGCGGTGGCCTTGGACAGGTCCATGTTGAGTATGGCCCGGTACCAGAGCACGTTGTTGAGCGCGGTCAGCGCCACGCCGAAGACCAGCAGTATGCCGAGCAGCTCCAGGCTGGGCGTGAACAGCGCGCCCGGACGTAACGCGGCGAAGGCCACCAGCGGCAGTATCCCGAGAGAGGCGAACAGCGTGCGGGCGGAGGCCACGAAGACGTGCGAGAGGTCGCGCGGGAGCTTCTTGCTGAAAAGATGCGAGATCTGGTAGAACAGCGGCACAGCGAGCACCATCAGGTCCCCGGTCCAGCGCACGGTGAAGCGCTCCCTCAGCGCTATCAGCAGGGTGCCGGCCAGCACCAGCGCGGTGCCCGCCAGCTGGCTGGGCGTGACCTTCTCCTTCAGGAAGACGCCGGCCAGCACCAGCGCGTACACCGCCTCCACCTGGCACAGTATGGCGGCGTTGGCCGGGGTGGTATAGTTGAGCGCCGTCACCAGCAGCGCTATCGGCAGCGCGCTGCCGAAGAAGCCGACCGCCAGCAGCCGCGGCCACAGGCCCGGGCGGAAATAGGTCCTGAAAGCGCCGTTCCTGGCGATCCACGGCAGGAAGCAGGCGAAGCCTATCGCGGAACCGGCGAAGGCGTAAAGCGCCGGGGCTATGCGGCCCGCGGCCAGCCAGCCGAAGATGGGAAAGAAGGAGTTTATGCAGACGGTCAGCCAGATGGCCGCCAGAGGCGCGATGTTCATGCAGGACAATTATATAAAGTAACGGGCGCCGCCCGGGGCGCCGCTAATTTATATAATTAAGCGGCGGCCGGTCCGCGGCGAGCATACCATGAAAACCTATCACTTCTTCCCGGTCTTCCTGCTGCTGGTGGCCTCCTATATAGGCCTGCATTTTTACGCCGCGCGCTGGCTGGCGCGCGGCTTCGCCATAGCGGCCCCCGCCGCCGCCTGGCTGCGCCTGCTGCTGCTGACGGCGGCCTTCGCCTCCCCCTTCATCATGTTCCTGAAGCGCCATTTCCACGGCCAGCCTTTCGAGGCGCTGTACGCCGCCGGCTACGCCTGGATGGGGATAATACTGCTGGCCGCTTTCATTTTCGCGGTCTCGGACCTCGCCGCGCTCTTGATCAGGAACGCCGCCTGGTTCCAGCCGCGCCAGTACGCGTTCTTCACGCTGGGCGCGCTGGGACTGGTGCTGGTCTGGGCGGTATACGGCGGCCAAAGAACTCCGCCCATCAAGCCGGTCACCGTGACCTTCAAGGACCTGCCACCGGAGCTCGACGGCTTCCGCATAGCCCAGATCTCCGACATGCACGTGGACTCGGCCTGGAAGCTCCGCCAGTTCGCGGGCATAGTGGAGGAGATAAACGCCGCCAAGCCCGACCTGGTGCTGGTCACAGGGGACCTGATAGACCCGGGCATAGCCTGCCGCGAGGACCTCCGTGACCTGACAGGGAAGATAAACAGCCGGCTGGGCCTTTACGGGGCGCTCGGCAACCACGAATATTATTACGGCCTGGAGAACGCGATGGCCTGCTACAAGGCCTTCGGCATAAAGCTGCTCAAGAACGACGCGGCCGACCTGGGCGAGCTGCGCCTGATAGGGCTGGGCGATATACACACCGAGCACCTGACCAGGGAGGACGTGGTCGCCATCCTGAACGCCCACAAGGACGGCAAGTTCACTTTGCTGATGTCGCACCAGCCGGTCTTCTATAAAGACATAGCCTCCACGGGCGAATACATGGGCTTCTCCGGCCACACCCACCGCGGCCAGATCTTCCCCTTCCATATCTTCACCTGGCTCTTCTACAGGGACTTCTACGGCCTGTACCGGGTAGGGACCAGCGCTTTCTACGTCACCTCCGGGGCCGGCACCTGGGGCCCGCCGCTGCGCTGGCTGGCCCCCTCCGAGATACCCCTGATCACGCTGAAGAAAGGGTAACCCTGTACGGGCCGCCGGCCCCGCTGCCGTATAGTCCCATTTTTCCAGTTACCAAAGGGCCCACGCGGGCCTGGTCTATTTAACTTCCCGCCGCTGGGCCCTGCGCAACTTGTCGTTTTTTCCTCCTGTGATAGACTATTAGTGCAGACAGCACAAGGAGGAAGTTGATGAACGCCACTATTAAGAACCTCGCGCTTACCACCATCCTTTTAGCTATATCCGCCTCCGCCTATTCAGCCGAGACCGATCCCTGTTCCGGGATCAACGCCCTCGCCTCCGCCAAGAGCGGCGCGTCCGGCCTGACTATAGCCTCCCTTGTGAACAGCCCGGATTCCGAAACGCAGTCCTGCGCCATACGCGCCGCGGGCCAGACCAAGAACCTGTACGCGGCCGACGCCCTGCTCGAGAACGTAAGGTCCTACACCGAATCCCGCAACACCAAGGGCCATTACGAGGACAGCCTGAAGGCCAGGCTCAAGGCCATGGACTCCATCTGGGCGCTGGGCGAGATCGGCAACCCCGAGGTGATGGAGAAACTGCTGAAGCTCTTCAACGAATCCGACGACATCGCCAAGATCAACATGGCCATAGGCGCCGGAAAGACCAAGTCCAGGGGCGCTTCCAAGTTCCTCTACGACCTGGCCGCCAAGGCGGACGAGAGCAACGTGGTCCGCGCGGCCGCCTACGAGATGCTGGAGCAGCGCAGCGAGCGCGGCCCGGCCCCCAGGCTTTCGGCCGAGAACGGCATGGAGAAGGGCGACCTGATCTATACCGGCGGCGTCTTCGGCATACCGCAGGGCTGGATCGGCGATATGCCGGTGGGCCACGCGGGCATCTACGCCGGCACCGAGGTCAAGGACGGCAAGATCGTGGTGGTCGTCTACGACTGCGTACCCGACAACTTCAAGCCCTACGGCGGCGTCCGCAAGATCTATTCCTTCTACAACTTCACCCACCACACCATCTACGCCTTCTACGGCAACCGCGTCCCCAAAGTGCGCCCCACCGCCGAGCAGCGCGATAAGATAGTCGAGGCGGCGGCAGCCGTGGTAGGCCACCATTACAGCGACACCCACTTCACCCAGAAGGGCCCGGTGGACTTCGACTGCGTGGGCTACACGGAGTACGCCTACGAGAAAGCCGGCCTGAACCCCACCCCGAACGACCAGGAGACCGGCTGGGGCTGGCCGCTGACCCCGGCCGAGCAGTACGCCGCCACGGTGGCCAACGTGCACCCGCCGCTGGCCCTGCCTTACGCCTCCCACACCGCCCCCTTCCACGCCCCCTCGCAGAGCATCCTCACCAACGGCGCGGCGGCCCTCGGCGGCGCCTTCGGCATCACCATACAGCCGGCGGCCCAGGATC
>JAJZOZ010000147.1 GCA_021811405.1 bacterium | reverse complement strand
TGTTGGAATGCAGGTCGATTGCGACGTATAATCTCATATGTGTTCCCTCCTCAGGTTTGTAACTTTGTTCCTAGACAAAACAATTTTACACAACCTGCTGGAGGGGACCTCTATATGATTGTCAAGGGGTGGAGCGAAGCGACACGATTCAGCGAAAACAGGCAGTGCGGGGCCGCGCTTGCGTGGTCACGTTGTTGACGCCGGAGGCGCGGCCGTTCCCGGACTCTCAAGATACGGGGCCTGTCCCCGCGCGGCGGGGACCCGCCGGGGCGGAGGGGTCGTCAGAGCTTCAGGCGGAGGCCTATGGCCGCGTTCAGCTGGAGTTCCGTATCCGGCGCCAGGTCCAGTATGGGCGCTATCTCCAGGAACGCCGTGAGCCTGGAGTCCGGGAAAAAATACTGCAGGCCCACCGGGAACCTGGCCCCGAGCCTGGACCTGTTCTCCAGCTTGAGCCTGACGCCTAGGCCGTAGTACAGCGGGAAGCGCTTGTCCTTCAGGGCGTCGTACTTGAACCAGAGGTGGTCCGCGTGCAGGTGCAGGCGGTCGTCGTTGCCGGAGAAGGACCAGGCGGCGGCGGCGTCGAACGCCTTGTTGCCTCCCAGCTCCTGCTTATAGCTGATGCCCGTAGGCTCGCCTAGGATAATCCCCAATTCCCGCTTCTCCCCGGCGTCGCAGCGAGCGGCCGCCGTGAACAGCAGCGCGGCGCAAAAAAAGGTCTTTTTCATTTTTATTTCCCCCTTACGGCCTTGCCCCATCTTGCTAACGTAAGGCAGATTGTACAAAATATAATCTCGCCGCAGGCCGGAGGGGCCTTCAGTTATGTACAATTACCATACGCAGCCGGCGGGGGATACCGATGCCGAAGTCCCAAATGAATGACCGCGCTTTCCGGCCGGGAGGGCTTCGTTCGCCGTTTGTCCGGCGCTGTCTCCGTCTGCTTTTGCCCGCCGGCGTATTGTTCCTGTGCGCCTGCGCGGCTCCGCGCGCGGCCAGGCCCCCGGGGGATAAGAAGCAGAGCGTGAAGGCCGGCGCCGGCGATATGGGGGGCGCCAGGCTGTTCGTCATCGAGCGCGGCAAGAACGCCAATATCGTGCGGTATGACGCCGTTCAAGACCCGGACGGAGCATTGCTTCCCGAAGCGCCGGTGCGCGCTTACTGGGTGCTTTTGGCCGAGGACGGGCGGACCAAGGAGCTAGGCTGGCTCGAGCGCAAGAAGGCGTACGGTTTCGACGTAGCGCCGGGCCCGGAGGCCGGCAGCTACCTTTTGCGGCTGGCCGCCTCGCCGGAGAGACGCTTCCTCCTCCGTCGGTCCGGCGGAAGGCCCCGCGTGGAGACCGTTATCGACGGCGCTCCGGCCGTGCTCGAAAAGATATACGTGGGGTCCTCGGAAGGCGCCTGGGGCTTGCGGGTGGATTATGTGGACCTCTTCGGCAGGCGGCCTGGCACCGGGAGCGCCTGCAAAGAAAGGATCAAGCTAAGGTGATGCCTGCCTGCGGCGCTGCAGGCAGGAGGAGTAAGAACGTAGTGCCGCGGAAAAAGCGGATCAAAGGGGAGCCTGATATTATGCGGCCGATCAATACTCTGATAGTGGAAGATAATCCTAGCCACGTGTTAATGCTCCAGAACGCGGTTAAGAAATCCAAATGGGTCAGGATCTCGACGCGCTCCGTAGCTACACTGGCCGATGCCGAGATGTTCCTGCGGAGGGGCGGGTACGACGCCATACTCGCGGACCTGGGCTTGCCGGACAGCCAGGGAAAAGAGACCTTTTCGAGGCTCGATCATGCGGCCCCGGATATCCCGATCATAGTGCTTACCATCCTCGATGACGAGGGGCTCGCGCTGCAATTGGTAAAGGAAGGGGCGCAGGACTATATCGTCAAGGGCGAATTCGCGCCTACGCTTATCGCGCGGGCGATCGCCCACGCTGTCGAGCGTAAGGCCCTTTTCAACGAACAGCGCAGGCTGCTAGAGGAACTTAAGGCGGCAGGGGATAATATCAGGGCTTTGTCCGAGCTGATCCCGATGTGCTCCTACTGCAGGAAGATCCGCGATGATAAGGGGAACTGGAAGCAGGTTGAGGACTATCTGACGAAGCATTACGACCTGCGGTTCACTCACGGTATCTGCGAAAAATGCGCGAAGAAACTTTACCCGAACCTGCGTCCACCGAAGCGGAAGAGGCCGCTTGATCCGTGACGAGTACTCGCATGGAACCCCGGTCCGTATAGTCGACGGCGAGTACGGCGTGCGCCTGGTGCTCACAGGGCGCTGCTGGGCTATCCCGCCGGCGGCCGCGCAGCTCTGCGGTCACTTTATCCCGAACAGCCGCTTGAACCAGCCTTTCAGCCCGCGCGAGTGCAGCGGGCATTTCTCCCGCGGCTCGGTCCCGGCGAGGAACAGTTCCTTGCGGCGCTCCGGGCAGCCGGCCACGGCGAGCAGGCCGCTGGCCGGGTCGATCACGGCCTCCGCCAGGCCTTCCTCCGGGCGCGCGAACTCCTCCGGGGGCGCGCCGTCGAGCGCCGCCTTCATGAAAGCCGCCCAGACCGGCAGCGCGTCGGCGGCCCCGATCAGCCCCACCGGCTTGTTGGAATCCTCGCCGGTCCAGACGCCGGCCAGCAGGCCGGGCGTATAGCCGATGAACCAGGCGTCGCGCCCGCCCGACGTGGTGCCCGTCTTGCCGGCGGCGGGCCGCTCCCAGCCGTACGCGGTCCCTAGCGTCCGCGCGGTGCCGTCCCGGACCACGCCTTCCAGAAGCGAGGTCATGAGGTAGGCCAGGGCCGGAGTCACGACCTGCGGCCGTTGCCCTTTCGCGTAAGAACGCACCGATCCGTCGGCCTCCCTGACCGCGGTGATGAGCTCCGGCTCCACGCGGTAACCGCCGTTGCCGAACGGGGCGTAGGCGGCCGTGAGCTCCAGCAGGCCGGTCCCGGAAGCGCCGAGCGCGAGCGCGAGGTCGTTCTCCAGGGGGCTTTCTATGCCGAGCCTGCGCGCGAAGGCCGCTATCCTCTCCGGGCCTACCCGCGCGGCCAGGTCCAGGGTGGCGGAATTCAGGGAATGGGCCAGCGCCTCCCGCAGCGTGACGGTGCCGGCATAGACCCCGTCGTAGTTGCGCGGCTCCCAGGGGCGGCCGCCGGGCCCGGGATAACTGCGCGCGACGTCGGAAAGGAACGTGGCGGGCGTGAAGCCGGCCTCTAGCGCCGCGCCGTAGACGAAAGGCTTGAACGCGCTGCCGGGCTGCCGCCTGGCCTGGGTGGCGCGGTCGAACTGGGACTCGCCGAAATCCTTGCCTCCGGCCAGGGCCAGCACCGAGCCGTCCGACGGGGCCAGCGCCGCCAGGGCGGCCTGGTGGCGCGCCGCGCCCACGGTCCGCATGGCCTCGGATTGCAGCTCCGTGTCCAGCGTGGTGTAGACGGTCAGGCCGTAGCGGAAAACGGCTTCCTCTTCGTGATCCCTCAGGAGGCGGCGCACCGTTTCAGCGATGAAATAGGCGTTGTCGTCCGCCGGGCGGGCCTTCCGCGGGGCCAGCAGCAGGGGCGACGCCGCGGCGGCGGCGCATTCGGCCGCGGTTATCATCCCGTCGGCCAGCATGCGCTTGAGCACGTAATTGCGCCTGGCTAGGGCCGCTTCCGGAGAGCGGCGGGGGTTGTAGCGGTAGGGCGAGCGTATCAGCCCGGCCAGCAGCGCGCATTCCGGCAGGTCCAGGTCCCGCAGCTTCTTGCCGAAGTAGAGGTCCGCCGCGGCCCTTACCCCGGCCACGCCTACCGCGCCGTCCTGGCCCAGGTAGATCTCGTTGAGGTAGAGCGTGAGTATGCGCCGCTTGTCGTAGCGCCGCTCCAGGTACAGAGCGAGGAACGCCTCGGCGAGCTTCCTGCGCAGCGTGCGCCGCGGGCTGAGGAAATAGTTCTTGGCCAGCTGCTGGGTTATCGTGCTGCCGCCCCAGAGGCCTTTGCGCGTCAGGTCCCGCCACAGGGCCCCGGCTACGGCGCGCAGGTCCACGCCGTGATGGCTCATGAACCTCTTGTCCTCGGCGGCTATCACGGCCTGGCGCAGGCGCTCCGGGATGTCGGCCTCTTCCGCCGGCTCGCGGCGGACCTTGTCGGGGCCGGAGAGCTCGGCCGCGAGCTCGGGTTCCAGGTAGAGCCTGCCTGGGCCGCCGGAAAGGACCTCCCAGCCGCCGCTGCCGTAGCGCAGCTCGGCCGTTACGGGCAGTTGCGAGACCGCCGGGGAGGTGAAGCCGCGCAGGGCCACGGTAAGGCGCGGCGGCTCCCAGGAGTAGCCGCCCGGCTGCGGCGGGAGCGCCTGCTCCTGGTAGCCTGCCCTGGCGAGCCGGCGCAGCAGCGCGTCCGGCGGCGTGAGGTCCCCGGCGCCGAACTGGAAAGGGGCGGCGTAGATCTTGGTGGAGAAGGACTTGCCCAGCCCGCCGGGAGCGAAGCCGGAGAGCGTCAGCTCGGCGTAAAGGTACAGGCCGGCCAGGCAAAGCGCGGCCGCGAGTAGGGCCAGGCCGGAGACTATCCGAAGCTTCTTATTCATGCGGGTTGGCTGGCCGTCAGACGGGAGCGCGCTCCGAGCGGCTTACCGTCAGGCGGTGCCGGCGGGCGGGGCGTCGTCGGCGTTCAGCTCGCCTTTCAGGAGCTCCACGGCCCTTGGATTGTCCGTCACGTTGATCAGCAGGTGGCCGACGGAGCCGGTGTAGGTGGTGCCGTAGATGGTGGTGATGTTGATGCCGTTGGCGCTGAGGAGCGCGGAGAGGCGCATCAGCATGCCCGGCTTGTCGCGCAGCTCCAGCAGGATCATCTGGGTCTCTATCGTGGTGAAGCCGTCGCGCGTCAGCACCTGGCTGACGGACTTGTCCGTGTCCACGGTGATGCGCACTATGCCGGCGTCGTCGGTCAGCTCGGAGGCGATGCCGATGATGTTGATGCCCTCCCTGAAGAAGCGCTCCAGGAAGCGGTTTATGGCCCCGGGGGTGTTGGGCAGGAAGACGCTGTATTGTCTGACGAGCTTGATCATATGGCCTCCGCGCTGGCGGGAGGAAAATATTCTAGTAAATAAGCGGCCCCGCCGGGCGGACTGGGTCCTGGTCCCGGACGGGCTGCCGGGAGGGCCTGGCCGTTCCCGGCTTCGCCTTTCCGCGGGCTATTCCTTTACCTGCGTGGTCAGGAACACCGGCAGCGTCATCTGGGAGACCTGGTCCTGCAGCTCCTCGATGTCGTCTATGTGGCCGTCCTCGTCGCCGAGGATGTCCTCCAGGATCTCGCGCGTGGCGAAGTCCTTGGCCTCCCCGGCCTGGACGATGGCCTCGTTGTAGGCCTTTATGGCCCCCGCCTCGGCGGCATGGTCGTTGGCGAGCTGCTTGGGGACGTCGGCGCCGATGCTGATCTTCTTCAGTACGCTGACGGTGGGCCTGCCCTCCAGGAAGAGGATGCGGCCTATCAGCTTCTCGGCGTGCTTCATCTCCATTATCGCCCGCTTCTCGAAATGCTTGTGCAGCTTCTCGTAGCCCCAGTTGGCGCACATCTCCGAATGTACCATGTACTGGTTGATGGCGGTCAGCTCGTCGGCCAGCAGCGAATTCAGCGTCTTTATCAGTTCCTCGTTACCTTTCATTTTCCCCTCCCTTTTACTTTCCAGCGAAAACGGTCACTTGAGGTCGGAGGCGCAGTGCGCGCACTTCACGGCCTTTGCGGGTATGACGGACAGGCACAGCGGGCATTCCTTCGTGGCGGGGGCGGCTTCCGGGTGCGGTTTCTCGAAGCGCCGCTTCAGCGCGTTCATCTGGCTGACCACCAGGAACATCGCGCTGGCCACT
>JAJZOZ010000146.1 GCA_021811405.1 bacterium | reverse complement strand
TGAAGCCCTCCGTCACCCTCTTCAGGATGAGCGAGGACAAGCTCCGCTTCCGCATCCGCCTGGACCGCATCAACGTCAAGAGCGCCGGGGCTTCCGCCGGCACCTCGTTCGACGCCGGCATGATAGGCCTGCCCGCGGCCGAGAACTTCCTGGTGAAGGAGATAGACAAGAACCTGGTGAAGGAGTTCAATAAATACATCGCTTTCAGGTTCGGCCTCTCCACGAGCCGCGCGCAGGGCAAGAAGATCCTGCTCGAGTTCATCATCGACCCCCGCGACCCCGAGCAGGTGGCCAGGCTGGTGGACTTCCTGAAGGGAGACCTGGGCATCATCAAGAAGCTGATCCAGATGGGCATCCAGTTCAACGACTACTCCTCCTCGGACGACAACGCCGCCGGCGCGCAGGCCCTGCAGAACGTCGACAACGTGGCCCAGCAGGGGCTCGGCCTTAACTCCACCTTCGCCGGCGCCAACCACTTCAACAGCACCTCCCACGCGATGAACATCGTGCTGCCGGTGGTGCTCGACCGCGAGACCAGCACCACGCAGCGCTACGACCGCTACCAGGCCGCCGGCGCCGACCAGGTGCTGCACGTCAACACGGTGGCCAAGAACGAGTCGGTCAGCAACATCAACGTGCCCTTCATCGGCAAGATCTTCAAGCACAACACCAGCCAGAACTTCTACGTGGTCAACTACGAGGACAAGGCCGGCGCGGTGTCCGACGCGGCCGTGGTCTACCAGCGCTACGAGGGTTACATCAAGCACGACGAGCGCGATGCCCGCGGCATGGTGAAGGACATGAACGAGATCCTGAAGTACGCCGGTACGCACGGCGACGGCACCAACGGGGACTTCGTCGTGGACGTGGACGCCCTGTTCCCCCGCCTGACCGCCGAGGAACAGAACCCCTCCTGCACCGGCGCCGACAACGACCCGGTCCCTTGCACGAAGAGCTACAAGTCGGCCATCATGTCCTTCTCGCTGGTGTTCACGCAGAAGGCCGTGCGGGACATCGTGAACGCGCAGTCCTCGCTGATCATGAAGGCCGTGCTGAACGTGATGGAGGGCCTGGACCGCGAGATCGTCTCCAAGATCTACGACCTCTTCCGGATCGATGCCGAGGGCAAGGTGAAGTACGACTGGAAGACCGCCAGCAAGCGCCTCGAACAGTACAAACAGGACGGCGAGAACGCCTTCGACCCGCTCTCCACGGTCAACTCCTTCTGCGCCAACGTGGCCCACATAGTCTCCGACATCGCCTCGGTGCGGGACACCGCGGACCAGAAGGATAAGTCCAAGCGCCTCTCCGAGGTGCTGGCCGGCAAGGGGAAGAGCCGGCTGGGCTACGAGAGCCTGCTGCAGGTCGTCATCCAGCTCGTGGACGTCAAGGACATCTTCGCCAAGCTGGACATCAAGACCGACAAGCGCATCAAGGGCGAGGAGAACGTGAACTCGGCCTACAACCTCTACAACAGCGGCCTGCAGGACGGCTACAACCAGCAGCTCAACGCCGCCAATTCCCTGCGCGACAGGTTCTCCGACCCGACCGAGCTCAGCGACTGAAGCGCGCGGCGGCAAAAAAGAAAAGCCCCCGGCGGTCCGGGGGCTTTTTCTTTGCTCCGCGGAAGGGTCAGCGGATCTTGCCGTCCACCCCGAAGATGTAGGCTATCAGCGCGGCGCGGGCCCACATGCCGTTGCGCTCCTGCCGCCAGAACACGGCCCGCGGGTCGTCGTCCACGGTCACCTCTATCTCGTGGCGGCGCGGCAGCGGGTGCATGATCACGCAGCTCTTCTTTATCAGCTTCAGGTGTTCCTGCTTGAAATAGAACGGCGAGTAGTCCACGGCCTTGGACTCGCCGGCCTTGTCGTGCTCGTCCTGGATGCGCGTCATGTAGATGGCGTCGGCCGTCTTCATCACGCCCTTGAAGTCCTCGGTCTCCTCGAACGGGATATTGTGCCTCTTCAGGAACTCCAGGATGTCCGGCTCCATCCTGAACTGCTTCGGCGAGACGAAGGAGAGCCGTATCTTGCCGTAGTTCTTCATCAGGTAGGACAGCGAGCGCACCGTGCGGCCGCGTTTCAGGTCGCCCACCATGACGATGTGCTTGCCGTCTATGTCGCCGTTGAAGCTGCGGTAGAGGGTGTAGACGTCCAGCAGGGCCTGGGTCGGGTGCTGGTCCTTGCCGGAGCCGCCGTTGACCACCGGCACCGGGCGGCCGGTGCGGTTCATCAGCCAGGCCGTTTTCTCCACGAAGCCGGGCGCGGGGTGACGCATGATGATCATATCCACGTAGCTCGAGAACGTGCGCACCGTGTCCTCGGGGGTCTCGCCCTTTACCTCCGAGGAAGTGCTGGTGTCGCGTACTTCGCTGGTCTTGAGGCCCATGATGTGGCAGGCGTTGAGGAAAGACATGAACGTGCGGGTGGAGGGCTGGGCGAAGTAGAGCATCGCGCGCTTGTCGGAGAGCAGGCCGGAGATATAGTCGGCGCCGTCCTTGTGCTGCGTGACCTCGCGCAGGCGGTCGGCCGTGCGGAACAGGAGGGTGAGCAGGTCGCGGTTGAACTGCTGCGCGAACAGGCAGTCGTAGATGCGGCCGTCCTTGTTGAAGTAGGGCGCCTTCTCGGAGACGGGGCGGGGGAGGAAGTTCTCCCAGTCCGGCTGCACGCTGGTCATTTCCTGTGTTCTCTGCATGTGGGCTCTCCTTTGTGCGTTATGAACGAGCCGCCCGGGGCGGCGGCCAGCGGGCGGCATTCCGTCTCGCTCCGGCTGGCGGGCTAGATCTTGTTGACGAGGTCGAGCAGGACCAGCTTGCGGCCGCTCCCGATCTTGACCTTGGCCAGAACCGACCCGCTGCGCGCGTCCTTGCGCGGGTCGTTCTCGTTCAGGAAAAATTTCTCGATGCCGTATTTCACCGCGTTGCCGCCCCAGGAATACTGCAGGGAGCCCGCGGCCCAGCCCGGCTCCTGAGGAGGGTTCCGCCTGCAGTCCGTGGCCTCGTATACCTGCACCGTGCCGGCCGGGACCTGCGCGGTCTTGCCCTTGTATTCGAGCTTCACGTACACCGGGCCGTACGCGGCGGAAGCCGAGCAGTCGCCCACCGAAGGCCTGGAGATGGCGTAGTTCAGCGCCACGTAGGTGCCGCTGAGGATGTCGCGCGGGTCCACCGGCGCCGTCTCCAGGTAGAACTCCTGGGAGCCGGAGTCGCGCGAGGACAGCAGGTAGCCCGCCCAGCCGAGGAAGAAGAGGAGCTGCAGGACCAGGATGACGCGAAGCCTGTTCATTTCCGCACCGTCTCGATAAGGGCCTTGCGCCCCCGGTTGATGCCGTAGGCCAGCGCGGCGAACAGCAGGCCGGTGCCCAGGAAGCCGAAGCCGCTCCTGAGCAGCGTGCCGAAGATGTCGAAGAAGCGGGTCAGCACCAGCAGCGCGATGAAGAGGACGCCGGTGTTGATGCGCTTCTCCAGGTTCTCCTGCGCGCCGTTGACGATCAGGCCGGCGCCGGCGGCGATTATGGTGAGGTTGGCCAGCACCGCTATGGCTTTGGCGCCCTGTTCGGTGGCCCCGAACAGCATGAAGGCCGAGAACATCGGTATCACCAGGGCCGCGCGGAAAGCCATGCGCCAGCGGTCGTTCAGCCCCGGGACCAGCGTCCTGAGCATGGCCGAGGCCGTGGCCGCCCCGAACAGCACCCAGACCAGGGCCCCGCCGGCCGAGCTGCCGGGATCGCTCTCCAGGCTGGGCGTGTAATGCCAGAAGAAGGTCATGCCGTAGACGGTGGCCAGCCAGGCCAGGTGCGGCAGGCGGCTCTCCAGACGCTCTTCCTCGGGGGTCCAGACTATCCACAGGGCCACGGCGGAGGTGGCGGCCAGCAGCAGCAGGGCCGGGCTCTTGACGTGCAGCGGCGTATAGGAGAATAACAGCCCCAGTACCCAGGCCAGCGACGCGCCTATCACCCGCAGCGCGGGGTGGCAGCGCCGGTAAAGAGCTACGGCCGCCCCGGCGGCAGGTACCGCGGCGGCCAGCGGCCAGTGCCACCAGGGTATCATCGCGGCCGTTTCGGCGAACCTGTTGGCGTAGGTGAGCGAGATGACGTTGTCGCGCCCGAAGGCGCCCATGAAGGCGCAGAGGAACAGCAGCCCGCTGACCAGCGTGGCGGTCAGGGTCCGCTTGAGCAGCAGCGCCTGCGGCAGCACCAGGGCCGCCCAGACCAGGTAGGGCTTCACCGGGTCGCCGCTGAGGTTGAAGATCTGCGCGTAGAGGCCTATGCCTATCACCGGCATGAAGAACCAGAGCACCTCGGCCGGCACGGCCACGGGGGCTTTTTCCTCGAAAGCGAGGGCCGCGTAGCCGGCGGCGGCGAAGAGGAGGAGGAAGCCCGCGATCTTCGAGACCGGGCCGAACTTGTCCCAGTTGTGGGCGATGATCAGCAGCAGGCCTATGGCTATGAAGATGCCGGCGAAGGCGGCTATCAGGTACGTGGCCTTCCAGCCGGTAGTCATGCGCCGGGCGTAGACCCTGTCCCAGACGCCGGAGGCCTGCTCGGACGTGATAAGTCCGGCGGCCGCGGCTTCAGCCAGGTCGTTCTTTAGTCTGGTGTAATAGGACATGTACCTTTAAAACTACCCCGGGAAGATTATACGATAACCGCGAGCCGGAACACAAAACGCCGTCGGCCCCGGGCCAAGTGGCGGGCGGGCGGGATTTTGTATCATTACCTGGACTGGAAAAATGGAAAAGAAGAACGAGGCCGGCGCGGCGGCCGGAAAGGCCGCGCAGCTCCTGCGCTCCGTGACCGGCATGACGGAGCCCTCCTTCCTTGTGCTGCTGCTTGTCCTGGCCGGGACCGGGGCCGCCGGGCTGCATTCCCGCTACTACGTGGGCTTCTTCAACGACGACGCCTCTTTCGTGCTGCTGGCGCAGTCGCTCTGGCGGCACCTGGGGGCCTTCTCCGGCGGTTTCGGCGCGGCGTTCTCCCACTTCCTGCCGGGCTACCCGCTGTTCCTGATGCCTTTCGCCGCGGTCTTCGGGCCGCACTGGGCCTGGCTGCGCTGGACCACGGCCGGGATCTCGCTGGTGACGGTATACGCCTTCTGGAAACTGCTGGAAGGCTGGCTGGGAGAGGAGGAGCGCCGCTGGGCCGCGCTGCTCTACGCCGTGCACCCGCTGTTCGCGCTCTGCTCCGGCATGGTCATGGCCGACCCGCTGCTGGCCTGCCTGTTCGTGCTGGGCCTGCTGGGCCTCCGCCGCTCCCTGGAAGGAGGGGGGATCCGCGCCGACGCGCTGATGACAGTCTCCTGCGCCTGGGCGACCGCGGTCAAGCCCATCGGCCTGCTGCTGCCGCTTACCCTCAGCGCGGCCCTGCTGGCCGCCGGCGGCAGGAGACAGTTGCGCCTGCTCGGCCTGTTCTTCTGGCTCCCTTGCCTGGCCGCCGCGGCCTACGCGGCCTTTTCCAGGCACAACCCCACCGATTACACCACTTACATGCTGCAGGGCCTGGCCTGGCTGTCAGGGCAGCCGCCGCTGCAGCGCCTCTACGCGCTGCTGCATTTTTTCGTGCTGGTCTGCGGACTCGGCTGGTTCTGGCCGCGGGGCGGCCTTTGGGACCTCTCCGGCGCCGCGCTCATAGCCGGCGTGATCTATCTGTGCGCCCGCGGAGCGGCCGCCCTGCTTTCGGCGGAGGGCCGGACCCGCTATGCCGCCGCGGCCGTCTGCGGCCTGCTGCTGGCCCAGGGCATGGTGATGTCGCTGTGGACGGTGTATTCGGAACGCTACGCCCTGCCGATGCTGCCGTTCGGCCTGCTGCTCCTCTGCGCCGGGGCCGCGGCCGC
>JAJZOZ010000145.1 GCA_021811405.1 bacterium | reverse complement strand
CATCATCTGCTCCATCATCTGCTTGTACTGCTCCTCCGTCTGGTCGGCGTCCTGCGCCGCGGCGGGCAGGGAGAGGAGAAGGAAGACGGCAGAGAGCTTAAGGGATGACATCTTCAGACCTCCGGTCATTTCTCGATCCTGCGGAACTGGCGGCGCCCCACCTGCAGCACGCAGTTCCTGGGCTCGAAGGTGAGATCGTCCGCGACCTTCTCGCCGTCTATCCGGACCGCGCCCTGGGTTATCAGGCGCCTGGCCTCGTTCATGCCCTTGGCCAGCCCGGCTGCGACCATCAGGTAGGAGAGTTTGCCCGGCTTCTCGGCTCGGAAGACCTCCATGTCCTCAGGAAGCTCCTTGCGGGAGAAAACCTGCTCGAAGTGGGCGCGCGCCGCCTGTGCCTGCTCCGCGCCGTGGTAGCGGGCTGTGATGAGCCCGGCCAGCTTCTTCTTGGCCTCCATGGGGTGGCCGGCCTTCACCGCGGCCAGGTCTTCAGAAGTCAGCAGCTCGTAATAGGAATACATCAGCGTATCGGAAAGCGACATCAGCTTGCCGAACATGTCGTTGGGAACGTCGTTGAGCGCCACGTAGTTCCCGTAAGACTTGGACATCTTCTTCTCGCCGTCCGTGCCGACGAGCAGCGGCATCGTCATCACCACCTGGGCCTCCTGGCCGTTGACCTTCTGGAGGTCGCGCCCTACGAGAAGGTTGAAGATCTGGTCCTGGCCGCCCAGCTCTATGTCCGCCTTAACGGCCACGGAATCGTAGCCCTGCAGCAGCGGGTAGAGGATCTCGAGCAGGCTGATGGGGCTGCCCGCCTTCATGCGCGCGCGGAAATCCTCGCGCTCCAGCAGCCGGGAGATGGTGACGCTCTTGGCGCAGTTTATGAAGTCGGAAACTCCGGAAGCGGGGCTGGCGAAGAAGGGCTTGAGCCACTCCGTGTTGAAACGGATCTCGGTCTTCCGCGGGTCGAGCACTTTGAAGGCCTGCTCGGTGTAGGTTTTTGCGTTCGCGGCCACGGTGTCGTGATCCAGCACCGGGCGCGTGGAGTCCTTGCCGGACGGGTCGCCTACCTGCGCGGTGAAATCGCCTATTATGAGCACCGCGGTATGCCCGAGGTCCTGGAAAGCGCGCAGCTTGTCCAGCACCACGCTGTGGCCCAGGTGCAGGTCCCTGCTGGTCGGGTCCACGCCGAGCTTCACCCGCAGCTTTTTGCCGGAGGAAAGCTTCTTCGCCAGTTCTTCCCTGCTTACTACGTCGACCGCGCCGCGGGTCAGGGCCTTCAGGAGCTCATCGGTATTCATATCCGTATTGTATTATTTTTATCCCGGCGCCGCCATTGCGGGACTTCACTGGAAGCCGTACGGGTCGGCCTCTATAAAATACTTGACGCCGGGGCGCCTGGGCAGGGCCAGCGCCCTCGCCAGGCAGGCCGCGGCGGACCGCTCGGAGGAGGCCTTGATCATGTAGTACTCGCTGTGGAACCTGCGCCGCTCCTGGCCCTGCGGTACCACCGGGCCCAGTATCTCTCCCTGGTCTCCCCCGGAGCCCAGGAAGGAGAGCGCTTTCAGCAGGTCCGCGGCGGCCGCGTCCACGGCTCCCGCGTCGAAAGAGGCCAGCCGCACCTTCACGATATGCGAGAACGGGGGATAGAAAAAGTCGCGCCGGGCGGCGAGCTCTCCGTCCGCGAAGGAGGGGTAGTCCATCTCGGCGAGCCTGGAGAAGACGTTATGCCCGGTCTCGCGCGTCTGTATCAGCAGCTCCCCGCGCGGGCCGAGCAGGCGCCAGGCGGCGAAGAAGGCGCGGTAGGCCTTTTCGGAGGCCCTGAAGTCGGCGCTTGAGAGGTCTGAATCCGCGTCGATGAAAGCCGCCAGCGCCAGCCGCGGCGCGCCCAGGTCCCTGAGGGCTATGCGGGTACCGACCAGCACGTCGGCTTCCCCGCGGGCGAAGGAATCCAGCTCGGAATTCATGGCCTTCAGCGAGCCGCGCAGCACGTCCCCGTCGAAGCGCGCGATCTTCGCGCCCGGCAGCAGCCTGGCTATGGCCTCCTGGGCCTTCTGCGTCCCGGCGCCGTAGTCCCTGAAGACCTTGCCGCCGCAGGAGGGGCAGACCTCCGGCCAGGGTTCTTTCCTGCCGCAGCGGCGGCAGAGCAGGGACCGGCCGGCCCCCGCCGGATTAAGCACGGTAAGGCCGGGGCCGCAGGTCCGGCAGCGGGGCATCCAGCCGCAGTTGGCGCAGAACAGCCTGGAAGCGTAGCCCTTCCGGGCCGCTATTACCAGCGCCTGTCCGCCGGCCTTAACCGCGCGGAATATCCCGTCTGAGAGAGGGCGCGCCAGCACGTCCCCGGGGTACCGGGCGAGGTCCAGGACGCGCACGTCGGGACCAGGCCCGGCCATCCTCGCCCTGGGAACGGCGCCGAAGCGCTCCAGTTTCCCGGAGGCCGCGGCGCCCCAGGTCTCGATGGAAGGGCAGGGGCTGGCCAGCACCGCGGAGGCTCCCGCGGCCTCGGCGCGGCGGAGCAGCACCTCGCGCGCATGATAGAAAGGCTCCGCCTCCTCCTGCCTGTAAACTTCCTCGTGCTCGCTGTCCAGCACGGCCAGGCGCAGGCCGCGGAACGGCAGGAAAACTCCGGTGCGGGTCGCGACCATCACCCTGAAGCGGCCGGACGCGGCGCCGGCCCAGGCATCCGCGCGCCTCTTCGGAGTGAGGCGCGCGTGCCACGTGCCGACCCGCCCGGGGAACAGCGGCTCCAGCTCGTCCTTGAACCGGGGAATGAAGCTGAGGTCCGGGACCACCAGCAGGCCCTGGGAGCTCCCGCCTGCCAGGGCGGAGGCGAACAGCTCCGCGTATACGGGGCCCGGGCGCTCGAAAGGAGAAAGGCGGAGCAGGCAGGCGCGCCGCCCGCCGGAAGAAAGCGCCTCGCGCAGCTTTTCCAGCTCGGGCATCAGCGGGGCCTGGGGGACAGGAAGAACGGGCTCCGGCTCCGCGGCGGCCGGCGCGGCCGGAAGCTCCCGAGGGGCATGGGCGTAGAACGCCCCGAGACAGAGCCCCTGCGGAGAGCCCCAGCGCGCGGACATCCAGGCGGACAGCTCCGGCGCCCCCTCGGGAAAAAGCGGCTCTTCGTCGAGCAGCCGGGTAACGGACTTCAGCTCCTTGAGCCCGGTGAGGTCCGCGTCCTTTTCCGGCAGAACGCGCAGTATCATGCCGGCGGCGGCCTGGCGCCTGCCCAGCGGGGCGAGCACCCGCAGGCCCGGGGCGGCCTTCAGTTCCAGCTCTTCGGGCAGCAGGTAATAGAAAGTGCGGCGCAGCGGTATCGGGAAAGAGATCTCGGCGAGCATACTGCGTCAGGAAGGACGGGCGCCCGGCGGGAAGCTACTCAAGGGTCCCCAGGAACGCCTTCACCATCTTCATGTCCTCCCAGGTGTCCCTCTTCAGGTTGGGATTGCGCAGCAGCGCGGCGGGGTGGTAAGTGGGCATCAGTTTTATCGGCTCGGCGCCGTTACCGGGGCTGTAATCGGCCCATTTGCCCCTCATCAGGGAGATGCCCTTGTCGGTGGAGAGAAGGACCTTCGTAGGTACGGAGCCCAGGGTCACTATGCAGGCCGGCCTGATGAAGCCGAGCTGGGCGTCCAGGTAGGGGCGGCAGGCGGCTATCTCGTCGGGAGTGGGCGGCCTGTCGTTGCCGCGGGATTCCGGATCTGCCGGGTTCTTCATCGGGTGGCACTTTACGATGTTGGCGATGTAGACGTCCCGGCGCTTCAGGCCCAGGACGGTCTCCATGATCTTGTCCAGGAGCTGGCCGGAGCGCCCGACGAAGGGCTCGCCCTGGTGGTCTTCCTGGAAGCCGGGGCCTTCCCCGACGAAGACTATCCGCGCGCGGAAGGTGCCCACGCCGAACACGGCGTTGAGCCTGGAGACTCCCAGGCCGCACTTCCGGCAGTTCCTGACCTGTTCGGCCAGGGACTGCATGTCGGCGGGCGCGGCGGGCCCGGAAGGCGGGGGGAGCGGGGCGGGGGCGGCCTCCGCGGCGGGACGCGCGGACGCGGCCCCGACGAGGGTATCGTCCAGGGCCTTGATGTACGCGGCCAGGTCCCTGGCCGCGCCGGCGAGCTCGTCCCGCATCGCGTCGCTCCTCAGGCCGGTTTCTCTTCCTTGACGTCCTTGCGCAGGCGCTTGGCGTCGTCGGGGCGCTTGGCGGCCAGCTTCTCCTCGATCTCCATGTCCTTCTTCACGGCGGCCTCTATCTCGTCGTGCGTTATCTTCCCGCCGACGATGTCGAGCATCGCGCGGTCGATGAGCTCTGCCATCGTCATCCCGCGGGACTCCTCCTGGCGGCGCAGATGGCGCGCCCACTGCATGGCCCGCACGATGTCGTTGTACTTGGACGGGCCGTAGTCGGAAATGAGCTGCTCGAGATCGGCCTCGTTCTCCTTGGTCTTTGCGTGGGTAGTCATTTGAACCTCCGTATCTTACAGATCCTTGAATTTCGCGAGCTGCTCCGCGAACCGGCGCGCTATTCCGGCGCTGCGCTCCGTCCTGGCGGCCTCGGCCGCCGCTATGCCGGCCACGGCCGCCACGGCGTCGGCCAGCGCGTCGTTGACGACCAGGTACCCGAACCTGCCGACCTCGCGCAGCTCGGCGCTCGCGGTGCGCATGCGCACCTTCAGTCCCTCGCCGGACTCGCCCCTGGCGCGCAGGCGCTTCAGCAGGGTCTTCAGGTCAGGCGGCAGCAGGAAGACCGTGACGGCGCCGGGGAAGAGGCGCCTGACCGCGCGGGCGCCTTTCACGTCTATCGTCATCACCGGGATCCGGCCCTTCGCCAGCACGTCGCGCACGGACCTGACCGGCGTGCCGTAATAGTTGCCGTGCACCCTAGCCCACTCCAGCAGCTTCCCGGACTTCCTGAGCTTCAGGAACCGGGACTCGGTCACGAAGTAGTAATCCCTGCCGTCCACCTCGCCAGGCCTGCGCGGCCTGGTGGTGCAGGTCACGCTGAAAGCGAACTTGGGGTCCAGCTCCAGCAGGGCCGAGCGCACCGCGGTCTTTCCTCCCCCGGAAGGGGAGGAAAGGACCAGCGGGAAGCAGCGGCCGGCTGTGCGCTTCACTTCTTGTTCTTTCTGGGCGCGCGCAGCTGGGCCTGGGCGGCCGACAGGATGGCTATCGGCACGCGGAACGGGGAGCAGGAAACGTAGTTAAGGCCCGCCTTGTGGCAGAATTCCACGGAGGCCGGCTCGCCGCCCTGCTCGCCACAGATGCCGATCTTCAGGTCCTTGCGGGTCTTGCGGCCGCGCTCGACCGTGATCTTGATCAGCTCGCCGACGCCGGTCTGGTCTATGCTCTGGAACGGGTCGACCGGCAGCAGCTTCTTCTCGGCGTATTCCTTCAGGAAGTAGCCCGAGTCGTCGCGCGAATAGCCGAAGGTCATCTGCGTCAGGTCGTTGGTGCCGAACGAGAAGAACTGCATCGTCTCGGCCAGCTTGCCGGCGATCAGGCAGGCGCGGGGGATCTCGATCATCGTGCCCACCATGTACTGGAACCTCACGCCCCTGGCCTTGGAGACCTCGGAGTACACGCGGTGGATGATCTCGGACTGGTCCTTCACCTCGGTGTCGAGCGACACGACGGGGATCATGATGTCCGGGTACACCTTCACGCCTTCCTTATAGAGCTCGGCGGCCGCCTCGAAGATGGCGCGGGCCTGCATCTCGGTGATCTCGGGGTAGGTAACGCCGAGGCGCACGCCGCGGTGGCCCATCATCGGGTTGCTCTCGCGCAGCGCGGTGGCGCGCGTCTCGAGCTCCTCGAAGGAGATGTTCAGGGACTTGCCGAGCTCCTCGAGCTTCTCCTTCTGGT
>JAJZOZ010000144.1 GCA_021811405.1 bacterium | reverse complement strand
CGGCGCTACATAGCCAATACTTACGGGGTGACCCCCGACTGGACCAAGCGCGATTTCACCTACAGGCTGCGCGGCCGTTTCATAAACGACTACGACATGGAGCATAAGCAGCGGGTCTGCGTGCTCATCCGCAAGGCGCCTCCTCCGCCGCGCAGCGACCTGGAGAAGACCAGGGCCAGGGAGTGGAACCTTACCGGCCCCTTCGACGACCTCCTGTCGCACAGCGACCTGCTGGATAAGACGGTGGTCATGGGCGGCCTGACTTTCACCGTGGTGGGCGTGCTGGAGCAGCTGCCTTATTCGGAGCGCCCCGACCTGCTGATAGGGCGCAACACGGGTTTCCAGGTCCTGGCCCCGATCACCACCATAGACAGCTACAGCAGTTTCCGTTCCGAGGATACCCTCGAAGTCAACATAGACACCGGCGACGAGGCCGCCTTCGGCGAGACTATGCGCAAGATCCGCAACTTCTTCAAGATACGCTTCGGCAGCGAGGACGCCTTCCTGCTGGAAGACCAGATGGGGACGATCAAGGAGACTATCGCCAAAAGATTCAAGGACGCCCTGGTAACCATCTCGCTCGGCATGCTGGCCTTCCTGGCCGGCGGCATAGGTATCATGAACGTGACCCTGGCCACCGTCTTCGCCCGGACCAAGGAGATAGGCATACGCCGCGCCATAGGCGCCAGCCGCCGGGACATCATGCTGCAGTTCATGGTCGAGGCGGTGATGCTCGGCACCATGGGCGGCGTGCTCGGCTCCGCCCTGGGCTGGCTCTGGGACGGGCCGGTAAAGGTGATGCTCGGCATGGGCGGGGGCCATATCAGGGCCTGGATCCCGCTGGCCTCGGTGCTGATCGCCGCCCTGACCGCTTTCGCCTTCGCCATCTACCCCGCCTGGGTGGCGGCCAGCCTTAACCCGGCCGACGCGCTGCGCGCGGAGTAGCGTGAAGCCGGTAAGGTCCTTCCCGCCCTCGGCCGGCCGCTCGGCCCGCATACTGGTGCTGGGCAGCATGCCGGGCGCCGCCTCCCTGCGCGCCGGCCGGTATTACGCCCATCCCCGCAATTCCTTCTGGCGGATAATGCTGGACATCTTCGGCCCGGCCGGGTCCGGCTACGCCGGGCGGCTCGCGCTGCTGAAGCGCAACGGCGTTGCGCTGTGGGACGTGCTCGGCTCCTGCGTCAGGCCGGGCAGCTCCGATTCCGCCATACGGCCCTCGTCCATCCGCCACAACGATATCGCCGGCTTCCTTTCCGCCCGCCCGGGAATAAAGCGGGTCTTCTTCAACGGCGCCAAGGCGGAGGAGTGCTTTAAGCGTTGCGTTCTCCCCGGCCTTCCTCCCCGGTTCTCTTACCTGGAATACGTGCGCCTGCCTTCCACCAGCCCGGCGCACGCTAGCGTCACTTACGCCGCGAAGCTGAAGGCCTGGCGCCGGGCCCTGTCCCGCCGCTGAATCCCTGCCGGCGGCCTAATTGGTATACTTGTACCATGCGCTTCCTCCGACTTGCCCTTCCGCTGCTGCTTTCGCTGTCCCTGGGCGGCTGCCGCGCGGAGTTCTACCTGCTGCAGCTCTTCGGGCCGGACCACCACTACCTGGGGGCTGCGCAGGCCGTGGCCCTCCTGCCGCCGCCGCCCGCCCCGGGTTCCCCGGGGGACCAGGCCGACATCGCCGTCCTGCGGGACTGGCAGGCGAAGCGCACCCCCGACGAGTGCGCGGCGGCCAAGGCGCAGTCGGGCGCGGATTACGACGCCTTCTTCGGCGGGGTATCCCCGTTCCCTGACCCCCTGCCCGACGAGGCTTCCTCCGTGCTTTTCTGGGTCTATTATGACGGCTCCAGGGCGGCCTCCGCGGCGAAGAAGAAGTTCGCCCGGCCGCGGCCCTTCCTGCGCTACCACGACCTGAAGCCCTGCCTGGGCACCGTATCGGGGCTGGCCTACCCCAGCGGGCACGCCACGGTCTCCAGGCTGCTCGCCCGCGTCCTTTCGGACGTCTACCCGCCGGGCAGGGCGGAGATAATGGCCCGGGCGGACCAGGCCGCCCTTAACCGGGTGATAGGCGGCGTCCACCATCCTTCGGACATCGAGGCCGGCAAGCGCCTCGGCGACGAGCTCTACTCCGAGCTGCTGCGGCAGGCCGCTTTCAGGGCGGACCTGGAGAAGCTGAAGAAGCTGGCCGTGAAGAAATAGCCCGGGGGGCGACAAAAAAGCGCGCGGCCTGAAGCCGCGCGCTTTTTTTGTCGCCGCGACCCGCGCTCAGCTCTCCGGCTCGAACTCCTCCTTGCCGGCGCCGCAGACGGGGCAGACCCACGTCTCCGGCAGCTTGTCGAACTCGGTGCCGGCCGGGACGTTGTTGTCGGGGTCGCCGACCGCCGGGTCATAGACGTAGCCGCAGAGCTTGCAGACGTATTTCTTCATTTCTCCTCCTGGGGTCTTTTCTCTGATCCTTTGCGCCGCTCAGGCCTTCCAGAGCCCGTGCAGGTTGCAGTATTCCCTCGCTACGAGGGTCTTGGGGGTGAAGCACAGGCAGAACACGGCCTCGGGGGCCATGCCGGGCTTCAGGTATTCGCGGAATATCTTCCCGTCGGCGATCAGCTCGATCCACTCGATGAAATGCTTCTCCTCCATCGGGTGGGCGACGGCGCCTACCTTCACCTTCACGCCCTTCTCGGTCTTCTCTACGACCGGGACGTGCTTCTCTTTCGCCGCGTCGACGGTGTTCTCGGCGAAGTGTTTCATATCCTTGCCGCAGCAGACCAGCGCCCCCGCGCCTCCGTGCAGTACCTCTACGATGTTCCCGCAAAGCTCGCATTTATATACCTGGTTCCTTTCAGCCATTTCTTTGTCCTCCCTATCTCGGATATTCCCGGTTCAGACCAGCGCCTTGAGGGCGGTCAGCACCTCGTCGTAATTCGGCTCCTGCGCCACTTCGGGCACGAGCTGCGCGTACTTCACCAGCCCGTCCTTGTCCACTATGTAGACGGCCCGGGCCAGCAGGCGCAGGTCCTTGATCAGCACGCCCCAGCTCTTGCCGAAATCGGCCTTCTGGTAGTCGGAGAAGGTCCTGACGGCCTTCACGCCGGCGGCCCCGCACCAGCGCTTCTGGGCGAACGGCAGGTCCATGCTGACCACCAGGACGCCCACGTCCGGGCCGAGGGCCTCGGCCTCCTTGTTGAACCTGCGCGTCTCCAGGTCGCAGACCGGGGTGTCCAGCGAAGGCACCGAGATGACGACCGCGACCTTCCCGCCGTAGGTGCGCGAGAACTTCATCGGCAGCATGTCGTTGTCTACGACCTTGAAGTCGGGGGCCGGCATGCCCACCTTTATCTCCTCTCCCGCTAGCGTCATCGGCCGCCCCTTCATGGTGACGGTGCGCTTCGAGGCTTCTTTCGCGGTTTTTTCGTTGTTCTCTTCCATGGATGACCTTCCTTTTACCAGTTCTCGGCCAGCAGCTCGAAATGGGCCTTCGGATGCGCGCAGGCCGGGCAGTTCTCGGGAGCGGCCTCGCCCTCGTGGTTGTAGCCGCAGTTCTGGCAGCGCCAGACAACTTTCCTGTCCTTCTTGAAGACCCTGCCTTCCTGCACGTTCTTCAGGAAAGCCAGGTAGCGGGTCTCGTGGTACTTCTCCGCGACAGATATGGATTCGAAGGTCTTCGCCACCGGCTCGAAGCCTTCCTCGCGGGCGGTCTTGGCGAAATCCTGGTACAGAGAGGTCCATTCCATGTGCTCGCCGGCAGCCGCGGCCTTCAGGTTGGCGGCGGTGTCGCCTATGACGCCGGCGGGATAGCTGGCGGTTATCGTTACGTCGCCGCCCTCGAGGAACTTGAAGAAGCGCTTGGCGTGCTCCTTCTCGTGCCCGGCGGTCTCTTCGAAGGCGTTGGCTATCTGCACGTAGCCTTCTTTCCTGGCCGCCGCCGCGAAATACGTGTAGCGGTTGCGGGCCTGCGATTCGCCCGCGAAGGCGGCAAGCAGGTTCTTCTCGGTCCTGGAACCTTTGAGATTCATTGAATACCTCCTGTAAGCGTATTGCTGCAAACTGCCGGTACCCGGCCGGCAGCTAGAGAGAGAGGTAATATTCTACTATAAATTTCAAACGTTGTTGCCCCGGATCCCCGCGCGCGTGAGGGCGAAATCGTACTTGACCGGGTCGGCCGGCTCGAGGCCGGCGAAGAAGGCCGTTATCTCGGCAGCGGTCTTCATCGAGGTGTCCTTCCTGCTGGTGATGCCCATCCTCATCGAGACCTGCCGCATATGCGTGTCGAGGGGGATTATCAGCTTGGAAGGGGGGACGCCGGTCCAGACCCCGGGGTCCACCGCGTCTTTCCTCACCATCCAGCGCAGGAAGAGGTTCACCCGCTTGAACGAGCTCTTATGCTCCGGGCAGGGCGTGAGCGTAGGCGCGCAGGCCTTCCTGTTGAAAGCGTTGATGAAGCGGTAGAGGGCCTCCTCCACGTTCGGCTCCTCAGGCTTGTAGCCCTCGAGGAACAGCTTCTCCAGGGAGCCGCGCGAGGCCAGCGCCTCCTTTATGTTCAGCAGGAACACGGCCATCTCCTCGCCGGTAGTGAAGCGGTGTTTGAACCCGGAGAGGGCTTTCCTTATCGCGGCCGGGGGGGTGTTCTTTATCCACCCGGCCGGGGAACTCCCCATGGGGGACAGGACTTTCTCCACGCTCCTGAGTATCTGGTTGACGTTGCCGTAGGCCAGGCAGGCGGCTATCAGGCCCGCGACCTCGCGGTCCGCCGCGCTCCCGTAGCGCCAGACGAATTCCAGCGGGTCCGGGTGTATGTATTCCGGGCGGTTCATCTCCCGGTAGATCTTTTCCAGGTATTTCTTCGTGGGGGGCATCCGCTAATTATAGCGAAAAGCGCCGGGCGGAGGCTCTCTCCTTCCTCCGCCCGGCCTTTTACGATCTTCCGAACTCCGTCACTTCGCCTGCCTCGTGAAACTGGCTATCTTAGTCCTCAGCACCGCCTCGAAGCGCCTGTTGGACTCGTTCAGGAAGCCCCTGAAAGGGCACCGGGTCCTTTTGCAGTGCTTGGCGCCCATCAGGCAGTTGGCGTATTCGGCCTTGCCCTCTATGGCTTCCACCACGTCGCCCACCGCGGCTGCCGCGCCCCTGGCGGTCAGCCTGAAGCCGCCCTTCGGGCCGCGCACCGGGGCCACCAGGCCGCTCCTGGTCAGGCGCTGCATCACCTTGGCCAGGTGGTTGTAGGAGACCCCCAGCTCTTCGGCGATGTCGGGCGTGGTCCTCAGCCCCTCGCTCTCCGCTATCACTTCCACGGCGTGCAGCCCCAGTATGGCGGCTTCGGACATGTTCAGCAGCAGTTTCATCGTGTTCAGGGTCCTTTATATCGGCCTGCAGGACCCCGCTTTGTAGACTTCCTGGTCCTCGGCGCAGTGTATGGGCCTTATTTTAGCATAGGTCTTGAGCAGGAACCAGAACAGCAGCACCGCGCCGATGATGACCATCGTGTCCGGGATAGCGCGCAGCTCCAGCAGCTTCTCGATGACCGGGATGCTGTAGAAGGAGGCGCTCCTGGCGGCCCAGACGCCGTGCTTGTAGGCCAGCGCGGTCTGCGCGAGGCCCACCGGCAGCAGGGTTATCGCGCACATCAGCGCGAGGCCCGCGTTCAGCAGCCAGAAGGTCCACGACAGCAGTTTGCCGTCCCAGGCCTCGTCGCTGACGAGCGAGCGCCAGGAGAACAGCAGGATGGCCAGCGACAGCATGCCGTAGACCCCGAACAGGGCCGCGTGGCCGTGGTTGGCCGTCAGGTACGTGCCGTGCTCGAAGTAGTTCACCACCGGCAGGTTGATCGTGAAGCCGAACACGCCGGCCCCCACGAAGTTCCAGAAGCTGGAGGCGGTGATGAACAGCAGCGGCCACCGGTACGGGAACTGGCGCCCGGAGTCCTGGATGGCCTTGTACTCCATC
>JAJZOZ010000143.1 GCA_021811405.1 bacterium | reverse complement strand
GTCGGCATAGACGTGCCGAACGCCACGCTGATGGTCATCAACAACGCCGAGCGCTTCGGCCTGGCCAGCCTGCACCAGCTGCGCGGGCGCGTCGGCAGGGGGAAGTGGGATTCCCGCTGCCTGCTGGTGGCCCACGCGCGCGGCGGCGACTCGGCCGAGCGTTTGCGGGCTATGGTGGCAAGCTCCAACGGTTTCGAGCTCAGCGAGAAGGATATCTACATCAGGGGGGCGGGGGAGATACTGGGCGTTCGCCAGCACGGGGACATGGACCTGAAGCTGGCGGACATGGGCCGGGACAAGGACGTGCTGGAGCAGGCGCTGGCCGACCGCGACGCCCTGCTGGCCGCCGACCCGGACCTGCAGTCGCCCTCTAACACCCGCCTGCACCGCAAACTGCGGGACCTCTACGCCTCCCGCTGGAACCTGATAGACCTGGCCTGAACGGCCGCCTCAGAACAGGGAGGAAACGATCAGGCCCGGGCCGCCCGGGAAATAGGGCAGCAGCGTGACGGCCGGCTTCCCCTCCGCCGGCTTTCCGGCGGCGCCGGCGCGGTGCTTGCGGGCCACCCAGGTGCCTACGGCCCAGCCTATGCCGCCTCCCAGTATGACTTCCGAAAGGTAATGCTTGTCGTCGTAGATCCTGGACCGGGCCACGCTGGCGGCCATGCCGTACAGCACCGGTGTCTGCCAGTAGCCGAAGGTGTCGCGCAGGTCTATGTCCAGCGAGGAGGCCAGCGCGAAGGCGGCGCTGGTGTGGCCGGAGGGGAAGGAATAGCCGCTGTGCCTGAAGGGCCTGAAACTGCTCGGCTCGTCCTGCTTGCTGGGCAGCCTGCGGCCGGTGAAGAAGCAGATAGCGGGGTTGATGATAAGAGCCGCGATGATGCTGGATTCGGCCGCGTCGGCCGCCATTCCGCGCATCCTGACGCTGCCGAAGGCGTAGCCGCCCGTCCACAGCGCCGTGATGATGGGGACCTGGTACTTGTAGTCGCCGAAATGCGTGGAAGCGAAGCTCACGTTCTGCCAGAATTCTTTCCGGTGGCTCTCGTTGTAGGAACGTATCTTCTCGTCGTACATCAGCGAGATCCCCGTGGCGCCGATCACGCCCCCGGCGATCGCCCACTGGCCGCCGCTCCACCTGGCCGGGAGGGTAGGGAGCTCCTTCAGGTCGCTCCACAGCCTGCCACCGTAGCCCAGCGGGTCGGGGGCCGGCCGCTCCCCGCAGAAAGCCGGCGCGGCGCACTGCGCCAGCAGAAAGGCGGCCGCGGCGAGCGGGGCTACGCGGTTGGATCTGAAAGCGTCCTTCAAGGTTCTCCCCTGGAGCGGCATAGTATTGTCCGGCGAACTATTAGCGGACGCGGGCGAAAGCCGTTAAGGCTATATTATATCCGTTTTCCGACGGGCTTCATCCTGGATGACCGTGCGGGGCCATAAAAATATAAGGCCCCGCGCCGCGAAGCGCGGGGCCTTATGCCTTCTCCTCCTTTAGAAGGTCGACCACGGGGTCGTGAGCGTGGTGCTGTCGCGGCCCTTTATGTCCTCGTGGGTGCAGGACACCACGAAGTTGCCCCAGCTGGCGGCGTGGGTCGGGTCGTTGAAGTACGCCCAGCCCGCGCCGTCGGTCACCGCGCCGCCGTTAGCCACGGCGGAGACGGTGTTGGAGTCCAGATGGCCCGTGCCCGGCATCTTGGCCTGCGGGATCTCCGCTATGTACTTCGCGTTGGCGGTCAGCACGGACAGCGTGTCCGCCGGGAACCAGCCCTCGTTGTCGCCGTAGTACACCTGGATAGCGCTGCGGACCGAGGAGAGAGCGCCCTTCGTGGCGCCTTCCTTGGACTTGTTGATCAGGTCCGCGAACTTGGGTATCGCTATCGCCGCCAGGATACCTATGATCGCGACCACTATCATCAGCTCTATCAGGGTGAACCCCTGTTTCCTCTTCATACGCTACCTCCTGCGACAGCCCATCCCCCGGGATAATTTAAAGATAAGGCCCGGGGAGCCGCTGCCACGAATATAGCCTAACAGCGGGAGTTCAAATCGATATCAAATAGTGCGAAAGTTACACAGGCTTCCCGGGCGCCGGCGGCCGTTCCGCGGGCGCGTTCGGCCGGGGTCGCGGGACCTTCTGTATCCGCGCGCGCGGATGTCAACTATTATTTTCCCCTATGAGAATAAAGGTTTTTATTGCGCAAAAATCGCGACATAGTGTAAAATATCCGCGGTACTACTAATAGTGGTGGGGTCAGCAGGTAACACAATCTATAGTAGTCTGGCGAGCGTCTAGTATAGTATAGCTCGGCGCCGCCCAGGGGGCCTTTTCGGCCCAGGGACAGGGAAGACGAAAGATGAAATGCCCGTTCTGCGGAGCCGAGGATACCAAGGTCATAGACAGCCGTGATTCGGCCGAGGCCTTCGAGATCCGGCGCCGCCGGGAGTGCGAGAAGTGCGAAAAGAGGTTCACCACCTACGAGCGCATAGAGTCGCACCCGCTGGTGGTGATCAAGAAGGACGGCCGCCGCGAGGGGTTCGCGCGCGAGAAGGTGATGAGCGGCATCATCAAGTCCTGCCAGAAGCGGGACGTCAGCATGGAGAAGATGGAGGAGGCGGGCAGGGAGATCGAGAACGCTCTTAGGGAGGAGGATACCAGCGAGATACCGAGTCGTCTGATCGGGGAACTGGTAGCCAGGAAACTCAAGCGTCTCGACAAGGTCGCGTACATCCGTTTCGCGTCCATATACAAGGACTTCGAGGACGTGGCGGATTTCGAGAAAGAGATAAAATCTATAAACAAGAAGTCCGGGCAGCAATAAACAAAGAGGGGACAAGAAATAAAATGAACGAATTTTTTCCTAAAGTGATCAAGAAGCGCGACGGCAAGGTGGCTCCTTTCAACATAGAGAAGATAAAAGCCGCCATCTACAAGGCCGCCTACACCCTGGGCGGCCGCGACGAGGAAAAGGCCGTCGACGTGGCCAACGAGGTGGCGCGCCGGCTCAGCAGCGAGTTCACGCTGAACGGCCGCATCCCGACCGTGGACGACAGCAACGCGATGTGCGTTACCGTGCTGCGCGAGAAGGGTTTCGACCGCACGGCCGACAAGTTCGAGTCCTATTCCCTGGACAGGCAGCGCGTGCGCCGCAGCGGCCTGACCGTCAAGAAGAAGTCCCGCAAGGCCGACATCACCGACCAGATGCTGCTGGTGCAGAGCATCACGAACGAAACGATAGAGCCGTTCGACCGCAGGAAGCTGGCCGAGGCGCTGGAGAAGGAGTATCAGCTCACCCCCGACCTGGCGGCGATGATAGCCAAGGAGACCGAGAACAACGCCTACGAGCTCTCCGAGAAGTACGGCACCAAGTCCTACGACACGCAGTTCCTGCGCCGTATCTCCGAGAGCCACCTCTCGATGATGGGCATACCGCTCAAGAACTCCGCCCTCGCGATGCCCATCTCCACGCTGGAGTCCCTGGTGGTCTCCAACAGCAAGGAGAACAGCAACATCACCTCCAACAACCCGGAGGCCGTGAACCTCGGCGTGGCCGAGTACGTGCTGAAGCAGTACAACCTGCGCAAGGTCTTCTCCGAGGAGGTGGCCGAGGCGCATAACAACGGCACCGTGCACATCCACGACCTGGGCTATCCCCAGCGCGTGTACTGCTCCAGCCACTCGATCGAGTACATCAAGAAGTACGGCCTCGACAAGATAGTCTCCAACCTGCAGAACAAGAGCTATCCGGCGAAGTCCGCGATGGTGCTCAACGGCCACATCCAGACCTTCCTGGCCTCGATGCAGAGCCGCTACGCCGGCGCGCTCGGCTTCGGCTTCCTCAACATCCTGTACGCCCCGATGCTGAACTGCCCGGAGGTCATGGTGGAGGGCGAGCTGGAGGGCAAGCCGGTGCGCGTGAAGAAGGACGCGCTGGAAGCCATGGCCGAGGCCGGCTCCGTCAGCTTCTCCGACGGCACCTCCGCCCCCTACTTCAAGAGGACCGGCGAGGTGCGGGTGCTGTCCAAGCTCTCCAGGAAGGAGATGCGCCAGATAGCCCAGAACCTGATCTTCTCCGCCAGCCAGAACGCGTTCTCCCGCGGCGGCCAGACGCTGTTCATAGACTTCAACATCCACACCGGCGTGCCGGAATACATGCGCAGCGTCCCGGCGATGGGCCCCGGCGGCAAGTACATGATCGAGGACGCCTCCGGCAACATAGAGCTGGTCGACGAGGCTCCGCGCTTCAAGGGCGTGGACGGGGATTCCCGCAACGGCGACGCGGTGCACCCGGCCGACGGCCGCAAGTTCGTCACCTACGGCGACCCGCGCCTGGTGAAGACCGCGCAGGAGTTCGCGATAGAGCTGATGAAGGTCTGGGAGGACGGCGACAAGTACGGCATCCAGTTCGCCTTCCCGAAGTGCGACCTGCACGTAGGCAAGGACGCCCTGGAGAACCCGGACGAGCGCGAGGTGTACGACTATGGCTGCAGGCTCGCCACGAAGAACGGCTCCACCTACTTCATGTTCGACCGCGACGGCGCGGGCGCCACTCTAGCGCAGTGCTGCCGCCTCAAGGAGAAAGTGACCGACCCCGACCTGCTGAAGCGCCCGGAGCGCATCCGCTTCACCGGCTTCCAGAACGTGACGATAAACCTGCCGCAGGCCGCCTTCAAGGGCAAGACGCTGCAGGGCACGCTGGACGAGATAAGCAAGGCTATGGACATAGCCATGCAGGCCCACCTGCAGAAGAGGGCCTATACCCAGACCCTGCTGGATACCGACGGCAGCCCGCTCAGGTCGCTGGGCCTGCCTTCCGACGACGGCACCCCCTACGTGGACCTGAACAAGGCCACCTACATCATGGGCCTGATAGGCCTCAACGAGGTTGTGCAGTACCTCACCGGCAAGGAGCTGCACGAGGGCAAGGACGCCTACGAGACCGGCCTGCAGGTCATCGACCACATGTACCAGAAGATCAACGAGCTCCGCGCGAAGTGGAAACTCAAGGTCACGCTGGAGGAGACCCCGGCGGAATCGGCCACGCAGAAGCTGGCCAAGGGCGACATGGCACGCTTCCCTGAGGCGAAGAAGGTGGTGAAGGGGGACCTGGTTAAGGCCCCCTACTACACCAACTCCATACACCTGAACCCGGGCGCGAACGTGTCGATACTGGACCGCATCGAGCTGCAGTCGAAGTTCCACGACATGATAGAGTCCGGCTCGATCATCCACGTCTACTGCGGAGAGTCCCAGATACCTCCGGAGTCCATCGGCACGCTGATAGAGAAGACCTTCCGCAACACCCGCGCCTCGCAGGTGACGGTGTCCCCGGAGTTCACGCACTGCAACGACTGCCACACCAACTACTTCGGCTTCAAGGACAAGTGCGGCAAGTGCGGCAGCTCCAACGTGACCAAGCGCACGAAGATCGTGGGCTACTTCTCCAACCTCTCCGGCTGGAACGACTCCCAGCTCGAGATCAGCCGCGCCCGCGAGGCAGTGGCGCCGCATTACGCCGACTTCACGCCCGGCGTGAGCTGGCTGCACGAGAAGGACGCCTCCAAGAAGGTCATGGTGTTCGGCAAGGAGGGCTGCGCCACGTGCGAGGAGGCCAAGACCTGGCTGGCCAAGGCCCTGAAGGAAAAGGGCATGGAGATCCCGGTGGAGTTCCACGACCTTACGAAGCCGGAGGCCAGGCTGACCGCGGCCCGCTGGAACGTGCCGCTGGACCCGATCCCCACCGTGCTGGTCAAGAACAACGGCACCGCTACCCGCTACGAGCTGGAGTTCAGGCGCGGCAAGCCGGTGCGCCGCAGGGAGACCGAGTACGTGAAGATGGTGGAAGGCGCGTACGCGGTGAAGTGAGCATACGCTAAAGCGAGAGCCACGGCTGGCCGGGACGCAAAACGCGCGAAGAACTGTCGCTTTGCTCCATCCGGCCACACCGTGGCCTCGCTCA
>JAJZOZ010000013.1 GCA_021811405.1 bacterium | reverse complement strand
GGCAGGCCTCCGATGGACTCCGCCCACTTCAGCGCGTCGATGGCGTCCTCGACGCAGAGCATCGACGGGGTGTTGATGGTGCTGTACTCGAGCTCTCCGGGGAGCAGCTTCTTCTCGTCCACGAGGCGGAAGATCTTGGGCATCGGCCAGGCGATCTTGGCGTTCTGCTCCTCCATGCGCCTGACGGCCCTGGGCGACAGGATGATCACGCCGTGCGCGGCCTCGCCGCCCAGCACCTTCTGCCAGGAGAAGGTCACGACGTCGAGCTTGGTGAAGTCTATGTCCATCGCGAACACGCCGGAAGTCGCGTCGCAGATCACGATGCCGTCGTGGTCCTTCGGCAGCCAGTCGAGGTTCGGCACCTTCACCCCCGAGGTGGTGCCGTTCCAGGTGAAGACGATGTCGTTGGCGGGGTTGGCCTTCTTCAGGTCCGGCAGTTTGCCGTAATCGGCCTTGTACTCGTTCACCTTCGGGAGCTTAAGGTACTTGACCGCGTCGATGATCCAGCCCTTGCTGAAGGACTCCCAGCCGAAGATGTCCACGGGCCTGGGGCCGAGCAGGCTCCACATCGCCAGCTCCACCGCCCCGGTGTCCGAGCCGGCGACTACGCCTATGCGGTAGTCGGCGGGGAGGTTCAGCACACCCTTCATGCGGTCGGAAACTTCCTGCAGGCGGGCCTTGCCCTCCTTGGAGCGGTGGCTGCGGCCGACCAGCGCGTTCTTCAGCGCGTCCACGGTCCAGCCGGGGCGCTTGGCGCACGGGCCGGAAGAGAAGTTGGGGCAGCCTGGTTTCCTGACTGGTTTTTCCATAGTTGTTCTCCTGGACTTGAAAATAGTCTTACTGCTGTTTTTCCCTCACGCATATAATTATAAATATTTTCAGGGGCTGTGACACCCCCCCCCGGGCGCGGCGCGGCCGCGGGCAGGCGCGGGTTTTTGTAGAATATCAGTCTATGGAGAACAACAAGCGCGCTGGCGACTACGAGGTGGAATTCGGCGGGTTCGAGAAACTGATGCCGCACAGGATAAAGAACGTCCTGCTGGTGGCCTCGCTCTACGACTCCTTCCTGCTGGCGGACGACGACCGCCTGAACGAGGCGCTCTTCGGGGAGCTGCTGGACTCCTCCCCGCGCTCGGCGCCGCGCATAACCCGCGTCTCCACGGCCGAGAAGGCCATGGAGAAGCTCCGGCGCGGCTCCTACGACCTGGTGATAGCGATGATACAGGTGGGCGAGACCGACATGGGGGATTTCTTCAGGAAACTGAAGGCCGCCAAACCGGGCCTGCCGGTGGTCCTGCTCTCCTTTAACACGCAGGACATAGCCAGCATCCCTGAGGAGGCCTGCGCCCTGGCCGACGGCCTCTACCTCTGGAGCGGCGACACCCGCATCTTCTCCGCTATAATCAACATCATCGAGGACGCCCTCAACTTCGAGCACGATTCCAAGGTGGGCGTGCAGGCCGTGCTGCTGGTGGAGGACAACATCAAGTTCTACTCCTCCTACCTCCCGACGATCTACTCCGAGCTTATGAAGCAGACGCAGATAGTCATGGCCGAGGAACTGAACCCGGCCAAGAAGATGCTGCGCCTGCGCGCGCGCCCCAAGGTGCTTTTCTGCAGCACCTACGAGGAGGCCTGGGCCCTCTACGAGAAGTACAAATCCAACCTGCTCGGCGTGATAACCGACATCGAGTACCCGAAGGGCGGCTCCTCCACCTCCGAGGCCGGCCTGGAACTGACCCGCCGCATCAAGGCGGACACCCCGGACATGCCGGTGCTGCTGCAGTCCTTCAACATGTCCTACGCCCCGGGCGCCGCCGCGCTCGAGGCCTCCTTCATGCACAAGGCCGCCCCCGACCTCTCCAAGCAGCTGCGCGCCTTCATCGTCCGTTATTTCGGCTTCGGCGACTTCATCTTCTCCGACGCCTCGGGCGCCGAGCTGGCCAGGGCCTCCGACCTGGGCACGATGCTGAAGCTGCTGCAGATAGTGCCGGTGGAGTCCGTGCTGTACCACGCCGGCCGCAACCATTTCTCCAAGTGGCTGTTCGCGCGCACCGAGTTCGAGATAGCCTACAACCTGCGGCCCAAGAAGATCTCGGAGTTCGGCAACCCGGAGCAGCTGCGCAAGTACCTGGTGGAGACGATGCACCAGTTCATCTACCACACGCAGCTGGGCACGGTGCTGAAGTTCGACAACAAGCTGTTCGACGACTCCACGCCGCTCTCCAAGATAGGCGGCGGCTCCATCGGCGGCAAGGCGCGCGGGCTGGCTTTCGTGGACTTCCTGCTCTCGAAGACGGACATCGAGAACCGCTGGCCCGGCATCACGGTGACCGTCCCCAACACGGTGGTGATCGGCACCGACGTGTTCGATTTCTTCATGGAGCAGAACGGGCTGGACTCGCTGGTGAACGAGAAGAACACCAGCGAGGAGACCGCCGCGCTTTTCGAGAACGCCAGGCTGCCTGACTACGTCAAGCGCGACCTTGAGGTGCTGGTCACGCGCCTGAAGGGGCCGCTGGCGGTGCGCTCGTCCTCGCTGCTCGAGGACTCGAAGACCCAGCCGTTCGCGGGCGTCTACAAGACGTACATGCTGCCTAACAGTTCGCCGGACCCGGCGCAGCGCCTGCGGGACCTTTCCCACGCCATCAAGCTGATCTACGCCTCGGTCTTCTCGCAGGAGGCGCGCGCCTACCGCAGGCTCAACCCGTCGCTGATAGACGACGAGAAGATGGCGGTGGCGATCCAGCGGGTAGTGGGCCGCGTCCACGGCAAGGACGGACGCTTCTACCCGGCCTTCTCCGGGGTGATGCAGTCCTACAACTTCTACCCGGTGCCGCCGCTCGAGGCCGCAGATCCGATCGTCCACGTGGCGCTCGGCCTGGGAAAGACCATAGTGGAAGGCCACAACGCGCTGCGCTTCTCGCCCGCCCACCCGCACAACCTCCACCAGTTCTCCACCATCACCGACTTCCTGGCCAACTCGCAGAAGAAGTTCGTGGCGCTGCGCCGGGACAGGAACGACGTAAAACTGGGCTACAACTCGGAGCCGGCGCTGGAGGAGGCCGGCATAGGGGAGGCCGAAGCGGACGGCACGCTGGAGCTGGCGGGCTCCACCTACTCCGCGGAGAACGACAGGGTGTACGACAACGTCTCCACGCCCGGCCGCCGCCTGATAACCTTCGCCCCGGTCCTGAAGAACGAGGTGCTCCCGCTGTCGGAGATACTTCGGACCCTGGCCGAGCTGGGGAAGGACGCGATGGGCGCCAACATCGAGATGGAATTCGCCTGCGACTACGACCCGGGTTCGGGCAACGCCTCCTTCAACATACTGCAGATGCGCCCGATGGTGGCCCGCAGCGCGGTCAAGAAGGTCTCGCTGAAGGACCTCCGCCGGGAGAACCTGCTCTGCCTGACGAAGCAGGCGCTGGGCAACGGCTCCATCAAGGGAATAACGGACCTGATCTACGTCATCCCGGAGAAGTTCGACAGGATGAAGACCCTCGATATCGCGGAGGAGATAGGCGCGCTGAACGCCAGGCTGCGGGACGAGAAGCGGTCGTACGTCGTGATCGGACCCGGGCGGTGGGGTTCCAGCGATCCCAGCCTGGGCATACCGGTCAAATGGAACCACATCTCGTCCTCCAGGATAATCATAGAGGCCGCGTACGGGGACTTCACGGTGGACCCCTCCTACGGCACCCACTTCTTCCACAACGTGACCTCGCTCGGCATCGGCTACCTGACCGTGAACGAGGCCGGCCCGGATTCCTTCATAGACTGGAAGCGCCTGCAGGCCGAGAAACCGGTGGAGGAGCTCTCCTACATCCGCCATCTAAGGTTCCAGTCGCCGCTGGACATCAGGATAGACGGCTCGGAAGGCCGGGCGGCCATCTCGTTATAGCGGGCGGCGCGGCGCGAAAAAAAGGGCCCGCTCCGGCGGGCCCTTTCGCTTTCCGTTACGGCGGGCTAAAAGCCGTCCTTGCTGTATCTCTCCAGCAGCTCGCGCGCCAGCCCCCCTTCCGGGCTGAGCTTCAGCGCCTCGTCGAGGGAGGCCTTGAAGTCCGCCTCCAGGCGGGCCCGGCCGCGCAGGCGCCGGCCTTCCACGGCGCTCAGC
Organism: bacterium; assembly: GCA_021811405.1. GTDB lineage: Bacteria > Elusimicrobiota > Elusimicrobia > Elusimicrobiales > UBA9959 > UBA9959. Next base: position 28,692 of record JAJZOZ010000013.1, on the reverse strand, counting down.
GCCGCCAGCGAGGCGGCCTTCAGCGCGTAAGCCTCGCCCAGGAACCTCGCAGTACCGACGAAGGGGATCAGGTTCCCGGTCCGGCCCGCCTCAGCTATCACGGCGGCGGAATCCGCGTAGGCCTTGTAGAGCAGGCGCGAAGCCTCCTTGCCGCCCTCCCCGGCGGCGGCCAGCGAGGCCCCTTCCTGGAAATCCGTCTCGGCCAGCTGCCGCCTGGCGTCTATCAGTCCGGGGAACTGGGCCAGCGCGCCGCGGTAGAAGGCCCTGGCCTGGGGATAATCCTTCTTCACCAGCGAGGCGTTGCCGCGCACGGTCATTTCCACGGCCTTCCTGAACGCCTCGTCGGAAGCGGTCCTGGCGCTGAAAGCGGCTATCGCGGCGCGGCCCTGCGGGTCCTTAAGGGCGTCCGCTGCTGCCACCTCGGCGGCAGAGGCCAGTTCCCGGGGTGCGCGCTTCTTCAGCGACGGGTCGGAGGCGTTCAGCCTGTCCAGTTCCGCCTTCAACCCGGCCACCTTGGCGGCGACGCCGGTATAGGAAGCGGCCTTCTCGAAAAGCGTCTCAGGGGACTTGTTCAGGCTCAGGTAGGCCTCGGATTCTATCCACGGCAGCGCGGAGGCCGTCGCCTCCAGTTCCGCCAGCAGGGCGCAGTACCTGGTGGCCGGGTCCTGGGAACCGTAGAGCTCCCGCGCCTGGGCGGCCATAGCCTCCAGGCCGCCGGTGTCCCCGCGGGCGCCGTAGAAGTCGGTCAGGGCCTCGCGGGCCGCCCAGTTCAACGGCGCGCCGGCCAGGGCCTTGCGCAGCGCGGCGGACTGCAGCTCCTGCGCGCCCTGGAAGCCGGTGTTGGCGGAGACCTCCGCCAGCCGGCCCAGCACCTCCACCGCCGCCTCGGAGCCGGGAGCGTAGGCCAGGGCCTTGTCGAGATAAGCGAAAGCGGCCTGGAGCTCCTGGGGGGCGGGATCGCGCGCTTCGGCGGTCCTGCGCGCCTTGGACAGATAGTACCCTGCGGCCTTCTGCCTGGCCAGGCCGCAGCCCGACAGCAGCAGCGCGGCCATGGCCGCCAGTCCAAGCCGCCGGCATCTCATGCGGAGCTCTCCGCGCTTATGATCCTGCCGAAATAGAGCGTGTGCAGGTCCGCCGGGTCCGGGTAGTACCTGCCCAGCGCCGGTTCGGCGACGGCGCCGTCCCGGAGCTCGGTCCGGCCGCAGACCTCGCACAGGTAGACCAGCCCGCAGCCTTCCAGGTATTTAACCCCGTCCCGGCCCTCGGCCACCTTCAGGCCGCAGGCCCGTATCTTGTCGTGGTCCCGGCCGGACCTGGAGCCGCAGAAAGCGAGTTCCTTCTTCAGCTCGCCGCGGCGCGGCACGCAGACGCTGAAATGCTTCGCCTTCTCCAGCAGGCGGTGCGTATATCTGGACGGCCTTACCAGCACGGTCATCACGGGCTGGCCCCAGATCACCCCGGCCTGCGCCCAGCCTATGGTCATAGCGTTGACGCGCCCCTGCGACTCGACCACGAGAAAAGCGCCGGGGCCCTCGAGGGCCTCGCACAGCTTCTCAAAGTTCTCGTCGTAGCGCACGGCCTCAGATCCCCGTCCAGTCGAGGATGATCTTGCCGGATTTGCCGGAGGACATCACCTCGAAACCCTCCCGGAAATCCTTCGCCGGGAAACGGTGCGTGATGACCGGCTTGATGTCCAGGCCGCTGGTCAGCATCGCGCACATCTTGTACCAGGTCTCGAAGATCTCGCGGCCGTAGATGCACTTCATCGTCAGCGCCTTGAAGATCACGCTGCCCCACGGTATCGTGGTGTTGGGCGGCAGGATGCCGAGCAGCGCGATCTTCGCGCCCATCTTGACGTTGGCTATCATGTCGTTGAAGGCCTGCGCGTTGCCGCTCATCTCGAGGCCGACGTCGAAGCCCTCGGTCATCTTCAGCGCCTTCATCACGTCCGGCAGCTTCTCGCGGCGGGAATCCACCACGTTCCTTATCCCGAGCTTCCCGGCCAGCGCCATGCGGTAGTCGTTGACGTCGGTGATCACCACGTGGCGCGCGCCCACGTGGTTGGCTATCGCGCCCGCCATGATGCCGATGGGGCCCGCGCCGGTGATCAGCACGTCCTCGCCTATCAGGTCGAAGGACAGCGCGGTATGCACCGCGTTGCCGAGCGGGTCCAGGATGGCGGCCTCGTCGTCGGAGACGCCTTCGGGGATGGAGAAGACGTTCTCGGCGGGGATCGCCAGGTACTCGGCGAAGCAGCCCGGGCGGTTGACGCCTACGCCCTTGGTGTTGATGCAGAGGTGCCGGTGGCCGGCCTTGCAGTTGCGGCAGTGCCCGCAGACTATGTGGCCTTCTCCGGAGACGCGCTCGCCCACGAAGTGGCCCTTAACGGCCTTGCCCAGCGCGGCTATCTCGCCCACGAACTCGTGGCCCACGTGCATCGGCACGGGGATGGTCTTCTGCGCCCACTCGTCCCACTGGTAGATGTGGACATCGGTGCCGCAGATGGCCGTCTTCTTTATCCTGATCAGGACTTCGTTATCCGCCGGTTCCGGCTTGGGCACGTCCTCTAGCCACAGGCCTTTCTCCGGTTTGGCTTTGACAAGGGCTTTCATGGTGGTTCCTCCGCCGTTACGATGCAGTCCGCCGACGCTTACATTATAGCGGTTTTTGCGGCCGCGTATAGGCGATAAAAAAGGCCGGGTGGAACCCGGCCCTCCGGCGCGGCGGGCGGCACTACAGCAGCAGGGAGAGCGCGCTTCTGAGCTCCTCGGCGCTGCGGTAGCGGCCCTCCTGGTCCGGGGCCAGGCAGCGGGCTATCACGTCGTCGATGCCCTGCGGCAGGCCGGGCACGGCCTGCGAGAGCTTCTGAAAGGCCATGCGCTCCTTCTGGTGGTGGAAGTCCGGCCCCTGGAAAGGGAGCACCCCGCTGAGCGCCTCGTACAGGCAGACCCCCAGCGAATAGATGTCCGACTGGGCCGAGGCCGCGCCGAGGTCCTGCTCGGGCGCCATGTAGGCCGGCGAACCTACCACCTCGCTGTGCGAGAGGCGGGCGGACGACTCCCTGGCCCTGAAGGCCAGGCCGAAGTCCATGACCTTGGCCGCTCCTTCCGCGTTCATCATGATATTGGAGAGCTTCAGGTCCCTGTGCACCACGTTCTTCGAATGGGCGTAGGCCAGGGCGCCGGCGGCCTCCACGAAGATCTTCAGCGCCTTGTCCGGGAGCAGGCGGCCCTCCTTCTCTATCAGCCGGTCCAGCGTCTCCCCGCCGACGTGCTCGAAGACGAGGTAGATGTCTTCGCCTTCCTCGAAGATGGTGTAGATCTCCACTATGCCGGGATGGTGCAGCAGGGCCACGGTGCGGGCCTCCTCCAGGAAGCGCTGCTTCTCGCGCTCGTTCACCTTTATCTCGTCGCCCATCTTCTTGATCGCGACCTTGCGGCCCAGCGACTGGTCCGTGGCCTCGTATACCACGCCCATCGCGCCGGCCCCCAGCTTGCGCTCGATCTTGTACTTGCCGGTGGCCACCCCCTCGTAGAACACGGAAGGCGAGAGGACGTCCGGATGGGTGCTGCGCGGCTCGCGCTCAGCCTCCGCCGGACCCCTCGAGGACATGATATGCAGCAGGCCCGCGGCCACCAGTCCGCCGCCCGTGAGAGTGAAGAACATCAGCGTGAGGAAACGGCGCAGCGGGCTGCCGCCGGCCGGGGGCGCGCCTTCCCCCGGCCTGCCGGCCGCCATCCTGGCCGCCGTAGCGTCGGCGGCGAAGCCCGGCACGCGCGGGCCGTACTGCGCCACGGCGTCCTGGTAGCGGCTGGAATACGCGTCGCTAAGCGAAGCCGCCTGCTTGAAGTCCTCCAGCATGCGCTTGTAGTCGCCCTGCTTCTCGTAAGCGAGGGCCCTGTTGAACCAGGCGTCCGCGTAGCCGGGGTTGATGCCTATAGCGCGGCTGGCGTCGCTCGCGGCGTCCTGGGCCTGGCCCTTCCGGTTCAGCGCCCAGGCGCGCATGTTGTAGGCCTGCATGTTAGAAGGGTCCTTCTCTATCACGTAGCCGGCATCGCGCACGGCGTCGTCGTAGCGGCCGAGGAAATTGCTGGCGTTGGCGCGCTCCAGGTACGCCTCGTAGTTGGCGGGGTCCTTCTCTATGGCCAGCGTGGCGTAATGGGCGGCGCCCTGGTAGTCGCCCAGGTGGTTCTTGGCCAGCGCGGTCTTCAGGTAGGCCTTGGACCTGGCGAAATCCTGTACGGCCGGCGCCGCCGTCTCCACTTCCGCGCCCGCTCCGCCCGGCGCGGCGTCGGCCTGCCGGCCGCCCGCCCCGATGACGGCCGCGTCGTCCCCGGCGTCGCCCAAAGCCCGCCTGATGTCGCCGACCGAGGATATGGTCTTCAGGCTGGCCGTGGACTTCCGGCTCTCCAGCAGCGCCCCGAGCACGCGCGCGGACTCGTCCTGCGGGTCCATGCTCATCGCCTTCTTGATGTCCTCTATGGCCCCCTTCCGGTCGTTCAGGGAGGCCCTGGCCAGCGCGCGGGCCTTGTAGGCGTCGGGGTCCTTGTCGTCCAGCCGTATCGCGGCGGTGGCGCTCTCCTGGGCTTTGGAATAATCCTTCGCCTCGTTGTAATAGTTGGCGGCGGCGGTCCTCACGGAAGGGTTCTGCGGGTAGGTCTGGACGGCGGCGTCCAGCACCTTTTCGGCCCTGTCCTTGTCACCGGAGTCCGCGGCCATGCGCACTTCCACCAGCGCGTCCACGGCGTCGCGCTTCTTGCCGCCGGGAGGCGGGCCGACGGCCAGGCCGCGCTCGAGCGGCGGGCGCAGGTCGAAGGGGGAGAGCTCGGTCACCGCCTGCAGGAACTCCTCCCTGCTGATGCGCTGCTCCCTGACCGCGCGGTGCAGCGAGAACATGAGCTCCGCTATCTTGCCGCAGTGCTGCTGCCTGAAACTGTCAATTTCCGCCTTGGGCTTGCCCTCGAGCAGGCGGGCAAGGGCTCCCGCGGATTCCAGCGGGTGGTCCGCGGTATTGAGCCGGAAGACGTCCATGTCGCTTTCGCCCAGCACGGCGCCGGAGCTGCCCGCGCCGGGCTGCACGCTGCCGGGCCCGGGCACCGCTTCCGCCGGCGGGCGCCCCGGCCGGTCCCCGTCCGCGGCTAGCCCGGCCCGGACAGGACCCAGCAAGGCAAAACAGAAAACGACAGAAAGCATCTTCCTCATAAAAATAAAGGATACACTTATCTGCGACATCAATAGGATAAAGGGCATGCTGACTTTTGTCAAGGGCCCACCGGGTACCGGGCCTGGGCCCATTTCCGCGCGGCGGGTAGGCCGTTGGGCGCTTGCCGGGCCGGGCGGCGCGCTGTAGACTATAGCCGCATGACGCTATTAAGGACCGCGCTCACCGCCCTGCTCTCCGTCTCCTTCGCCCTGCCGGCCTGCGCCGCCGCGGCCGAGCGGGAGGAGACCGTACAGAGCAATACCCTGCTAAGCGAGACCGTTTCCCCCCTGACCCCGGCCGAAGCCATGGCCGTCGCCGCGCCGCGCGGCGAAAAGGTCGTCGTTATCCCGGCAGCGCTCATAATCCTGGCCGGCGCCAAGGTCTGGAACGTCATCATGGATAACCGCCCCAGCGCGGACCTGGCCTCCGCCTACGCCAGCGCGATACCCGGTTTCGACTTCAACTGGAACGAGCTTTCCGCCTGGAAGAAGGTGACCAGGAAATACCGCTTCACCATAGACCACTGGCTGCAGGGCCGGGCGGTGGACATAGTCTACGAGCTCTCCTATTATTACGGCCCCATCGCCCTGCCCGGCGGCAAGCTGCGCGGCCACTACCTGGCCAATTTCGTCATAAAGCCAGAGGTCATCGACCTCAAATGGGGCTGGAAAGTGGCCCTGACCGCGGCCATGTCGGACCCGATGAACATAGGGACGGCCGAGGAGCCGGTGGCCATGCTCAACGCCGACCTGAAATGGCAGTACGCCAAGCCCCTCAGCACCACGCCCAAGATCGGCATGAACTCGGTTTCCGTCAACGGGCTGGGGGAGCTGGGCGAGGAATCCTACGGCGACCTGACCATCGCGCCGGTGCCGGCGGGAGAGCAGCGCGCGGACGCGCCTCAGGTGAAATGGGACTGAAGGCCCAGGCCGCTCCTGGGACCCGGGGCACTTGCGGGATTTTCTGCGGGAGCTAAACTATATTCAAGACCGGAGCATAGGAGAAGAACCGTGAAAAACCTTTTACTTACCGCCGCCCTCTGCGCTTCTCTCTCGCCGCTGGCCGCCGCCGGCCCCGCGGACGACGACTATTTCAGGACAGGGACCGTGAACCTCACCTCCGAGGTCACGGAGAGCGACGTCGCGGAAGCCGGCGCCGCTGTCATCCCGATGAGGGCGGACGGGGAGCGCGTGGGCCCGGCCGCCGCCATAGTGAACGGCGGCGTGCAGGCCTGGAACGTCATCAACAGCGGCAAGCCGGACGCCAACCTCTCCAGTTCCTACGCCAGCGCGATACCCGGCTTCAGCTTCAACTGGGCCAATTTCAGCGGCTGGAAGAAGAAGGAAGCCGTCTACACCTACACCGTGACCAACCTGATGCAGGTGGACGTCATAAAGATCAAGTTCGCGGTCTCCTACTACTACAACGGCCAGAACCTGGTGGTGCAGGGAAGACCCGGCACCGACCCCCTCAGCAGCCAGGCCCAGCGCGACATCATCAAGGGCCACTACATCACCAACTTCACCGTCCGCCCGCTGGCGATGAACATAAAGTGGGGCTGGAAGTTCTCGCTTAACGTCCGCATGTCGGACCCGATGAACATAGCGGCACCCGGCGCCGACCCGGTGGCCTACCTGCAGTCCGACCTGAACTACATAGTGTCCACTCCCTTCTCCACGAACGGCTCCGTCTGGACCTACGGCGTCGACGGCCTGGGCGGCTTCAGGGACCTGACCGCGGAGAACCGCGAGCTGGCCAAGCAGATACCCGAGATCACGCCGCTGGAGACCAAAGAGATAAAGTGGTATTGAACCGTTAAGGCTACCAGAAAGAAGGACCCCGGCCTGAAAGCCGGGGTCCTTCTTTTATTGCGGCCGCGCGCTACTTGCCAGCGCCGCAGCACTTCTTGTACTTTTTCCCCGAGCCGCAGGGGCAGGGGTCGTTCCTGCCCACTTTCGGCTCCTCGCGCCTGACGGTCTCCACCTTCACGGTCTCGCCGCCCTGCAGCACCTCGGGGTGCTTCTTCATCCACTTCTTCACTTCCCGGTCGTCGTTGATGTTCACGTTGTCGAGCAGCATCTTCCTGTAGATGCCGATGATCAGCGCGCGCATCTGCGGGTCCCTGGCCTGCGCCAGGATCTGCGGCGACATCTTGTCCAGCTCGGCGGCCAGTTCGTCGTCCGTCTTCTCGGCCGGGGACTTCTCCCTCGCCGGCGCGGCCGGCTTGGCCGGGGCCGGCGGCCTGGGGGCCTCCTCCTGCCGCGCCGGCTCCGGCGCGGCGTGCGGGTGCGGCTTGCCCTGCTCCTCTTTCTTTATCAGCTTCTTCAGGAAGTTCCAGGCCATGGTAGTCTCCTTAAGTTCAGGCCGCGACCTTCGCCTGGTCCTTCAGGAAGCAGGCGAGCGCGATCGAATGCAGCTTGGTCATCGGCGAATCGGTGCGGGAAGGCAGTATCACAGGGATGTTGCAGCCGGCCAGCAGCGTGGCCGACTTCATGCCGGCGCCGAAGAAGCTCAGGCACTTGTATACCGGGTTGCCGGAATCCAGGCTGGGGAACAGCGCTATGTCGGTCTCGCCCGGCACCCGCGCGTTCTTTATGCCCTTCTCCGCCGCCAGCTCCTTCGAGAAGGAGATGTAGATGTCGTACGGCCCCTCTACCGTGCAGTTCTTTATCCTCCCTTCCCTGTTGCGCTTCACCAGCTCGGCCGCGTCCAGCGTGCTGGGGATCTTGTCGTTGACCTTCTCCACGGGGCAGACTACGGCGACGTTCGGCTTTTCCACTCCGAGCTGGCGCATCATGTCCGCCGCGTTGTTAAGGATCATCTCCTTCTGGTCCACGTTCGGCGTTATCATGATGGCCGCGTCCGTGACCGCGAAGAGCTTGTGGTAGTTGGTCAGCTCGAAGAGCACGAAGTGGCTCAGCACCGTCCCCTCCGCCACGGCCGCGATGTCCTTGCGGAGAATGGCCTTCATGTAGAACTTCGTGTCCACCAGGCCCTTCACCAGGAAGTCTCCCTTGCCGGCCTTGACCAGGTCCACCGCCCTGTTGCAGATCTCGGCGCAGTCGGCCAGGTCTATGATCTCGAAGATGGCGAGCTTCAGGCCCACCTTCTTCGCCATCTCCTCCACCTGCGCCTTCGGCCCTATCAGGATGCCGCCGGAGATGATGCCGTGGTCCACGCCCATCTTGCAGGCGGTGAGGACCTCGTCGTTGTTGGCGCCCGGCACCACGATGCGGTTGGTCTTGCCGCGCACCAGGCCGAGCAGTTCGTCGAAGTTCTTGAATTTCATAAGTGTTCCTCCCTCAGGCCACCGGCACGCCGGCGGCATCGTATTTTTTCACGGAGGCCGGCGTTCTCAGCGCGATCTCCGCCGCGGCCCTCAGGGCCGCCATCTCGTCGCCGCCGGGATAGGAAAGCACCTGCGCTATCCACCCTACCCTGCGCTTTATCTCCGGCACGATGATCTTGTCGTAGGCCAGCCCGCCGGTGAGCGCTATAGCGTCCACCTTGCCTTCCAGCACGGCGGCCATGGCCCCTATCTCCTTGGCTATCTGGTAGGCCATGGCCAGCACGGCCTCCCTGGCCTTCTCGCGGGACAGCTTCTCCGGGTCTATCCCCGATCCCGGCACCACCTCTCCCGTAAGGATGTATTTCTCCAGCGCCTGGCAGTCGGCCGTCCCGGTGTAGGCTATCAGCCCGCCGCGCCCTTTGAGCTTCAGCTTGATCTCCTCCTGTGTGTACTTGCCGCTGAAGCACATCTTCACCAGGCCGCCCGCCGGCACGCCGCCGGCGCGCTGCGGGGTGAAAGGCCCGTCGCCGTCCAGCGCGTTATTGACGTCCACGATGCGGCCGTCCTTGTGGGCGCCGATGGAGATGCCGCCGCCGCCGTGCATTATGATGAGGCGGCACTCCCAGTACTGCTTGCCCAGCTGCCTGGCGGCGTGGCGGCCGATGCGCTTCTGGTTCAGCGCGTGCAGCAGGGACAGACGCGGGTTCTCCGGCATCCCGGAGTACCTGGCCAGCGGCTCCAGCTCGTCCACCACCACCGGGTCCGCTATGAAGGCCTTGCAGCCGAACTTCCCCGCCAGCTCGCGCGCTATCAGGCCGCCCAGGTTGGAAGGGTGGTCGCCCCTCTCCCCGGACTTCAGGTCCTCGGCCATAGCTTCGTTCACCTCGTAGACGCCGCCCGGGATGGGCCTTAGCAGGCCGCCGCGGCCTATGACCGCGTGCACCTCGGCCGTGTCCAGGCCGTGCTCCTTGAGCGCCGCCAGCGCCATGTCGCGCCGCATTTCGTACTGCGCCGAGACCTTAAGGGTCTCGAACGGCTGCAGGTCCGCCCGGCTGTAGCGCACGGTCTTATGGAAAAGCTCCCTGGCTCCCTTGAAAAAACTGACCTCGTCGGACGTGGAGCCCGGGTTTATCACCAATACGTTGTATTCCTCCATTCCCTCACCTCTGTTTTAGATCTACCCGGTACAGGTACGGCGAGTGCCTTTTCTCGGCCGTAAGGTAGACCCGTTTCCCCCCTTCTTCAGCCAGGCCCGGCTGTTCCTTGGCGCCGTAGCAGTAATCCCCCGGCGCGCAGGAGAACAGGCGGAAGGGCTCACCCCATGGGCCCCACGGATAGCGCGCCAGCCGCGCCATCGCTCCGCCATCCTGCGCCGAGGAATATACCGCCAGATAGGCTTTAAGGAAATCGTTGTAGGAGACCGAGAACTCGTCGGGCATGTCCTTCATCACGTCCGAGGCCTCGGAGAGGTCGCCCGTCCAGGAGGAGGTAGCCGCATCCGCGGAATAATAGGAATAGGCGGCCTTCGAGGCCAGCGCGCCTGGCCGCGCGCGGGCCAACTGCACGGAATACTCCCCGGGCGCGGAGAGGACGCGGCCGTAGACGTAGACCCAGCCGTCCTCGTCCGCGAGGACCGCCGAGCCGAAGGCCGGCTCTATGTCGTTCCACAGGCTGTAGCGTCCGCCCTCTCTGGACTTCTGGTAGGGCCCGGCCGGGTCCGCCGACACCGCTACGCCCTGGCCCACCCGGAAGCAGTCGTAGGGCTCGGGGCCGAAATTGTTCATGATGGAATAGAACACCGCGCAGCCGGCCGGCCCGCAGACCGCCGAACGCGGCCAGAACTTGCGCACCTGCCCCGGCTCCTCCATTCCGGCGGAGAGCAGCGGCAGCGGCCAGCCGTTCTCGTCGGATACCCAGGTAAAGGAGCCTGGCTGGCCCGCGGCGGCCGTGCTGGGCGTAAAGGCCGCCGCGCCGTCCACCAGCCCCCAGGCCTTGGCTTCTCCGCCGGCACCTATCTCCCCGGTCCAGACGTTGTTGAGCACCCACAGCGAGCGCCCGTCCGCGAGCTGCGCCGAGAAATTCCCGCCCTGGGCCACTACGGCCCCGGTGGAAGGGAGCGTCGAAAGCAGCGGGGTCCCGGAAGACACGGAGAACGCCGGGAAATCCCCGGCCCGCGCGACGAGCGCCGTGAAGAGCATGACGGCAAAGCAGGCCGCCTTTCTGGCCGCCGCCCGCCCCGCTGTCTTCGCCTGGAACCGCATTCTTGACTCCGGAAGGTCCGCTTGGATTTAAAGTTATAATATAATAGAAATCGCGTTCCGCGCAAACGGGCGCTTTTCGCGTAACATATTAGTCATTGAATTTTTCAAGCGCTCTGTTAGACTATATACTATGTTCCCCCGGGCCAGACACCTGACAGCGGCCGCCGCGTTGCTCGCGGCGGCGGCCTCTCCCGTCCTGGCGGCGATGCCGGCGCCGTCACTGACCGCGGTCAGCACAGGCAGTATAAATGTCTCCTGGACCGGCGGGGCCGCCCCTTACGTCGCCGTCCTTTCCACTTCGCCCTCGTTCGCCGGCTGCGTCGCCAGCGGCACCGTTTCCGGCAATGCCACAGGCTACCCGCTGCTGGCCCCGGACACCACTTACTATTTCAAGGTCAAGACCGCCGCGGACCCGGACACCCTCTACTCCTCCGTCATCACCACCGCCACCTGGGTAGCCGCGCCTTCCGCCCTCTTCTCGCTCCCCGCCTATTTCACCGCCGATTCCTCCTTTACCGCCACGGCCCGCCTCGGCTGGGACACCGGCGGCAACCCGGAATGGACCAGGTACGAGCTGTTCTACGACAAGTCCGCCTCTTTCGCCTCGGCCGGCCAGACGCTGCTCGGCTATCCGCCCGTCACGCTCGGCGGGCTCGAAGCCAATACCACCTACTATTTCAAGGTGCGGGCATTCGGCTCGGGCGGCACCAGGACCCCGTTCACCCCGCCCATCTCCACCGCCACCCTGGCGCTGGCCCTCTCCGGCATAGAGGAGGACGTCCGCGAGACCAGCGCCACCGTCTCCTGGACCGCGGTGAACGGCGGCCCCGCCCAGGCGCTCTACTCAGAGGGCTACCGCCTGAAGCTCTCCGGCGACCCTCTGCTCTCGTCGCTGGCCACGGACTGGTCCACGGCCGACAAGACGGTCTCCTCCGCCGCGGCGGTCTCCCTGCAGCGCAACACCACCTATTACTACAAGGTCGGCTCTCTCAACTGGAGCGGCTCCGAGAACCTCTCGGAACTGCGCAGCTTCACCACGCTGTCCGCGGCGCCCCAGGGCCTCTCCAGGATCTCCGTCGTCGACGGAGGCGCCACCCTCGGCTGGGCCGCCATGGGACCGGCGGAGGCCATAGGCTACAGGCTGGAAGCCTCCACGGACGGCTTCGCCACGCCGGGGCTCTACGAGTCCTCGGCCACCTACGCCGTGCAGCTCAGCACTCTGTCCATAAACACTCTCTATCCGAACACCACCTACTACTTCAGGGCTGGTTCGCTGAACAAGGCCAACGCCCCGAATTACGGGACCTACCTTTCTTCTGTGACGCTGGCGCTGCCGGTGTCCGCGGCGCTTACCGCCTCCTATGCGGACCCCCAGCGGATAACGGTCAGCTTCACGCCGCTGCCCGCTTCGCCCCAGGCCTTCGCCTGCGAGGGCTACCGGCTGGAAGGCTCCAGCGCGCCGTTCGGGTCCGGGGCGACCGTCTTCTCCTCCGCCACCTACGCCTACCAGGACGGGCTCAGGACGCTCGCCATCGGCGGCCTGCGCCCGAACACTACCCATTACCTGCGCCTGGCCACGCTGAACTGGGAGCGCACGCCCAACTACTCTCTGCTGCCGTCCACCGCCACGGGCTTCCCGGGGCAGCTCTCCGGCGTAGCCCTGAACGGCGTCTGGAGCTCTAGCGCGGCTATCTCCTTCACGCCGGGGACGGCCGCCGAAGGCCACGTGGCCGAGGCGTCCGTTTACCGTTTCTTCACCGCGATAGCGGCGAGCTCCGCCACCCCCAGCGCCACCGCCTCGGGCCTGGTGATAAACGGGCTGGACCCCAACACCACCTATTATTTCCGCGCCGGCGCGCTCTATAACGGCGCCACCATCTACACCAACACCGACGTTCCCTACAAACAGACCCTGCCGCAGCCGCTCTCCGGCCTGGCCTACCCGGAAGTGTACCAGTCCAGCGTGACCGTGTCCTGGACCCCCCTGGCCGTCTCTCCGCAGAGCGCCTCGGCTGAAGGCTACCTGCTGCAGGCGGACACCAGCCCGGCGTTCGCCTCCCCCGCCTTCTCCTCCGCCACCTACAGCATCCAGCTGGACCGCCTCGCCATAGAGGGATTGTCCCCCAACACCAGCTATTATTTCCGCGCCGGCACCGTGAACATGGAGGGCTCGATCAACTACGCCGCCATGGCCGCCACGGCAACCATGGCCAACCCGCCGGTGGAGCAGGGCTTCTCTATCACGTCGCTGACGCTCAACCTGAGGTGGTCCTCCAACTCCAACCCGCCCGACACGCGCTACCTCGTGGAGATGGACGACGACCCCGCCTACGGGTCGCCGCAGACGTCCTCCACCACCGTCCTTTCCTCGGCCACCTTCTCCGGGCTTATTCCCAATACGACCTACTATTCGCGCGTGACCGCCATCAACCGCCGAGGGCGCGCCACGCCCGCGGTTGATTTCAGCCCGACCGCCACCGGCGCCTACGACCCAGTCGCCGGAGTATATTCCGGGATCGGGGCCAGCTCGGTCACGCTCAACTGGGGCCGCGGCGCCAACCCGGCCGGGGTCACCTACTACACGGCGTATGTCTCCTCCAATTCGGATTTCTCCGGCACCGTCAATTCCTCCACCACGCTCTCGCTGTCTTCCACGTTCTACGGGCTGCAGTCCGATACCAGCTACTACCTGCGCGTTTCTGCCCTCAACCTGGCCGGCCTGCCGACGGACCCGCCCGTCTCACTGGGCTCCGCGCTGACCCTGCCCGCCACGGCCTACCGGCTCTCCCAGGAAGAGACCTTCACCGGGATGCTGACCGACGGCTTCACTGCCAACTGGGGCCCCAACGGCAACTCCTCCTCCACGATCTATAACGTACAGGTATCCACCGACGACACCTTCCTGGTCTACAGTTCCAGCTGCCTGGCGCGGGGCCTGTCCTGCGCGTTCTCGGGGCTGGCCATCGATACCACCTATTATCTCCAGGTGCAGGCCATCGGCCAGGGGGGAGTAAAGACCGCCTTCATCGCGGCCGGCTCCACGATAACGCTGCTCTCCTCCAACGTGAACGCGCTGGCGCAGGACGGGGCCCTGGTCACGCTGGAGACCTCCTACGGCCAGATCTCGGTCCTGATCCCGCCGGGGGCCATAGGCAGCTCCACCCGCCTTACCCTTACCCCGTCCACCTCCACGCTGCCGGCCCCGGATTCCGCCGTCTCCGCCCTGACGCCGACAGGCATCGGGCTGACGCTCAACCATTTCCCCCCCACGCTGGTGCTGGGGGCCATAACGATAACGCTGCCGTACAGGCCGGCCGACCTGCCGGCGGGTATCGACGCCTCCCGGCTGGTGCTGGCTCTTTACGACGAGGACAACCGCGTCTGGGTGCCGCTGCCCTCCGTGTCCGATACGGCCCGCAGCAGGGTGATAGGCCAGACCTGGCATCTCTCCACCTTCCAGATCATGCAGAGCAACCCGCCGGCCGGGCTGGGCGCCGTCAAGATATATCCCAACCCGTTCAGGCCGAGCTCGGTCACCGGCGTGATGAACTTCGCCGGGCTGCCGCCCTACGCCAGGGTCAAGATCTACACCTTCCTCGGCGAGCTGGTGCGCAGCCTGAAGGCCGACGTCAACGGCATGACGCACTGGGACGGCAGGAACGACAGCGGCAACAAGGCCGCCAGCGGCGTCTATATAGCTTTCATACAGACCGGCGACAAGAAGAGCTCCAAGAGCTTCAAGGTGGCGCTGGAGAGGTAGCGCGGCGATATGGGAAAAGGAGCCATGCGGAAAGCACTGAGGGCGGCCCTGCCGGCCGTGGCGCTCTGCGCCCTGGCCCTGCCGCGCCCGGCCGCCGCCGGCTTCGACGGCTCCTCCGCGGGGACGGCTTCCGGGCAGTTCCTGAAGATGGCTTCGGGGGCCCGCGGGGCGGCCATGGGCGAGGCCTACTCGGCCCTGGCCGACGACGCCTTCGCGCTGGACTGGAACCCCGCCGGCCTGATACACATAAAGAAGAATTCGATGGGCCTGATGCACTCGCCCTACCTCTCCGGCTCCAGCCTGGAGTATTTCGGCTACGCCGAGACGGCCGGCGACGTCGGGGCCTGGGGCGTGGCCTTCAAGTACATGGACTACGGCAAGATCACCAGGACCGACCCCAGCGGCGTCACGCTGGGCAGTTTCTCCCCGTATGACACCTCCATAGGCGTGGGCTTCGCCTGCTATATCACCGGCTTCAACAAGGACCCGGAGGACCGGTTCGTGCTGGGCGCCACCGGCAAGTTCGTCAAGTCCAAGATACTCTCGGGCGACAACACCGTCTCGGCGGACATAGGCCTGAATTTTCCGTACATGTTCGACAACACCTTCCTGCTGTCGATGTCGGCCCAGAACATCATGGGCTCGCTGCGCTACGACAAGGAAGAGGCCCCCCTCCCGCTGATACTGCGCCTGGGCACGCTGACGAAGCTCGGGGATCATTTCTCCGTCACGGCGGATATCGTCGGCTCGCGGGACGCGCTGCCCTTCCTCGCGATGGGCTCGGAGCTGCGCATACCGGCCGGGGCGGACATGGACGTTTCGCTGCGCGCCGGCTTCAATACCCGGGCCATATCCGACATGGGCGGCCTGCGCAACGTGGCCTTCGGCGGCGGGGTCCGCTACACCTCCTACCAGCTCGACTACGCCTTCTCGCCGTTCGGCGACCTCGGCACCGTGCACCGGTTCTCGGCCTCCATAGTGTTCTGAGCCCGCCGCGGGCGAAAAAAAGCCCGGGACCTGCCCGGGCTTTCTTATCTCCGCGCGCGGCGTCAGGCGGCGGCTTTTTCCTCCGGCGGCCTGCGGTCCGCCGTGAGCGGGAACGACATCACCAGCCACGCGGAAGCGAAGATGGCCCCGAGCGCCGGGTAGAAGCCCTGCGCCACCGTGCCCAGCGTCTTCAGCGCGGAGACCCACGTCGCAGTCAGGCCCTTGGCGAACCTGTAGGTGAAGGCCTCGGCCACCTGCTTGGCGCGGTAGCGGGTATCGTAGGAGAACGGTATGTACAGCGTCTCTTTGGAGGCCCGGAAGATGGAATAATCCATCCCCTTGAACAGCAGGAAGGCCGCGGAGGCCAGCCCCAGCGTCGGGTGCAGGAACAGCAGCAGGCAGGTGACTATATGCACGGCGGGGATGAAGGTCAGGATGCCCCGGCGCGGTATCCATCTGAGCAGGAACGGGGTGGCCAGGAACTGCATCGAGAACGAGAAGATGTTCACGTGCATCCAGAAGCGGCCCATGTAGGCCGTGCGCGCGTCCATATCCGGCAGGAAGTCCTGCAGCAGCTGGGTCCAGCGGAAGTCCAGCGCGGTGGCCACCACCTGCGCGGAGAAGATGATGAACGCGATGAACAGCACGGTGCGGTTCTCGGTCAGGATGCTCAGGTGCAGGTGCCCTTTCTTCCCGCCCGCCTCAGCCTCGGACGGTTTCGGCTCGCCGGCCTTCTCGTAGCCCAGCCACGACAGCACCGCCGCCGGCAGTATCACCAGGCCCGCGAACAGCACGAAGGTCCTGGTGCCCAGCCCCACGGCGTAATGGCCGAGCAGCCAGCCGCCGCACAGCGAGCCGAGCGCGCCGAGCCCGGCCACCGGGCCGTTGTAGATCTTGCCCTCCTCGTCCTTCAGCACGCTGTTGACGAAGGACCAGTACTGCTCAGAGATGATCACTACGTAGGATTCCTTGAAGACCAGCAGGAAGAAGGCGAACCATTTCCCGGCGCGGCCCAGCATGGCCCAGGCCACGAGGAAGAAGGCCGCGCTCAGCAACATCGACGCGGCCATCGCCTTCTTGGCGCCGACGGCCGAAAGCAGGCGCCCGTAGCCGTAGATCATCGCGGCCATCATGAACGGCACGAGAGCTATGGCGTAGGGCTTGGCGCCCGCGCCGAACTTGTCGATGAAGATGGACTCCGCGGGCGAGCGGATGAACTCGTAGCCGCAGAACAGGAACATGGCGGACAGGCCCGCCAGGAAAACGGCGCCCGCCACGTGGCGGCCGCGCTCCGTCTTTAAAGCCTGAAGGAGTGTGCTCATGGTCGTATATTAGACCATATATCCGCGCGGCGCTGGAAATAGCGCCGGGACCGGGGGGACCGGGCCTTTTCCTTTCCCGCTCCGGACTAGCCGCGGGAAAGCAGGTCCCTGAGGACTACGGCGTTATTGTGCTCCGGGTCGCTGGCCGCGTAGAGCAGCGTAACGGTGCCCCTGGCGCACAGCTCCCGGAGCTGCGCCAGCGCGCCGGGCCGGGCCCCGAGCTCCGCCAGGTAGCGCTCCCGGAAGCCCTCCCAGCGGGACGGATCGTGGCCGAACCACTTGCGGGTGCCGTCCGAGGGCGCGGCCTCCTTGAGCCAGAGGTCCAGCTTCGCCGCCGCCTTCGAGACTCCCCTCGGCCAGAGCCTGTCGACGAGGACGCGCAGGCCGTCCCCGGCCGAAGGTTTTTCGTAGATCCTTTTTATCCTCACCATCGCGCTTCCTCCCGGTCCGGCCTTACCCGCCAGGCCCAGTTCTCCCAGCCTGCGGGCGAAAGCCCCGGCCCAGTCCCTGTTAGCCGCCGGGCTGGCCGGGCTGGGATGCGGGACCGCGGCTATGCGCGCCCCGCCGCCGGCCAGGGCCTCCCCGGCGCGCCCCGCCGCGAAGCGGCCTATCCCCACGACCCAGCGGGGAGAGAAGAGCTCGAGACTGCGCCGCAGGTACTCGTCGCAGACGGCGTAAAGTGCTTCCCTTTCGGCGCGGCGCAGCCTGTCCGGGGTCAGGTTGCGCCCGCCGGCCTCCATGAACACCAGCGGGCAGTAGTTGGCTACGAAGAAGCGGGAGAAAAAATCCTCCGGGGTCCCGTACAGCCGGGCTATGGCGCCCCAGAACCGCCTGCCGCTCACCTCCGCGCGCGGGCACGCGAACCCGTACACCGGCCGCTTCGGGTTCTCGCGGGGCGGCCTGCCCACCCGGGCGTCTATGCCCAGCCAGCCCCGCGCCATCTCCGCGTCGCCGAAAGGCACCCCGGTCTGGGCCATGCCGAAAGGACCCGGGTTCATCCCCAGGAAGACGGCCGTCCTGGCCGGGCCCGCGTAGCGGCGCAGGTACTGTTCGTGGGGCAGGCGGGCGTAGTCGAGCGGGTTGTAGACCTGCGCCACGGGCGCGCCGAAACGCAGCCGCCCCGCCTCCCGGGAGAAGCGCCTGGTGGCCCTGACGAGGCCTTCCACGGTCATTCCCGCCGGCTCCGGGCCGGTCTTCTCCTCCGGGACACGGCGCGGCGCCTAATCCTCGCGGGCATAGGAATGGCCCGTCACCAGCCCGCCCAGGAACAGCGCCAGCGCTAGAACGCCGGCGGCGAACACCGTGTCCCCGGGCACGCGCAGCCAGCGCAGCGAGTTCATCAGCGGCACCTGCATGAACTGTTCGCTCCTCGCGTACCAGTAGCCCGTGTCCACCGAGGCCAGCGTCTGCAGCAGCCCCAGCGGCAGCAGGCTGAGCGCTATCATCATGCCCAGCCCGGCGTTCATTCCCCAGAAGGCGGCGTTCAGCGCGCCGTCCTTCCACCTGCCTTCGGGTTTGATAGCCCGCAGGCAGAAGAGCATCAGGCCTATCCCCAGCATGCCGTAGACGCCGAACAGCGCGCCGTGGCCGTGCACCGGAGTGGTGTTGAGGCCCTGCATGTAGTACAGCGCTATCGGCGGGTTTATCATGAAGCCGAAGAGCCCGGCGCCCACCATGTTCCAGAAGGCCACCGCTATGAAAAAGCGTATGGGCCACTTGTAGTTCTCTACCCACGGCGCCATGCGGCCCACGCGCACGTGCTCCCAGGCCTCGTAGCCCATCAGCACCAGCGGCACCACCTCCAGCGCGCTGAAGACCGCGCCGAAGGCCATGGCCACCGCCGGTGTGCCGGCGAAGTAGAGGTGGTGCAGCGTGCCGATGATGCCGCCGGACAGGTAGACGGTGGACGACAGCAGCGAGGCCCTGGCCGCGGCGCCCGGCTCCACCAGGCCCATCCTGTAGAAAAGGAAGGCTATGACCACCGTCGCGAAGACCTCGAAGAACCCCTCCACCCACAGGTGCACCACCCACCAGCGCCAGTACTCGGCCAGCGTCAGGTTGGTATGGACGCCCCACATCAGGCCGGCGCCGTAGAGCAGCGCTATCGCGAAAGTGGACATCAGGAAGACGCCCAGCAGGTGCCTGTCCTCGCCGTTCTTCCTAAGGGCGGGCAGCACGCACCTGGCCAGCAGCGCCAGCCAGAGCAGCAGCCCAGCGAAGAGCCCGGCCTGCCAGACCCGGCCGAGGTCCAGGTACTCGTAACCCTGGTGCCCCCAGTAGAACCAGGCGTCGCCCTTGAACTTGTGGAAGACGGAGGCCCACTCGCCGGCCATCGAGCCCCCCACTATGACCGCGAGGGCCGCCAGCAGGGCGTAAGTCCCCGCGGCCTGCCCCGCCGGCTCGCGGCCGGCTATTATCGGCCCGATGAAGAGCCCCGAGGCCAGCCAGGCCGTGGCTATCCAGAAGAGACCCAGCTGTATGTGCCAGGTGCGGGTCACCGCGTAAGGCAGCCAGCGGTCCAGCGGCAAGCCGTAGAACCCGTTGCCTTCCACGCCGTAGTGGGCCGTCACCGCGCCCACGCCTATCTGCGCCAGCAGGAGCAGCGCCACCACCGCGAAATAGTACGGCACGGCTTTCTGCGACGGCGTCAGCGGCAGCGCCAGGAACGGGTCCGCGGCCGGCGGAGGCGCGGCCGGGGAGTGCGCGTAGGACCTGCGCGCGTAGAAAGTGACCATGCCGGCTATGCCGGCCAGCAGCAGTATCACGCTCAGGCCGGTCCAGACCACGGCCTGGCCCGTCGGGGCGTTGCCTATCAGCGGCTCGTGCGGCCAGTTATTGGTGTAGCTGACGGAGCCGCCGGGGCGGTCCGCCGCGGAAGCCCAGGAGGTCCAGAAAAAGAACGCGCAGAGCTGCCTGAGCTTGGCGGGGTCCTTCAGCGCCCCCGCCGGTATCGCGAAGGCCGGCGAGCCGCCGGAGAAGATGCCGGAGTAGTGCGCCAGGTTCTCCCGGAAGGCCTTCGCCCGCAGCGGCGGTATGGTCAGCGTCCCGGAGGCCGGGTCGTAGGCGTTGGCGCGGAACATCAGCTCCGTCTCCTTGCGCAGCGCGGCCTGCTTTTCCGGCGAGAGCGCGGCGTAGGCGGAACGGTATTCCTTTTGCGCCAGCCCGTCCAGCACGAAGACCACCTCGCGGTGCAGCCAGTCGGCCGTCCAGTCCGGCGCCACGTAGCTGCCGTGCCCCCATACGGAGCCCAGCTCCATGCCGCCCATGGACTGCCAGACCGCCTGGCCGCGCCCTATCTCCCCGTCGTCCGTCACGGCCGTCCCGCCGGCCGAGATCACCCTGACGGGTATCGGCGGCGCGTTGCGGTATATGTCCCGGCCGACCAGGCCGAGCACCGCGAAAGAACCCGCGCAAATAAGGATGAACCAGGTCCAGAGTTTTTTCATTTCCCAACCCCCCAAGCCGGAATTTCTGCCCCTCCGTGGATGATATTAAATTCCCGGCGGCGCGTAAACAGCGGGCCGGGACGGAAAAAAGAACTCCGCGGCCCGGAAGCCGCGGAGTTCCCCGGAACGACGCCTGCGGCTCAGTACCTGAACCGGCCTTTTTCGTATATAGTGACCTTTTTCCCGTTCTTGAGCGCGGCGGTCACCTTCTTGTCCTCGGTGTTGATCAGGTCCCAGTGCACGGCCGAGTCGTTGTAGCCCAGTTTCGCCTTGGTCTCCTTCGTCAGCTTCGCCGGGTCCCCGGCGAAGGTGTCGCTGTAGGAATTGCCTATGGCCACGTGGCAGTTGCCGTGCTTCCCGCCGTGGTTCTCGTCGAACAGCGTGTCCGCCATGAACCTGTCTATCCTGGAGAAGCGCCGGTCCGTCAGCGAGTACTCCCCCAGCTGGGCCGCGCCCTTGTCGGTCACCAGGATCTTCCTGACGTACTCGTCGCCCTTGGCGGCCGACATCCGCACCGCGCGGCCGTCCTTGAACTCGAGCCTGATCTTCTCCACGTAATTGCCGCCGCGGAAGGCCGGGAGGTTGGCGTAGTAGGTACCGCGGGTGCCGCGCCAGTCCGGCGAGGTGAAGATCTCGAAGCTCGGGATGTTGTGCCCGCTGACGCCGAGGAACCTGCGCCTCTCGCCCAGCTTCACCTCCAGGTCCATGGAGGCGGACTCGGTGCGTATGGTGTCTATCCCCAGGCCGTTGAGCCACTTCTTTATGCCGGTCACCTCTCTGTAGACCTGGGCCCACTTCTTGGCGGGGTCGGGCTCGTCGAGGTAGCAGGCCTTGGCTATCTGGGCGGCGTATCCCTTCAGGGAGAGCTTCGCCTGCCTGGCCAGCTCGGGCGTGGGATAGGTGCACAGGGTCCAGGCGAACTTGCCTTTCTCCTCGCGCTCGTCGCGGATCCTGAACAGCGGCTTGCGGGCTATGGCCACCTCGCTCTGCCGCTTCGTGTCTATCCCTTTAAGGTGCGTCAGCGAGGCCGGGGCGTGGATGAAGACGTAGCCGTTGAGGTTCTCGTAGAGCTCCTTGTCCCAGGAGCCGAGGAAGGCCCGCTGCGCGGGGTCGGAGTGCTCGTAGAAGGAGCGCTCCAGCCCCGGGGTGGGCAGGAAGTTGAAGACCACGTTGTAGCCGCGCTTTATCAGCTTGCGGTAGACTACCTCGCCCAGCTCGCGGGCTTCCAGGTCGCAGCGCAGCAGGATGTTCTCCCGCTTCTTAAAGCCCTTCCGGCGGGCGGTGTAAAGGCCCCAGATAAGGGCGTCGGCGTATTTCTCGAGCTGCGTTTTGGAAAAAACTCCCATGTTCCCTCCTGATATAGCAGGCATTGCGGCTTATGGGAATTATAGTTAATTGCCTCGCGCGAATAACAGTTGCGCAAGGGCGCCCTTTCTGCTAATAATATCAGGTACGCTATGACGCGACACCTATTCCCGTTCCTGGCCTTCCTGCTGGCCGCCCCGGCCGGTGCGCAGCAGGTCGGAGCCTCTTCGGCGCCGCTCACGGGCCCGCAGCTTAAGGCCATAACCAAGACCGTGGTCGCCCCCATGCTCTACGTGACCGGGTGGAGCCAGGCCGCTGTGAAAGCGCGGCTGGAACTCTGCCGCCAGCTGCGCGAGAGGTACCCGCAAAAACTGCCTCCGGACAAGGACCTCGTGCGCGTATGCCTGCGGCTGACGCTGCGCCTGAACAATTCCTGGCTGCAGGGCATGGGCGGGAAACGCGCCTATCCGGGAACGGAGGACTTCGACCGCTTCGCCGATTCCGCCCTGGCCGCCCTGCAGAAGTACTCGGCCGGACTGCCGGAAGAGCATGTCTGGGGCCCCAACGACGATACGGCCGCCCAGGACATACTGGACCGCGAGCTGCGCCTGGGCTTAGGCAGGCTGCCGTACTGCGGGGCAAAGCCCTGCGCCAGGGAACCGGAACCCTCCCCCGAAGAACTCAAGTACCTCCCCGCCAGGGGAACCCCCCGCCGTACCCGCTGACCTAAAGTCCTAGAAGGGCCTGGGAAACTTGCCGGGAAATTCCGGGACCTTGGCCGCTTCCGTCCCGCCGCCGGGCAGGCTATCCTATAGCTATGCTCAAGAACCTCTCTTTCCTCTTCTTGTTCGCCGCCGTACCCGCCGCGGCCCAGACCAACTTCGACGTCCTCGGGACCCTGGACGCCGCCCAGATAAGGCGGCTCCCGTCCGACCTGCAGCTGCCCGCGGACAAGAGCTGGGGCGCGAACTACACCCTCAAGGGCGTCATCTCCGTCACCGAGGACGGCCCCTATATCAACACCGTCGACGGCCGTCTGTTCAAACTGGACCTTTCGGAGAGGAAGGCCGCCAGGTTCGAAGGCAAGACCGTCGTCATAGAGGCGCAGGCCCGCCAGGCCGACGACCTCTCCATCCTGAAGGTCGGCAGGATAACCGAGTACCTGCCCAAGGCCGGCGAGATAGAGCCCGCTCCCTACCAGCCCCGCCGCCGCCAGGCCCTGCTGCTCGAGAACAAGGACGGCCTGATCACGATGGGCAACGTGCGCACGATGCGCTCCGCCGTGCCGCAGGAGAATTCCTACGACTGGACCTCGATGACGATGTATCCGGACAGGATAAAGAACGTCTATTTCGTCAAGAAGCCGTTCCCGCCGGAGTTCATAGCCGCCCACTCCTTCCTGGTCTTCACTTTCGAGAAAGGCGCCCTTAAGGACGCGGACGGCAACGAGCCGATGGCGCTGGCGCTGAGCATCGAGGGCCGCACCCGCGTGGGCCAGAGCTTCTCGCCGCTGACCGGCCTGGGCAAGTCCTTCGGCATCATCTGGTCGCTGTCCACCTGGGAGGAGTACGCCGCCCGCACCGTCTACCACGAGAAGTTCCGCCTGATCCCCTACCCGGTCCTCCTCTCGCACGACCAGAAGGCGCAGCTGCTGCGCGAGGCCATGCAGCTGGCCGCCGTGGACAGGGAAGGCGAGTTCTACAACACGGTCAAGAACAACTGCACCAACAACCTGATCATCCTGATGAACCGCGTGCTGCCCAAGGAGCGGCGGATAAAGATGTGGACCATCCCCTACATGGTCTACAACGTCAGGGCCACCCTGCCGCAGTTCGTCATAGGCAACCTGCAGAAGCGCGGCCTGCTCGGAAAAGAATTCGCGGACATCCACGACGCCCAGTCCCTGAACACGCTTTTGCCCTGACCAGCCGGAGGCTGTCATGAAAAAAGCCGGGCTTCCGCCCGGCTTTTTCTTCTCCCCGAGGCGGGTCAGACCTTGACCCGCCCGTCGATCACGCGGCGGATCTTGCCGGTGCGCTGCACGCGCTCTATCGCGCCGGGCTTCAGCACCTCTATCTCCGGCTTCTCCAGCCACTTCATCCGCACGCTCTCGTGCAGGTCCTCGCAGTGCTTGACCATCTCCTTCCAGAGCAGGTCCCCGAGCTCGCCCGCGCGGGCGAGCGCCGCCGGGTCGGCCACCTCGGTCCGTATGGCCAGGGTGTCCCGGTGCCCTTTCTTGCCTATCACTACCTGGAAGTTGAAGGTCAGGTCCGGCACCTTGCCGAGCGCCTCCTGGATGTCGTTGACGAAGAGGTGCGCGCCGCCGACGTGTATCCTGTCGTCGCAGCGGCCGAGTATCTCGAATCTCGGCTCCTTGCGGCCGCAGGCGCACGGACGCTGCAGCCAGCGGCCCAGGTCGCCCACGCGGTAGCGGATTATCGGCATGTGTTTCTTGGCCAGCCCGGTCACTATCAGCTCGCCCACCCCGCCCTTCTCCACCGGCGAGAGCGTATCCTGGTCCACGAACTCTATGAACTGGCTGGCCGAGAACAGGTGGTGCTCCCCCTTCACGCAGTGCGGGCACTGGAAGCCTATCACGCCCGCGTCGGCGGTGGCGTAGCCGGCCGAGCGGACGTAGGAGCCGGGAAAGGCGTCGCGGAAGAACTTCTCCATCTCCTCGCCCACGTACTCCCCGCCGTAAAAGATCTTCTTTATGTTCAGCTTGTAGCGGGCGCGGTTGGCCTTGGCGAACTCGGCCAGCTTGGCCAGGAAGGACGGCAGCCCGATGACCGCCGTCACCTTGAAGTCCTCCAGGTACTCGACTATGCTGTTCAGCGGCAGGTTGCTGCCCACCGGAACGGAGATCGCCTTGGTATACGCTATGGCCTTCTCCACCGACAGCCAGCTGGACCACAGGTTGCCGGCTATGAAGAGGTTGGCGATGACGTCCGTCCCGTCGAGCCCGGCCGCCTCGTACGTGTAGGCGAGCATCCGGCAGGTGTGGTCGTACTCGTGCTGGTCGTAGAAGACGTACTTAGGCTGGCCGGTGGAGCCGCCGCTGGCGAAGAAGATGCCGCGCTGCACCTTCGAGGTCAGCAGGTCGGCGCTGTCCGGCGGGGTATTCTCCAGCACGTGGTTCTTCTCCAGGAAAGGCACCGCCCTGAAATCGTCTATCGTCACTATCTTAGGCACCCCCTTCAGGTGCCGGCCGTAGAAGGGGCTCCTGGCGCGGGCGTGCTCTACCAGCTCGCTGAGGCGGTCGAGCTGCGAGGGGACCTCCTCGATGGGCAGCCAGTTCACCAGCGACATCATAGGGAAGATCCCGTCGTGGGGCGAGCCGTTGGCCTCCTCCAGCATCTTGCCCAGCCGCACCACGCGGGCTATGCCGGCCGGGCCCAGCGTCTCCATTACCGCCTTGCGCTCTATGGAGCCGCCCACGCCGACCGTCTGGATGTAGCCGCGCAGCGGGAGCAGCTGGTCGCGCACCTGCTCCAGCGTCTCCACCGTCTTGACGTACAGCACGCGGTTGAGCGGCGAGACCCGGTAGACCGGGTCCTTCTCGTAGATCACGGTCCAGTCCGTCTTCGGCGCGGAGCTGATATAAGAGGCGTTCCCCAGCGCCTGGTCCACGCGGGCGAGCTCGCGGGCCCGGCTTATCTCCACCATCTCGTCGGGGGACAGCCTGCCCGGCGGGAGCTCCCCGGCGAGCTTGGCGAAATGCCCCTTCGCCTTCGCGAGGAAATCCGCGGCCAGCTCCGCGTGGCGTTCCCTCGGGGCCACCAGGTATAGCGTATGCAGCGAAGAGCAGGCGGCCTGGTCCCACAGCGAGGCGTCCAGCGCGGCCCGGCGGGCCACGTTGTCCATCCCCTCGTGCTTTATGCAGCTCTCGAAGACCACCCCCACGCTGGTCTTCGGCCCGAAACCCTCCACGCGCACGTCTATAGGCGCGATCTTCCGGTAGCTCTGCACGGCGTCGTAGCCGCCCCAGACGAAGACCGCGTTGACGTGCTTCAGGGCCGCTTCCTCCAGCCCCCGGCTGCCGCCCTTCCAGGACAGCACCGCGCAGGACCTAGCCAGCAGGCCTTCCTCGTCCGCCTCCGCGAGCGCGTCCATGAAGAGGTTGATGAAGTTGGAGCCGCCCGAGGAGAGCTTGACGATATTGACGTTCCGGGTCAGCAGGCCGATGACCATGGAATCGAGTATCCCCAGGAAGACGTTGCCCGCCCCGACGTGCAGCACCACGCCCTTCGGCATCGCGCGCACCAGGCCCTCGTAGCCGCGCCGCTCCACGGGGGCCTCCAGCGCGTAGGGGATGAACAGCTCCATGTTCATCCGCTTGGACATCGCCCGCTTGTCGAGCAGCTCGGGTATCACGTCGAGGCTCTTCTCGATGACCGGGCGGGAGAAAGTGATGTGCCCGGCGAGGTGCGCCAGCGCGGCCTCGCGGTATTTCGAGCCCTTGCCGAACAGCCGGCCGGCCTTCGCCAGCGTCCCCAGGATATATTCCTGGGACGCCTCCGCCAGCGGCCCGCGCGCGGCCTGCGCCCGGCGGCCTATCTCCTCCAGCTCGGCCGGGGTCCAGGAGGCCTTGTCGGAGACTTTGCCGAACAGGTAGGTGTTGTGTATCTTCATAGCATCGTAGGTCAGCCGCCGCATCCTTGGCAGACGCGAAAATATAATATTAGCAAAGTTCAGAACTTTTTCTTCAGCGTTATGCGCTGGGTGCCGCCCAGGTTCCCCTGCGGCGACATCGCGTAGTCCAGGTCCAGGTTCAGCAGGCGCACGCCCGCGCCGGCGGTGAAAGCGCCCGCGGCGGACTGGCTCGCCCCGCCGGCGTTCATACCGCCGCGCAGGCTGAGCGCCGTCGCGCTCTCCGGCCCCCCGAACAGCGCGTACTCCGTCCCCAGGCTGAACGTAGTGGTCCTGTCGTAGACGTAGTTCTTCGCGTCCAGGTTCAGCGTGAACCCCTGCAGCGGCATGAACATGATGCCCGCGCTGACGCTCGCAGGCAGCTTCTCCCGCTGGGAGAGGTACTTTATCCCGGGGCCCAGGTTCTGCACCGAAAGACCGAAGGTCACCGGGACGCTCTTGAACCCGCGCTTCAACCCCAGGTCCACGGCGTAGCCGCTGCCCTTGATGCCAGCTATGGAGCTCTCTATATATTTCACGGTGCCGCCGAAGCTGTACGCCCCGCAGCGCTTGGCCAGCGCCACGCCTGCCGACTGGTCGTAAGCCTCGAAGCCTCCGGAGCGCCCCCTCGAAGCCGAGCGCCCCTCTGATAATTTCGTTGCGGTCTATTTTACCATCACCATTATCGTCCGTATATTCGAGATACTTTGTGAACAACTTTGCCATAGCGTCCCCGTCCTGTACGACGTATGGGACGGCGGGCTTGGACTTTGAGAGAAATTCATCATAGGCAATTGTTCGGATTGCTTTCCTCTTGAGGAGTTGCAGATTATCTGTGTGCTTGAATGAACCATAATAGAATTGGCCTTTCTTCTGGAACTCCAGCAGGGAAAGCGCGTTTACGCCAGCCACCACGTCCGCACATACCAGCTTAGGACAAAGCCTGGTCTTCAAAACGCCGGTCATTTCAACCACCTCGTCGTCGAAGACAGTACCCGGCAACCGGTTGGCCAGCCGCCCGCCATATATGCCGCCATGCAGATCTATCGCTAGCGACAGGTCGCGGAAAAAGACGTCGCTCAGCTCCTGGTGTTCCGGATTGCCCCAAAATACGCCGCTAGCGCGCACAGGCAGCAAGACCAGCGCCAAGCTGTAAAGCAGAATCCCTACAGAACGTTTCAGCATATTGTTGCCAGACGTCTAGCGCAGTTCTTTCAATAGTTTCTCGCCGTTGGACTTGATATCTTTGTTCTTTTCTCTTTCAAGCGCGCTTTCCAGAATAGGTTTTATCTTGTCGGATTTTATGTTGCCCTGCTGCGCCTGACCGCGCAGAAAATTAACGGCGGCTTCCCTGGATATGGCATCTTTGCTTTCAAGTTTTTTGGCTATGATCGGCAGAGTTTCCTCGCCGCTGGTTCCGTCCTGGTTCAGCATTTCAAGCACGGTTTTCAGCCGTGCGCCTTCTTTAAGCTCGA
Source organism: bacterium (assembly GCA_021811405.1). Lineage (GTDB taxonomy): Bacteria > Elusimicrobiota > Elusimicrobia > Elusimicrobiales > UBA9959 > UBA9959. The sequence goes on along the minus strand of JAJZOZ010000013.1, from coordinate 1,015 downwards.
CAATTCTTACCAGCAACTTTGTTTTGATTGAACGAGCTGGATCATCTCCAAAATACCCATTCCATTTTTTCTTCATCTCCGGATATCGATCAATTACAACTTCCATAAGTTCCGGCCGATCATATTCACTTAATAACTGCCCCACACCCTTAAATTCTGCGACATCTTCTGTTGTGCGGACATAATCCTGGATCTCTTTTATCGCCCGCTCAGGGTTGGCCCGTTTGAGCGGGTCCAATGAATCCAGACGCTTCAACCGTCCTTTGTCCACTAAGCTCTTGACCTTGTCATATATGTCGTCACCGCGCACACCCCTAGGCCAAATTCTTAAAAGAGCCCTGCTTTTACTTCGCTCAGTACCATTTTCCAGGATGTTCAGAAAGAAATCATGGGCCTCCTGGCTATTATCATTGATGCCAATCATTTCAATAATCCTTACCTTATTAGCTCCACCAATAGGCGTATCATCTAACTGGTTGAACACTTTTATCAGTCTGATTGCTATTTCCCGTGTGGTCTGCGCCTGGAAGCGCATACCGTGATTCCACTCCCCCAGGATTTTTTTCTCTAAATCGTCCAGACGGTCCGCCAGATCATACGGATCTTTTTCTGTTTCAATGCTGGCAAGCATCTTTTGGAAGGCCTCCCGGGCTTCAGGTGTTTCTGGGTGGATTTTAGGTGCCTGTGCAAAACCAGGAGTCCAAGCAAAGAGAACAAAAAGGAACAAGACAATTCTTTTCATAAATCCCACCCTATTCATAAACTAATGCAAAAATGTTTTCCCCATATGGGCACACCGAGAAACAAATTACCACGCCCGGGGCTTGCGCCCCGGGACCAGTAAGGCTTTCGTTCTCGCCCGCTTGCCCGCGCCCATTTCGCCGCTCCCACTATGAACTACCCCGGGGCAAGCCCCGGCGTATCCAATCGTACGCTTAATTCCCCTTCGAGCGGGTTTCATGCGACTCTATATATTTCCGTACCCTTTCACCGGTGATATCCGCCCCCACGCTTT
>JAJZOZ010000142.1 GCA_021811405.1 bacterium | reverse complement strand
GCCTCGATAGTCATCAACAGCTCGGCCTCGCCGTTCTTCCGCGGCAAGAGCGCATTGCGGCGCAGGATACTTTCCGGCCTGGCCAGGCGCACCCGCACCCATATCATCTACGCCAACCAGTACGGGGCCAACGACGAACTCATCTTCGACGGCAACAGCTTCGCGCTGACGCCGTCCGGGAGCGTCGCGGCAGCCGCGGCCTCCTTCTCCGCGGACCTGCTCCTGGTCGACACCGGGGCCGCGCCAGGGAAGCGGCCAGCCGCGGCGCCGGAGCCAGCCGCGGAGATACGCGACGCCCTCACGCTGGGCATACGCGATTATTTCTCCAAGCTAGGCTTCTCCAAGGCCGTCCTGGGCGTCAGCGGCGGCATAGATTCCGCGGTCGTGGCCGCCCTGGCCGTCAGGGCTCTGGGCGCCGACAACGTGGCAGGAGTGATGATGCCGTCCGGCTACACGTCCCGCCGCAGCGTCAGGGATTCGGAGGAGCTGGCCGGGCGCCTCGGCATGGAGCTGCGCACGATACCGATAACCTCGGTGTACCGCGCCTATCTCGACGGGCTGGGCCGCGCCGGGAAGGGCGTCTCGCTGGCTATGCAGAACCTGCAGGCCCGCTCGCGGGGGGCCATCCTGATGGCGCTGGCCAACGAGAACGGCTGGCTGGCCCTGGCCACAGGCAACAAATCCGAGATCGCCGTCGGCTACTGCACGCTCTACGGCGACACCGTAGGCGCGCTGGCGCCTATCGCCGATCTTTTCAAGACCGACGTCTACGGTCTCGCCGCCTGCCTGAACGCCGAAAGACCCGTGATCCCGGACTCCATAATTTCCCGCGCTCCGAGCGCGGAACTTAAGCCCGCCCAGCGCGACCAGGACGACCTGCCGGAGTACGAGGTGCTCGACGGCATCCTCCGCCTGTACCTGGAGGAGAACCGCTCCCCGGCGGAGATCGCCGCGCGCGGCTACCCGCGGGAGCTGGTGTCCTCCGTACTGCGCCGCGTAGAGGCCAACGAGTACAAGCGCAAGCAGCTGGCCGTGGCGCTGAAGGTCACCGAGAAATCTTTCGGTTACGGCAGGAAGATGCCGATAGTTAAATCCCTGGGTTTCCTGGAGTGAGATGAGCAGAAGACCGGCCCTGCTGCTGCTCGCCCTGCTGCTGCTGCCGGCGGCGGCCCTCCCGCAGCAGCCCGGGCGCAAGAAGATGGTCAAGCCTGGCCCCAAGGCCAAGCAGGAGCTGGTAAAGCAGGAGCCCACCACCAAGGAAGAGATCATCAAGACGGCCGAGCGCCCCGCGCCGCCGAAGGAAGGGCTGCTCGGCAAGGTCCTTAACGCCATCACCATCGACACGGCCCGCGGCCCTATCATACCGTTCCCGGTGGCCGATTCGAGCAAGGACCTCGGCGTCAGCGCCGGGGTCATGCCGGTGATCGCCCTGAAGAAGCGCAAGACCGGAGAGATAAAGTCGGTGCTGGTGCCCTCGGTCACCTACAACGAGAACCTCCGCACCACGCTCACCTACCGCCACTACGTCTTTCCGGACGACAAGAGGTACTTCATCTTCCGCGCCTCCAGGTCCGAGCGGGTCGAGAGGGAGCTGATGGCCTACTACTACACGCCGCAGCTCTTCTCCACCGGCGCGCGCTTCAGCTTCGAGGCCAAGCACTGGGTCACGGGCAAGCCCTCCTTCTACGGCTACGGCATCAACTCGAAGCGGGGGGACAAGGCGAACTACTCGCTGCAGACCACGGGCGAGGAGATAATAGCGGACATCCCGCTGTTCTGGAACTTCTACCTCAACTTCGACCATTCCTACTCGGACAAGCGTATCGGCGACGGCCCGGTAAGCGACGGCCAGCTGAAGGACCTCTTCCCCGCGGACTACGCCGTAGCCTCCGAGCTGAAGACCTTCCACACCAACCGCTTCTCGCTGGTCTACGACGATACCGACCACCCGTCGCTGCCCAAGATAGGCACCTACGCGAGCGCCTCGGTGCTCTACTCCAACAGGAAGCTCGGCTCGGACTACGAATACCGCACGTACGCGCTGCAGGTGAAGCACTACTACAACTACCGGGAGGAAGGCCGTTACGTCACCGCCGTGCATTACCTGCTGCAGTTCCAGCGCGGCGACGCGCTGCCTTTCTACGCGCTGCCGCAGCTGGGCGAAAGCACCGGCCTCAGGATGACCGGCGACGGCCGCTTCACGGACCGGGGGAAGTTCGTGTTCACGCTGGAGGAACGGATAACTCTCTCGAAGACCCCTTTCTACAAGTTCATCAGCGAGACCGAGATAGCGCCCTTCCTCGACGTGGGGACCGTCTTCGCCCGCCCCTCGGACTTCCGGGCCAGGTACCTAAAGTACGGCCCCGGCATTTCGGCCAGGCTGGTGATCCGCCCGCAGCTAGTAGCCACCGTGGATTTCGCGTACGGCTCCGAGGGCACCAACGCCATCATCCGGATAGGCTACCCGTTCTGAGGCAGGCATGATAACCAGGGACGGCAAAGTAAGGGTATCCGCCAAGGCCATACTGGTCCGCAACGGCAGGCTGCTCCTGATGAGGGGGAGGGACCGCTCCGGGACCTACTACCTGCTCCCCGGCGGGGGACAGCGCGCCGGGGAGACGCTGCGCGAGGCGCTGACGCGCGAATGCGCCGAGGAGACGGGCATCCTCGTGAAGCCCGGGCGGGTACGCTACGTGCGCGACTACATCGCCCGCAACCACGAATTCGCGGAATGGGACCGGGACTTCCACCAGGTGGAGGTGATGTTCGTCTGCTCCTTCGTCCGCCGGCTCGGCCGCCCGCGTTCGCCGGACCGCAGCCAGACCGGGTTCAGCTGGCTGCCGCTAGCCGGCCTCGGGAAAGCGCGCCTCTATCCGGCGGCCCTGAAGGAGCTCCTCTCCGAAGAAGGGAAGATGCGCGGCCCGGTCTATCTCGGCGACGTGAACTGAGCCTGCCGGGCAAAATATTTTAAGGTCCCCGCCGAAGGCGCATAAAACGTCCCTTCGCCCTCGACCGCGGGGCAGCCGCCCTGCCGGGCCGGGCAATAAAAAAGAGGGGGGCCGCGCGGCCGCCCCTCTTTTTTTTGCCCGCAGGCGTTACTGCAGCTGCGACAGGTCCGCCACTCCTTCCACCAGCGAGACCAGGGACTTCATCAGGTTGAGCCTGTTGTCCCTGACCTTCGGGTCCTCGGCCATCACCATGACCTTCTCGAAGAAGTTGTCCAGGCTGCCCTTTATGGTCAGCAGCTCGGAGAGGCCCCTGGCGTAATCCCGGGAAGCCAGGTGCGCCCGCAGGCGGCCGCCCATGGCCTTGATATCGCCGTAGAGCGCCCGCTCCTCGTCCTTCTCGAACACGGCCTCGTCCGGCGCGCCGTCCAGCGGAGCCTTGGCCTGGCGCAGGATGTTCTTGGCGCGCTTGAAGGCCATCGCTATGCCCGCGAAGTCCGGGTTGGCCCTCAGCGAATGCACGTCCCGGGCCCGGCCCCGGCAGTCCAGCAGGTCGCCGCCCGCCATGAAAGTCTCGCGCACCGCCTTGATCTCGTCGAAGCGGCAGCCTTCCTCCGAGAAAACCGCTTCCGCGCGCTGCCAGATGAAGTCCATCAGCGCGGAGAGCCTTTCCCGGGCCGCGGCGGCGGCGTCCGGCTTCAAAGCGGCGAAAGGGGCGAAAGCCCGCTGGACGGCCTTGTTGAGGTCCAGGGCTATTCCCTTCTCCAGTATGATCCTGACCACGCCCAGGGCCTGGCGCCGCAGCCCGTGCGGGTCCTCGCTGCCCGAGGGGATCTGCCCGGTGAAGAAATCGGCGGCCAGCGTATCCAGCTTGCCCGCCAGCGAGACCAGCGCCGCTTCCCTGGAGGCGGGGACCGGCGACTTGGCGGAGGCCGGCCAGTAGAACTGGCCAACGGCGCCGGCGACGGATTCGCCCATGCCGGCGTGGGCCGCGTAGTAGCCGCCCATTATGCCCTGCAGCTCGGGGAATTCTCCCACGACGCCGCTGGTCAGGTCGGCGTAGACGTGCGCGGCGGCGGCGAGGACGGCCTCCCGGTCAGTCCCGGGGCATTCCTCCGCCAGGTAGCCGGCCAGCTTCTCGACGCGGGCGGTCTTGTCGGCCATGCTGCCGAGCCCTGCCTGGAAGGTGACCGCGTCCAGCTTGTCCTTGAAAGCGGCGAGGGGGGAGGCCAGGTCGCGGGAATAGAAGAAGATGGCGTCGCGGAACCGCGCTTCCAGGACGTTGCGGAAGCCTTCCTCCACGTTGCGCTGTCCCTTGGAGACGCCGTCGCGGATGCCCACGAAATAGGGCTGCAGCCTGCCTTTAGTGTCCGCCACGGTGAAGAACTTCAGCTGCTTCTTCATCACCAGATGCACCAGCTCGTGCGGCAGCTTCAGGAAGTCCTGCGAATAGCCGGAGACCACGCAGACCGGGTATTCTACCAGGTAGAGGTTCTCCTGGAGGAGTTCCTCGTCGGTCTCCACGGAGAGCTTCATCCGCTTCGAGACGGCGGACAGCTCCTTGCGCAGGGTGGCCAGGCGCTCCGCGTCCTTCACGAGCACGTTGGCGTGCTCGAGGGCCTTGAAATATTTCTCGGCGGAGGCTATCTTGAGCTGGCGCGAGCCCTTGGCGCTGAGGCCGACCGTGACACGCCCCGACTTGATGCCGGCGACCGCGAAGGTAACGGGCTTGTCCCCGTGCAGGGCGAGCAGGCTGCGGATGGGGCGGGCAAAGCGGAAGCGGGTCCTTTCCCAGACCATGTTCTTGGGGAACTGGAGCCGCGATATTATCCCCGGGAAGATCTCCGACAGGGCCTTGCCGGCCTGGCGGCCCGGCTGCCTGGTCTCGAAGACCAGCACCTCTCCCTTGTTCGGGACGGTCTCGACCCCCAGCTTGTCCGGAGTGGTGCCGCGGGACCGTGCGAAGCCGGCGGCCTGCGGCGTGTAATTACCGTCGGGCCCCTTCAGCAGGCGGGCCGCCGGGCCGTAGGCCTTGACGACCTTCTCGTCGGTCTTGGCCGGCACGCCGGCCAGATAGAGCACGAGGCGCTTGTAAGTGCCGAAGGTCTCCGCGGAGTCGAACGGGAGCCCGGCCTCGTTCAGGGCCTCCACCGCGTAGCGCTTGAGCTGTTCCCCGGCCGAAGTGACGAAGCGGGCGGGGATGTTCTCTATGCGGATCTCTAGCAGGACGTCCCTCTTAAGCATTGGAAGCCTCCTTCACGGCGGGCTCGCTGGCCTCTACGTAAGCGACCGCGCAGGCCTTAGCGATGTCGCGGATGCGCTTTATCAGCACCGCGCGCTCGGTGACGGAAATGGCCCCGCGGGCGTCCATCAGGTTGAAGTTCTGCGAGCACTTCATGACCAGGTCGAAGGCGGGGAGATAGTAGCCCTTGGCGGTCAGCCGGGTTACCTCCTTCTCCCAGCGCTCGAAGTTGGCCCGGAGGTTCTCCACGTCGGCCTCCTCGAAGTTGTAGTGGGAGAACTGCTCCTCCTGGCCCTTGTGCACCTCGCCGTAGGTGAGCCTGTCGGTCCACATGATGTCGAAGATGCGCTTCTTCTTCTGGGCGAACATGGCCAGGCGCTCCAGGCCGTAGGTGATCTCCACGCTGATCGGGTTCAGCTCGTAGGAGGCCATCTGCTGGAAATAGGTGAACTGCGTTATCTCCATGCCGTCCAGCCAGACCTCCCAGCCCACGCCGGACGCGCCGAGGGTGGGGGACTCCCAGTCGTCTTCGATCCAGCGGATGTCGTGCTCGGCGTGGTCGATACCGAAGACCTTCAGCGACTCGAGGTAGACCTGCTGTATGTTCTCCGCCGGGGGTTTTATGATGACCTGGTACTGGTAGTACTTGCCCAGGCGGTTCGGGTTCTCCCCGAAGCGTGCGTCGGCCGGGCGGCGGCAGGGCTCGACGTAGGCCACGCTGGCGGGCTTGGAGGTGAGGGAGCCGAAGAAAGTGGCGGGGTTGAAAGTGCCGGCCCCCTTCTCCAGGTCGTAGGGCTGTATCAGCGTGCAGCCTTGCTTGGCCCAGTAATGGTTGAGTTT
>JAJZOZ010000141.1 GCA_021811405.1 bacterium | reverse complement strand
CTTTCGGCGGCCTTAAATTTGCGCGGGGGGGGACTCGAACCCCCAAGCCGTTAGGCACACGCCCCTCAAACGTGCGTGTCTACCAGTTCCACCACCCGCGCGTAAATCCCGGTTCCGGTACGGCGTTCCCCGCCGTGAACCCGGAAAACCAAGCGGTTAAAAGAGCGGTCTATATTTTACCAAATTCGCGCCTTTATTTGTAGAATATACGCGTGATCTACCTCCTGGAACTCACCATCGCCGCCGTCCTGATCGCTCTCAACGCCGCCTTCGTGCTCGCGGAATTCGCCCTGGTCAAGGTGCGTTTCACCAGGCTCGAGGAGCTCTCGTCCAAGGGCCTCAAGACCGCCAAACTGGCCAAGCGGCAGGTCCAGCAGATAGAATCCTACCTTTCCTCCATCCAGCTTGGAATAACCATGGCCAGCCTGGGTCTCGGCTGGGTCGGAGAGCCCGCCATGGCCGCCCTGCTGGAGCCGGCCTTCGCCTGGCTCGGCCTACCCCTCTCCCCCGCCGCGCTGCACACCGTTTCCTTCGTGACGGCCTTCGCCGCCATCACCGGGCTGCACGTGGTCGTGGGCGAGCAGGCCCCCAAATACCTGGCCATCACCATGCCGGAGAAGGTCTCCCTGGTGGCCGCCATCCCGCTGGAGCTGTTCTACAAGGCCACCTACCTGCCGATGCTGGCCATAAACAGGAGCGCCAATCTCTTCCTCGGGCTGTTCAGGCTGAAGCCGGGCGAGAGCGAGGCCCTGCATTCCGACGAGGAGCTTCGGATGATCCTGGGCCAGAGCCAGGAGCACGGCAAGATCTCGCTGGGCAGGCTGATGATGTTCGAGCACCTTTTCGACTTCGGCAAGACGAAGGTGAAAGAGGTCATGACCCCCCGCGGCGCCATCAGCTTCCTGAACGTCGACGACCCCGCGGACAAAGTGCTGGCGCTGATCCGGCAGAAGAAATATTCCCGCTACCCGCTGGTGGCCAGGGACGGCTCCAGCGTGGGCTACGTCCACATCAAGGACCTGCAGGACAGCCTGCTCTGCCCCGCCGGCACCATGCCGGACCTGCTGGCCGTGAAGCGCCCCATGACCGAGATCCCCGAGGAGCACTCGGTGGAGCGCGCGCTGCGCGACTTCCAGGAGAAGCGCATCCAGCTGGCCCTGGCCAAGAACGCCAAGGGCGAGACCACCGGCCTGCTGACCATGGAGGACATCGTGGAAGAGCTCACCGGCGAGATCCGCGACGAGTTCGAGCAGCCGCCGAAGCTGCTGCTCAGCGGCCTGCTGCGCAGGGAGGCCTGCGTGCTGGACCTGAGGGAGGCCGGCCGCTTCGAGGCCATTGAGGAGGTGCTCAACGCCCTGCACGCGGCCGCGCCCGGGTTCGACAAGGACGACGCCCTGAAGGCCATAATCAAACGCGAGACCAACTTCTCCACGGCCCTCGGCCACCAGACCGCCTTCCCCCACGCCCGCCTGGCCTCGCTGTCGAAGCCGCTGCTCGCCGTGGGCAAGAGCAGGCAGGGCATCTATTTCCCCTCCCCGGACAACCAGCCGGTGCGCCTGGTCTTCCTGATCCTGACGCCGTTCAACGAGCCTACCCTTCAGCTGAACATTTTATCGCAGCTCTCGGGCCTTATCTCCAACCTGACGCTGCGCAAGCGGCTGCTCTCCGCCAAGACCTTCGAGAACCTCCAGGACGTCGTCAACACCTTCGAAAACAAGGTGATGAAATAATTCCGGGGACACAACACTCAATTCGGACTTAAGTATTGTGTCCCCGGAATTTAAGAAAGCCCCGCGGAAGCGGGGCTTTCTGTTCGCTCAGCGGGGGTTACTTCTTCGCGGGTGCCCCGCCGGGCTGGGCCGGCGCCGCGGGCTGCGCGGGGGCGGGCTGCCCGGGCTGGGCCGGGGCGGCCTGCTGCTGCGGCGCGGCCTGCAGCGGGTAGTCCTGCACCACCGAGCGGAAGCGGTCGCTGGAGCCCAGCACGGTCAGCATCAGCGAGGTCACGGCGAAGAGCGCCGCGGCCACCGCGGTGAACTTCTTGATGAACGAGGTCCCGCTGGCCGCGTTGAAGAGAGCGTCGCCGCCGCCGCCGAACATGCTGAGGGCCGAGCCCTTGCTGGTCTGGAAGACCAGTATGGAGATGATGATGACGAACGCGAGTAGGACGTGCAGTGCTACGATAAGGGTGTACATTTCTTTTTAGTTCCTCCGGGTTATTTCTGCGACAGCGCCACCAGACCGGGCAGCTGCTTTCCTTCCACGAACTCAAGGCTGGCGCCGCCGCCGGTAGAGCAGTGGGAAATGTTCTCGGGCTTCACCTTGGCGGCCTTCAGCACGCTGAGGGTGTCCCCCCCGCCCAGTATCGTCGTGGAGCCGGCGCGCGTGGCGGCCGCCATCGCGTTCGCGACGACCAGGCTGCCGCTGGCGAAGGCCGGCGTCTCGAAGATGCCCACGGGGCCGTTCCAGAATATCGTCTTCGCGCCCTTGATCTTGTCGGCGAAGAGCATCTCGGTGCGCGGGCCGATGTCCACGCCTATCCAGCCGTCCGGGACCGCCATGGCCTGGGTGACCTCCACCTTGGCGTCCGGCTTTATCTCGGTGACCACGCGGTGATCGGCCGGCAGCAGCAGCTCGACGTTGTTGCGGTGGGCCTTCAGGATGATGTTCTTGGCCTCCTCCACCTTGTCCGCCTCCAGCAGGGACTTGCCGATGTTGGTATTCTGCGCGGCCAGGAAAGTGTAGGCCATGCCGCCGCCGATGATCAGCGTGTCCACCTTCTCTATCAGGCTGTAGAGCACGGAGATCTTGTCGGAGACCTTGGCGCCGCCGATGATGGCCAGGAAAGGCCTGGCCGGGCTGACCATCGCGTGGTCGAGGTACTCCAGTTCCTTCTGCACCAGGAAGCCGATGGCCCCGGGCAGGAACTTCGCTATCGCCGCGGTGGAGGCGTGCGCGCGGTGCAGCGCGCCGAAGGCCTCCTGCACGAAGAACTCCCCGTGGCGGGCGAGCTTCTTCGCGAAGGCGTCGTCGTTCTTCTCTTCCTCGGCGTGGTAGCGCAGGTTCTCGAGGAGGACTATCTCCCCCTTCTTCGCCGCGTCCACCACCTTGTCGGCCTCTGGGCCCACGCAGTCGGGCGCGAAATGGACCTTGGTCCCGGAGAGCTCCGCGAGGCGGCCCACCACGGGCTTGAGGCTGTACTTGGGCTCGGGCTTGCCCTTCGGGCGGCCCAGGTGGGCCATCAGCACCACCCTGTTGTTGCCGTCGAGCAGCAGCTTCAGCGTCTTCATGGTCTCGCGGATGCGGGTATCGTCGGCGATGGCGCCGTCCTTCAGCGGGACGTTGTAGTCCACGCGGACGAGCACGTTCTTGTCCTTGAGCTTAGCGTCCTGGACCTTGGCGAGCTTCAGTACCGTCTTATTCTCCGTGGTCATTGTGCACCTCCCAAAAACGATTCCCGGGCCGGGATCGCCGGCCCGGGACCGGCTTCTTACAGCACCTTCTTCAGCGCGGCCTTCAGCCCGCCCACCTTGCGCTCCTTGAGCTCGTAGGTCACGCGGACGGACGGCTTGTTGAACTCCAGGTGGCGCGCCAGGTCTATCGGCGTGCCGACTATGACCACCTCGGCCTTCGCGGCGTTGATGGTCTTCTTCAGCTCGGCCATCTGCTTGTCGCCGTAGCCCATCGCGGGCAGGATGTCCGTGATCTGCTTGAAGTTCTCGTACACCTTCTCTATCGTGCCGACGGCGTAAGGGCGCGGGTCCACTATGGACTTGGCGTGGTACTTGCGGGCGGCCACGTGGCCGGCGCCGAAGTGCATCTCGCCGTGGGTCAGCGTGGGGCCGTCCTCGACCACCAGGGCCTTCCTGCCCTTCACGGCCGCGGGGTTGTCCACGGTCACCGGGCTCTCGGCCTCTATGATCTGGGCCTTCGGGTTCATCTTGCGGATGTTCTCGCGCACCACCTCTATCTGCTTGGCGCTCGCGGTGTCCACCTTGTTGATGACGACCACGTCGGCCATGCGCAGGTTCTCCGCGCCGGGGTGGTAGGTGGCCTCGTTGCCCGCGCGCAGCGGGTCGGTCACGACGATGTGCAGGTCCGGTTTGTAGAACGGCACGTCGTTGTTGCCGCCGTCCCACAGGATGACGTCCGCTTCCTTCTCGGCGCGCTTAAGGATCTCGCCGTAGTCCACGCCGGCGTAAACCACGTGGCCGGCGGCTATATGGGGTTCGTACTCCTCCATCTCCTCGATGGTGCACTCGTGCGTCTTCAGGTCCTCGAGAGTGGCGAAGCGCTGCCAAGTCTGTTTGACCAGGTCGCCGTAGGGCATCGGGTGGCGTATCGCCACCACCTTCTTGCCCATCTCCTTGAGCGTCGTGGCGATCGCGCGGGTGGTCTGGCTCTTGCCGCAGCCGGTGCGCACCGCGCAGATGGCTATCACGGGCTTCTTCGAAGCGATGTAGGTCTGCTCGGCGCAGAGGATCTTGAAGTTCGCGCCGGCGGCCAGGGCTATCGAGGCCTTCGCCATCAGGGTGTTGAAGTTCACGTCGGAATAGGCGAACTCCACCTCGTCCACCTTGAGCTTCTTTATCAGCTCGGGCAGGTGCTTCTCCTCGTATATCGGGATGCCCTTCGGGTACAGTTTGCCGGCCAGCTCTTTCGGGTACTTGCGGCCCGCGATGTTGGGGATCTGGTAGGCGGTGAAGGCCACCACCTCGTAGTCCCTGTTGTCGCGGTAGAACACGTTGAAGTTATGGAAGTCGCGGCCCGCGGCCCCCATGATCAGCACTCTCTTCTTAGCCATTGTAGTAGCTCCTGACTGACTGCGGAACAACGCCGGGGGTCTCAGGGTCCGCGCGCCTTGCGGCGCCACCCGACCCCCGGCAAAGCCTCTAATTACAGCCCTTTCTTTATCATCAGCATGGCCAGGTCGACGACGCGGTTGGAATAGCCCCACTCGTTGTCGTACCAGGACAGGACCTTCGCGAAGTTCCCCCCGATGACCTTCGTGCTCTTGGCGTCCACGCTGGAACTGGCCGGGCAGTGGTTATAGTCTATGCTGACCAGCGGCTCCTCGACGTAGTCCATGATGCCCTTCAGCGGGCCCTCGGCGGCCTTCTTCAGCTCGGCGTTGATCTCCTCGGCGGTGGCCGGCTTGGAGAGCTGCACGGTCAGGTCCACCACGGAAACGTTCGGGGTGGGCACGCGGATAGCGAAGCCGTCCAGCTTGCCCTTCAGCTCGGGCATCACCAGGCTGATCGCCTTGGCGGCGCCGGTGGAAGTGGGGATCATGCTCAGCGCGGCCGCGCGGGCGCGGCGCAGGTCGCTGTGGGCCATGTCGTGTATCTTCTGGTCGTTCGTGTAGGCGTGTATCGTGGTCATCAGGCCCTTCTCGATACCCCACTTGTCCTGGAGTACCTTCGTGAACGGCGCCAGGCAGTTCGTGGTGCAGGAGGCGTTGGAGACCACATTGTGGGCCTTCGGGTCGTACTTGGAATCGTTGACGCCCATCACTATCGTGATGTCCTCGCCCTCGGCCGGGGCCGAGATGATGACCTTCTTCGCGCCGCCCTTCGTGATGTGGTTCTCGGCGCCCTTCACTTCCCTGCCCTTCTTGTTGACGCCGTCCTTCTTGACGGTGAACAGGCCGGTGGACTCTATTACGATCTCCACGCCCACGCTCTTCCACGGTATGGCGGCCGGGTCCTTCTCTTTGAAGACCTTTATCTCCTTGCCGCCCACGGAGATCTTGTCGTCGGCGACGGCCTTCACTTCCTGCTCCAGGCGGCCGTGCACGGAATCGTACTTAAGGAGGTGGGCGTTCGTTTTGGCGTCCGTGAGGTCGTTGATCGCGACCAGCTCCAGCCGGCCGTCGGTGCGGGCCAGTATCGCGCGGGCGACCAGCCGGCCTATGCGTCCGAAACCGTTAATACCGATTTTAGTAGCCATTTTCAGGGTTCTCCTTAATATAATTTAAATCGCGGACCAAGCGCGGCGGACCAGCCGCCACGCAATAATTGTAGCAAATTTGGATTTTTCGTTCCCTTGACCCGCCTCAAACGGAAAGGGCCCCGCTTCCAGG
>JAJZOZ010000012.1 GCA_021811405.1 bacterium | reverse complement strand
GCCATTTTCAGGGTTCTCCTTAATATAATTTAAATCGCGGACCAAGCGCGGCGGACCAGCCGCCACGCAATAATTGTAGCAAATTTGGATTTTTCGTTCCCTTGACCCGCCTCAAACGGAAAGGGCACCGCTTCCAGGCGGGGCCCCCTCCTGCAGCCGCCCGGAGGCCGCCTACTTGCCGACGCCCTTGACCTCGAAGCCGATCCGGCGCAGCTTCGCGTGGTCCAGCATGTTGCGGCCGTCGAACAGGAAGGCCGGCTTGCGCATGCCCTTGTAGAGCTTCTCGTAGTCCAGGCCCTTGAACTGCTCCCATTCGGTCAGCAGGATGATGGCGTCGGCGTCCCTGGCGGCCTCGTACGGGTCCGCGGTGGTCTTCACCCCGGCGGCCAGCCCGCCCAGGTCCTCGGCCACGTGCCCCAAGGCCTTGGGGTCCGTTATGGTTATCTGCGCCTTCTCCGCGGCCAGCAGCTTCGTTATCGCTATGGCCGGGCTCTCGCGCGTGTCGCTGGTGTTCGCCTTGAAAGCGAAGCCGAACACGGCCAGCTTCTTGTTGGCCAGCGTGTTGAACATCGTCCTGAGGATATTGCCCGCCAGGCGCTCCTGCTGGTAGTCGTTTATCGCCACCACCTGCCGCCAGTACTCGGCCACTTCCGCAAGGCCGTAGCTCTCGCAGATGTAGACGAGGTTGAGGATGTCCTTCTTGAAGCAGGAGCCCCCGAAGCCGGGACCGGTCTTCAGGAACTTGGGACCTATGCGGCTGTCCATGCCTATGGCCTTCGCCACCTGGTCTATGTCGGCCTCGGTGGCCTCGCAGAGCGCGGACAGGGAATTCACGGAGCTGATGCGCTGGGCCAGCATCGCGTTGGCGGCCAGTTTGGAGAGTTCGGAGGACCACAGGTTGGTCGTAAGTATCCGCTCCTTCGGCACCCAGGAGGCGTACACTTCGGCCAGCGCCTTAATGGCGGCCTTGCCGCGCGGCGTCTGGTGGCCGCCTATCAGCACGCGGTCCGGGTTCTCCAGGTCGGCGATCGCGCTGCCCTCGGCGAGGAACTCCGGGTTGGACAGCACTTCGAAATGGTACTTCGGGTGGCGGCTCAGGATGTGCTCCATGGCTTCCGCCGTGCGCACCGGCAGCGTGCTCTTCTCCACCACTATCTTGTCGCGGTTGGCCACCTTCACTATGTTGCGCGCGGTGGCCTCCCAGAACTGCAGGTCCGAGGCGCAGCCCGCGCCGCGGCCGAAGGTCTTGGTGGGCGTGTTCACCCCGACGAAGATGATGTCGCAGTCGCGTATCGCCTTGTCTATGTCGGTGGAGAAGAACAGGTTCTTGCCGCGGCGGCGCTTGACCACCTCGTCCAGGCCCGGCTCGAAGATGGGCATCCTGTCCGAGTTCCAGGCGTCTATGCGCTTCTTGTTGATGTCCACCACCACCACCTTCCGGTCGTGGTTGTGGTCGGCTATCGCGGCCATCGTCGGGCCGCCTATGTAGCCCGCGCCTATGCAGCAGATGGATCTGTTCATCTTCTTCATGAAGCCTCTCTCGTGGGTAAGGATCGCTGTAAGATCACTTGAGCGTGCGGCGGAAATACTCCACGGTCCTGCGCAGCCCGTCGTCCAGTTTTATCTTCGGCTCCCAGCCCAGCTTCTCCCTGGCCAGGGAAATGTCCGGCTGGCGCTGCTTCGGGTCGTCCTGCGGCAGCGGTCTGTAGATAAGTTTGCTTTTGCTTTCCGGCAGCAGCTGCAGCACCTTCTCGGCCAGCTGCCTGATGGTGAACTCGTCCGGATTGCCCATGTTGACGGGCCCGGTGAAGCCGGCCGGGCTCTCCATCAAGGCCAGCAGCCCCCCCACCAGGTCGTCCACGTACTGGAAGCTGCGGGTCTGCGAGCCGTCGCCGTAGATCGTGATGTCCTTGTCCTGCAGCGCCTGGACGATGAAGTTGCTGACCACGCGCCCGTCGTTGGGATGCATGTTGGGGCCGTAGGTGTTGAAGATGCGCGCCACCTTGATGTCCAGCTTGTGCTGGCGGTGGTAGTCGAAGAACAGCGTCTCGGCGCAGCGCTTGCCCTCGTCGTAGCAGGCGCGGGGCCCGATGGTGTTCACGCGGCCCCAGTAGCCCTCCGGCTGCGGGTGCACCTCGGGATCGCCGTACACCTCGCTGGTCGAGGCCTGCAGTATGCGCGCCTTCGTGCGGCGCGCGAGGCCCAGCATGTTGATGGTGCCGTTCACCGAGGTCTTCGTGGTGTGCACCGGGTTGAACTGGTAATGCACCGGGGAAGCCGGGCAGGCGAGGTTGTAGATGCGGTCCACTTCCAGGACCAGCGGCGAGCAGATGTCGTGCCGGATGAACTCGAAGCGCTTGTCGTCGAGCAGGTCGAGGACGTTGTCCTTGCTGCCGGTGAAGAGGCTGTCCACGCACAGCACGTCGTGGCCTTCGGACAGCAGCCTGCGGCAGAGATGGGAGCCTATGAAGCCCGCGCCGCCCGTAACCAGTATCTTGTGTCTTTTCATAGATACGCGCCTTTACCCCGCAAAGGCAGATTTTAGCAGTATAACGGCGCTCAATCAACCCGGGAAGGGGCCCCGGGCGTGGCCCCTTTTCCGGCGGCAGCGGGCCTGGCGCGCGGCGTCCAGCCGACTACCAGGCGCAGGGCCAGGTAGTCCATCGCCCGCTCGCGGCCGTTGCCGAAGGCGCGCTCCCAGGAGCAGCGCAGCCGGTAACCGCGCGGCAGGTAGTAAAGCTCGGCGGAGAGCCCCAGCACCGGGAAAGCGCGCACCCAGCCGGCCCGGCGGTTGCTCCAGTAAACTCCCCCCTTGTAGGATTCCCTGTAGCCGGCGGAAAAGCCGGCCCGCGCGGAAGGCGTAAAGAGGAAGTTCCCCGGCTTAAAATGCACGGCCGCGCCCGCGCGCGCCCCGGCGAGGAAGTTGTAGAACCTGCCCTCCTCCTTGTTGTTCTTGACTATGGAAAAATTCCCGTAGGAGACAGGGAAAGAGACCTGCAGCGACCAGCGGGGCATCCCGGGGGCGCCGAAGAGGTAATGCCTGGCCGGGGCAGCGTGTATCGTGGTGCCGACCAGGTCCCGCTTGACCCCGGCCAGCCGTATCTCGCCGCGGCCGGGGCTTCCCACCAGCGAAGTGCCGATGGAGCCGCCGTCGTAGGTGCCCGTGGAAGTCCTCTTGGCGAAGAACAGGGCCACGTCGAGCCCGTTCACCGCGGTCCTGTCCCCGTCCCCTGACAGCCAGGCCCCGCTGAAATCCCAGGTAGAGTCCCTGGCGTAATCGGGGGCCGGGGCGGGCTCCGTCAGCAGGTTGTACTGCTGGGCGCGCGCCGCCGTTGGAGGAAGCAGCAGCGCCCAAGAGAGAGCGAAAATAGCGAGTTTCAGAATTTCCCCTTCCCGGCTGGGCGGCCGCCGGCGTCTAACTGCTATAATTCTACCTAATCCCGCTATGCAACAGAAACCAGACCTGCGGTCCTTGCTGTCCGGCGCGCTGGCCCTTTTCTCCGTTTCCGTCGTCTTTTCCGTGACCGCGGTGGAGGCCTCGCTGTTCCTGGCCCTCCTGCTGCTGCTCGCCCTGCGCCGCGGCGAAGGCTCCCTGCGCGGCGTCTGGCCGGAGCTGCGAGCCCACCCGCTCTTCGTTCCGTGGCTGGCCTATATCGGAGTCTGCCTGCTCACCGCGCTGGCCGCCTATTACCCGGGCAAGGCTTTAGGCCAGCTCAACTCGGACTTCCTCAAGTACGTCTGCTTCTCCACGCTGCTGCTGGCGGTGAGGAAAGAGCACCTCCCCCGCCTGTCGGCCTTCTACGCCGCGGCGGCCGCCGTATCCGCCGTATTCGCCCTGTACGAGGCGCTGAGCCCGCTTGCGGCCGGCGGGGGCCTGGCCCGCGCCGGGGTGCTCATGAACGCGGTGCGTTACGGCGAGGCCATGTCCATCGCCCTGCTGCTGCAGCTCAGCCTGCTGCTCCACGGCGGCGGGAACGCGGATAGGCGCCGCTACCCCCTCCTGCTTTCCGCGGCCCTCACTTTCGCCGCGGTGCTGCTGACGCAGACCAGGGGCGCGTACCTGGGGCTGTTCGTCGGAGCGCTCTGCCTCTTCGCTTTCTCTCCGGCCTCCAGGAAGAGGCTGGCCCTCGCCGGCGGGGCCATGCTGCTGGCGGCCGCGCTGCTGGCCGCCCTCAGCCCCGGCGTCAGGAACAGGGTGGAGGCCTCGGTGGCCTTCAGGCGCGGGGACTTCGCGGCCAACTCCGCCAGCACAGGCATCAACGTCCGGCTGGAGCTGTGGAAACTCGGGTATAAGATGTTCCGGGCCCACCCCGCGCTGGGCGTAGGACCGGACAACGTGAAGAAGGTCTTCAAAAGATTTCACCCGAAACCCTTTCCGGAGGAAGGCATCTACGGCACGCTGAACAATCTCTACGTCCACCAGGCGGCGGAGCGCGGCTCGCTGGGGCTGGCGGCGCTGCTGTTCCTGTTCTGGGCCATGCTGCGCTTCGCGCGCAGGCGCTACGGCGAGACGGCCAGCCCGTACGCCCTCTGGGCGCTGTGCGCGCTGCCCGCCTTCTACGTGATGAACCTTACGGAAATTTCCTTCCAGCACGTGCACACGTCGTTCGCCATCTTCCTCGCGCTGGCGTTCGCGGCGGCGGCCGGCAGGAACGAGGCTTAAGGGCCTCAGGAAGGAATGGCCGTCCTGCCGGCCATGGCCGCGTCTTTCTGGAAGACCCTGCGGAAAGTCCTCAGAATTATCCCAAGGTCCAGCGCGAGCGACATGTTCTTGACGTAGTACAGGTCGTAGTGGAGCTTCTCCACCGACTCGGCCTGGCTCGACGTGGCGTGGTAGTTTATCTGCGCCCAGCCTGTCACTCCGGGCTTTATCAGGTGGCGCAGGTGGTAATGCGGCACCGTGCGCTCCAGTATGCGCACCTCGCTGGTCCACTCCGGGCGGGGGCCCACCAGCGACATGTCCCCCTTCAGCACGTTCCAGAGCTGCGGTATCTCGTCCAGGCGGCTGGAGCGCAGGAACCTGCCCAAAGGCGTGATGCGCTCGTCGTCCTTGCCGGCCTTGTACAGCGGCCCGGCCTTGCTCGCCCCCACCACCATCGTGCGGAACTTCCAGATGATGAACCTGCGCCCGAGGTAGCCCACGCGCTTCTGCACGAAGAACACCGGCGCGCCCAGGCCCCCTTCCAGCTTTATGGCCATCCAGACGGCCGCGGTCAGCGGCAGCGTCAGCAGCAGGCCCGCCGAGGCGCCGGTCACGTCGAGGACGCGCTTCAGGACGGAATAGAACCGGTTCTCCCGGTGCAGCACGTTGCTCAGCAGCCAGCTGGGCTTGGCGGCGTGCTCCGGCGGGATCTTGCCGTAGAGGTCCTCGTAGAAGTCCAGGTGCGTTATTATCGGGACCTGCTCCATCACCGCGGTGGACAGCAGCAGGCCGCCTACCACCGGCCTGTTCTCGGCGTCCTCCGCGTCCACCACCAGCACGTCTATCTTCGTGGCCATGTCCACGCAGCAGCGGCCGTTGGGCCGCCAGTAGCCCTCGGAGGTCTCCGCGGCCGCGAGGTCCGGCAGCGGCACTACGGTGAAGCCCAGGTGGGGAAAGCGCGCCAGGTCCTGCTTTATCTCCTCGATAAGGGTGTTGCTGCCCAGGAAGGCCACCTTCTGCAGCAGCAGCCTGCCCAGCACCACGCGCGTCCAGATGCGCCGCCAGAGCGTGGCGAACAGGTGCAGGAAGAAGAGCGTGAGAACCAGGTGCGTCTTCGGGGTGAGCCCCAGCTGCAGGTAGAAGGCGTAGAACATCGCGCTGGCCGCGGCCAGGTTCACCGCGAACGCCAGCAGGCTGGTGTTTATCAGGTTCACCAGCCTGTTTATGCGGCGCAGGTCGTAGAAGCCCACCACGTAGAACACCGCCGCCCACACCGGCACGAACACCGAGAACACGCGCACGTGCTCTAGGAAGAAGTCCCACGGCACCGCGCTGAAACGGCGGACCAGCAGCGCCAGCCCCAGCGCCGCGTAGAACAGCGCGAGGTCTCCCACGAAAAGCAGGAACCTGCGCCACCTGAAGATCAGCATTTCTTCCCCGCCATGCCTAAATTATAGTCTATTTGCCGCCGCCACGCGGTCCCGTATGCCCGCTATTATCCGCCCGCGCTCGTATTCCCCGGCGAGCAGCCTGCCGGCGCTGCCGGCGAAAGCCTTCAGCCCTTCGGCGCCCATCGAGCCGAACTTCAGGAACCCGTCGCGTATCGCCTGCGGGCTGTCCGGGTCCGCGGCGAGCCCCAGGCCGTGCTTTTCCACCAGCGCGCTGACCTCCCCGTTCATCACGGCGAACACCGGCTTGCGGAAGGCCAGGTAGGCCTGGAACTTGGCCGGCACTACCAGCTCCAGGCCGGGAGAATTTGAAAGGGAGACTATCATCACGTCGCTGGCCCTGAAGAAGGCCGGCATCTCGGAGCTCTTGTACCTGCCCCAGAACTTCACGCCGGGTATCCCCTCTTTCGCCGCTATCCCCTTGAGCGCCTCCAGGTGCGAGCCGTCGCCCACTATGTTCAGCCGCAGCTCCGGTCTCTCTTTAGCCGCCAGCGCGAAGCCGCGCAGTATGTTCTCCAGGTTCTGGAACTTGCCCACGTTGCCGGCGAAGGTGAAATTGACGCCAGCGGGCAGCTCCGCCCTGGCGCTCCCCCCGTCGTCCGTCACGGTGGGCCAGTTCGGGAAATGCGCTATCCTCCTGCCGGGGACGTACTCCAGGATGCGCCCGGCGAAGCCCCCGCAGGACACCAGTATCTCCGAACAGCCGGAATAGACGAAGCGGATGACGGCGCCGAGGAACCACTCCAGCAGGCGCGTCTTTTTGAAACCGTACGAGTAGACCATGTCGGGCCAGATGTCCTGCGTCCAGATGGTCACCGGTATGCCGTACAGCCTGCCGGCTATCACGGCCGGGATGGCCAGCGTCAGCGGGCCGGTCTGGTAGACGAAGATGCGGTCGCAGCCGCGCGCCTTGAACAGCGCGGCCGCGGTGCCCGCGGCGGCGAAACTGAGGTAGTTGAGCAGCTTGAAGAAGAGAGAATCGCGGTAGCCCGTCACCGTGAAGAAGCGGAAGATACTGATCCCCTTCCATTTTTCAGAAGAGAACGGGACGTTGCGGTAGCCGGGGAAGATCTCCCCCTTCGGATAGCTCGGCGCCTGCGTGAGGACGGACACCTCCATCCCCCCGGCGGCCCACTCGGCCGCCAGGTCGTTCACTATGAACTCCTCCGGGTAGAACCTCTCGGTGACTATCAGCGTCTTCATGGCCGCCCGGGGACCGCCCGGCTCAGAGGAACTTGCGCCAGACGGTGCGGTTGATGTAGTCGGTATAGCTCTCTATGATGCGCAGCACCTTCGCGGAGACGTTGTCCACGTCGTAGTCGCCTACCAGGCGGAACCGCCTGTCGGCCTTGCTGTGCTGGGCGGTCACTATCGCCACGGACTCCAGCACGCGCTCGGTCTTCAGGCCGCACATGATCAGCGTGCCCTCGTCCATCCCCTCCGGGCGCTCGTGCGCCTGGCGTATCGTGACGGCCGGGACGTTGAGGATGGTGGACTCCTCGGTTATCGTGCCGCTGTCGGAAACCACGCAGAAGGCGTTGAGCTGCAGCTTCACGTAGTCGTAGAACCCGAGCGGCTTCAGGAAGGCGATGCGCTTGTCGAGCCCCTTCATGCCCAGCTCCTCGAGCTTCTTGCGGGTGCGCGGGTGCGTGGACACTATGACCGGCATGCCGTATTTCTTCGCCAGCGCGTTCAGCGAGTCCAGCAGGTTGCGGAAATTCTCCGGGCTGTCCACGTTCTCCTCGCGGTGCGTGCTCACCACGAAGTAGGCCCCGTCCTTTAGCTTCAGGCGCTTCAGCACGTCCGACTTCAGGATCTTCGGCATGTAGAACGCCAGCACTTCCTTCATCGGAGAGCCGGTCTTTATCACGGTCTCCGGGCGCAGGCCCTCGGAGAGCAGGTAGCGGCGGGCGTGCTCGGTCAGCGTCATGTTGATGTCGCTCAGGTGGTCCACCACCTTGCGGTTGAGCTCCTCGGGCACGCGCTGGTCGAACGAGCGGTTGCCCGCCTCCATGTGGAACACCGGTATCTTGCGGCGCTTGGCCGGCATCACGGAGAGGCAGCTGTTCGTGTCGCCGTAGAGCAGGATAGCGTCGGGCTTCTCCTTCTCCATCACCGCGTCGGACTTCGCGATGATGTTGCCTATGGTCTCGGCCAGGGTCTTGCCGGCCGAATCCAGGAAGTAGTCCGGCTTGCGGATGCCCAGCTCCTTGAAGAAGATCTCGTTGAGCTCGTAGTCGTAGTTCTGCCCGGTGTGCACGATCACGTGTTTAAGGTGCTGCTCGGCCTCGTGCATCACGCGGCTCAGCTTGATTATTTCGGGACGCGTCCCGACTATCGTCATCAGTTTCAAAGGCATAGTTTCTCCAGCTTAGTTCAGTTCGGCCTTCACTTCGGGCAGCTTCAGCAGCATCTCCTTCACCCGCTTCACGTCCAGGCGCCCGGTGTTGTGGGAGGTGTAGTCCTCCAGCAGCGCCTCCTTCCTGTCCCCCTCGGTGAAGTACTTGTTGTAGTTCAGGTCGCGGCTGTCCATCGTCACCCTGAAATAGTCGCCCATGTCCTCGGCGCGGCGGATCTCCTCGGCGTTCAGCAGCGTCTCGTAGACCTTCTCGCCGTGGCGTATGCCGATGGTCTTCACCGGCACGTCGGACTTGAACAGCTCCTTCAGCGCCTGCGCCAGGTCGCCCACCGTGCAGGCCGGGGCCTTCTTGATGAAGATGTCGCCCTGCCTGGCGTGGTCGAAGGCGAACAGCACCAGCTTTATGGCCTCGGGCAGCGGCAGCAGGAAGCGCGTCATGCCCGGGTCCGTCACGGTTATAGGCTTGCGCTCCTTGATCTGCTTGATGAACAGCGGTATCACCGAGCCGCGCGAGCACATCACGTTGCCGTAGCGCACGCAGGAGACCGTGGTGTCCTTCGGGCCCAGCCCGCGGCAGGCGGCCTGCGCCACCTTCTCCATCAGGGCCTTCGTCATGCCCATAGCGTTCACCGGGTAGACGGCCTTGTCGGTGCCCAGGCAGACCACGCTCTCGGCCCCGTTGGCTATGGCGGACTCCACCACGTTGTGGCTGCCTACGATATTCGTCAGCACGGCCTGCATCGGGAAGAACTCGCACGAAGGCACCTGCTTGAGCGCGGCCGCGTGGAACACCAGGTCCACGCCCTTCATCACCTGGTCCACGCTGTCCCGGTCGCGCACGTCGCCGATGTGGAACTTCACGCGCGGGTTGTTCAGTTCTATGCGCATATGCTCCTGCTTCAGCTCGTCGCGGCTGAAGATGCGCACCTCCCTGAAATCCTTGTCCAGTATGGTGTCCAGCAGCTCGTGGCCGAAGGAGCCGGTGCCGCCGGTTATCAGCAGGGTCTTGTTCTTAAGGTTTGGCATTTTATCCTCGCTAGCGCCAGTTTTCGTAGGGCGTGGGGTCGGCGGCCATCTCCGCCATCAGCTCCCTCCACGGCGGGCAGACGAACCCCGCGGCGGCCGCGAAGCGCGACCCGTCCAGGTCGCGCCGCATCGAGAAGCCTTCCTCCGGCTCTATCCGCACGTCCAGCCCGTAGGCTTCCTTCATCATCAGCAGCAGGTCGTACTTGGAAACGGTCTCGCTCGAAACGTGGTAAAGCCCGTTGAGCTGCGGATGCTCCGCTATCAGGTTCCCTACGAGGGCGGCCAGCCTGTTGGTGGTCAGGCCGGTGAACAGCGCCATGCGGAAGCCCTTTATAGTCTTCCCCTTCTGCGCCAGGAACCACTCCAGCAGCTCCGTCCCGGCGAAGATCTCGCGGCCTATGAACGAGGAGCGCAGCGTCAGCGCGAACGGCGCGTTCACGTCGCCCAGCGTCTTCGTCATGCCGTAGAGGTCGCGGGCGTCGGGGAGGTCCTCCTCGGTGTAGCCGCCCTTCTTCCCGTCGTAGACGCAGACGGTGCTGAAATGTATCAGCCGCGCCCCGGAGCGGGCGCACCACTCCGCCAGCCGGTGCGGCAGCAGCGCGTTTATCGAGATGGCGGAATTCTTGTCCAGGGCCTCTTTGCTGCGCAGGGTCACGCCGGCGCAGTTGACTATGACGGAGGGCTTCACCTCGTCCAGCAGGGCGTTCACCCTGGCGAAGTCGCGCAGGTCCGTCCCGTCCAGGACGTTCGGGGAGCCGAAAAGCCCGGTCTTCGCGTAGAAATCGCGCTTCTTGCGTATGGAGACGAACGTGCCCGGGAAGCGGGCCGGCAGCGTCTGCCAGAGCTTGTGCCCCAGCGTTCCCGCGCCGCCCAATATCAGTATGCGATGTGATTCAGCCATCCCATGACCTGGAAAATACAAATCCGGCAATTAATAATAACAAATTATATTTACAGGGACTACCCGTCTAAGCGCCGGAAGCGGCCTTCCGCAGCACGTCCAGGGTGCGCGAGGCGGTCCCATCCCAGGAGAATTTCCCTGCGCGCTCCAGCGCCAGAGCAGAGGCCCTCCCCTTTGCAGATGCGTCCCGTGAAAGGACCTCCGCCACCCGGGCCGACAGCGCGGCATGGTCTCCGGGCGGATAGTAGACTGCGGCCTCACCGAACATTTCCGGCAGGCAGGGGCTAGCTGCTGAAACGCACTGGCAGCCGTGCTGCATTGCCTCGAGCGCGGGAAAGCCGAAAGACTCCATGCGGCTTGTCATCACGAAAGCGGAGCAACTGGCGTAGCACCAGGCCATTTCCTCGTCCGGCAGGCTTCCCAGCCAGAAAACATCGCCCCCCGCCCCGCGCTTGAGAGCCAGTTCCTTCAACTCCTCCAGGTAATACCGCGTAGCGGGCCTTGCTGAGCCGGCCACGGCCAGTATTATTCCCGGCACGGCCGCCTTGAGCGCCGGCATAGCCTCTATCAGGTCCTCCAGACCGCGGTACCTTTCCATGGAGCCCGCCGTAAAGATGAACTTCCCCGTCGCGTCCCCCAGCCCTTTAGGGCGCGAAGGACTGGCCGTGACCGGGCTGGGACCGAAATGCGCGGTGTGAACCTTCCCGGCTGCGGCTCCGGCCTTCGCGATTAGGAAATCCCTCACAAAATCGCTGGGCGCCATCACCGCCGCGGCCCGTGATACTGCCAGTTTCGTTTCATGCTTCTGCGCCGCCGCCTTGAGAAGCTCCTTCAGGCCGCCGCCAGTGGGGACGCCGGCCAGCGGCGCCATGTTGTGGAGAACGGTCACTACCGGGAGGCCTTTGTAGTCGATATAGCGCTCAAGAGGAACGAAGATCAGGTCGGGGCCGAACGCGTCCAGGGCGGCTTTAAGCCCGGGGTCCGGGGAATGCCGCAGGAAACGGAACGGCTCGCAGCGGGCAAAGTTTATCTTCGGGGAAGGCTCCAGCCATCCCTCGACTCCGAGAGCTGCAGGCGAGGCGCAGAGGACCTTCTCGACCTCATCGAAGGCCGCCAGCCTCGGCAGCACGGCGGAAACGTAGCGCCGGTAGCCGACGCTGGCCCCGCCTCCGGTCAGATTAAGAACGGCTAATTTCATATCCCCAATGTTCCAGCTCCTGAGAGTATCGCCTCTCCGTAAAACATTCCCGCAGCTACCCGCCGTATCTCAGTTTGAACAGCTTCTCCTTGACAAGGCCGGGGAGCGGGATAAAGTGCAAAAAAAGCACCGTCCAGCCGAAAAGCATGACCTTCAAATGATAAGCGCTCTTCATGGCGAAAGCGGCCACCGCCGGATTGAAAAGCCCGGACAGCATCCGCAGGCCCTGGCCCCGCTCTCCCTGCAGCAGAAAATTGAAAGCTCTGCGTATGTTATCTAGCAGTTCCTGCAGCCGGTAATTCATCAAGTCGGAGCCGGAAAGCGCCACGCCGCGGGGATTGCTGACATAATCATCAAGCAGAAGGAAGATGTCGGGCCTCCATGTACGGCTCCTGGCCAGATTGTAGCTGTAGCTGGCGGTGGCCAGCCGGTAATGAAGCAGCGGCTCGTCTATCACGGCCACAGGGAACTTCTCGAATATGCGGAACCACACATGCAGGTCCGAAGATGTCTTGTAGCGCCCTACGTCCCAGGTGCCTACCGTCTCTTTGTAAACGCGCGTTCGCACCATTACGCCGGGGCAGAAAAAAAAGTTGCCGTACTTCAGCACCGCTTTCAAGAGCGCGGGGAAGCGGTATAGGCCGTCCGGGTCAGGGCGGATATCATCCGGAAAGCGGTAGCGCCTCACCTCGCGCCCGCGCTCGTCTATGCCGCTGGCCATCACGAATACCGCCGCGGCCTCCGGCGCATTTTCCAGAGCCTCGACCGACCGGCGGACCATCTCCGGATCATAGACGTCGTCGGAATGATAGATAGCGGTATATTCCCCCTCGCCCAGCCTTATGCACTCGGAAAAGTTCCCTTCCCCGCCTATGTTGGAGGCAAGGCGCGAGATGGTCACTCGGGGATCGGCCTTCGCGTACTCGGCGACCATCTCCGGGGTAGAATCCGACGAAGCGTTATCGGAGACTACCACGCGGATATTCCGATAGCTCTGCCCGACGATTGAATCCAGAGTATCGCGCAACGTCTTCTCGGCGTTATAGGCCGGGACGCAGATGCTGACCAGCGGCTCGCGCGTCCCTGTCATAAAGCCTCCGGTTCCGCAGGCGACATATTCTCGGTCTCCGCTTTCGGCCCGCTGAGGGGGTTGCTAGGCACGTTCCGCAGCCACTTACGCGAAGTCCAGTAGAGCATGCCGGCAAAGTAGCAGCCGGAAAGCCCCAGCAAGCCAAGAGTGCCCAGCGTACCCGCGGGATGAATGAAGGAGAAAGCCAGGAGTCCAAGGGAACCGACAGCTGGCGCGGCCAATGCGCGGAGGTCAAGCCTGAACTCTATTATCGGCAGAATAGCGCGTTGCATGGAGAAAAAAGTCACGCCGCCGCTAAGCAGCAGCGCCAGCGGCACGTACGTTCCTGGCCGGCCGGATACGGCCGAAAAATATACCAGGACGGCCGCCGTTATGCCGCCGATCAGATACGGCCTCACCAGGCTGCGGGTCCGCATCTCGGAATGGGCGGCTGCGGCCAGCACGTTCGTGGCCATCCTGAAGAACTCCACGAAAGCGCCGTAACGCGCGTAAACGAACACATCGCGATACTTTGGTGAGACCAGGGTCCTGACAAGCAGCTCGGCGCTGCCGGCGATAAAGAAGAGGTACACCAGGTAGACCGGCACGCTCTTGGCGGCAAGCTCCGCCAGGGCCGCACGGCGCTCGTCCTTGCCGCCGGAGGTTATCCGACGGTAAAAGGCCGGCAGGTACAGCTGTTGCACCAGCGATTCCATGATGCCGGCCACGCTGGTGGCGATGCTGAATCCAACCGCCATATAGCCGAGCAGTTCGGCCCCGTCGAGACGCTCGACTATCACGCGGTACGACTGTGATTGCGCCCACATGAAGAAGGAAGCGCCGGCAAGCGGCAGCGCGAACGCGCCGATAGCGTCTAACGCCGGACGGGAGGCCAACCCGCGGAAGTCAAAGTGACCCGGAGCATCCTCCCGCAACTTACCATACAATATCCGGGCCGCAGCAAGCGTCGCCGCGCCGTTGGCCACTATTAACCCGGCCATCCACTCCGTTCCCCCACGGGAAAGCACGACAGAGAAGAGGGCGGAGAAAGCCAGCGCAAGACCTACAGTGACCAGCGTGAGCAGCACGAAATCCCTGCGGTAACCGAGAGTATTGAGGGCCGGAATGTAATTCTGATTCCAGTTAAGGACATAGATGTACGCCGCGACCAGGAACGCGAAGAGCGGCCCGTTCAGTCCCGCCCCCACGCCGGCGAAACGCCAGGCCGCCAGCGCCGAGAGAAAGGCCAGCAGCGATACCGCGGCGGCGTAGGCGTTATAACCGAGGAAATGCGCGGTGAGGGACCGTTCGTCATACCAGGCAAAGAAACGGCGATTGACGTACATGCCCACCGGACTGATCAGGAACATGCTGAACAGGGAAGCGACCGAAATTATCAGGTAATAGTTGCCGACTTCCGCCGGAGACAGCAGGGCTGTCAGCACGCGGAAGCCGGCTATCGTCAGCAATGCCTGTACGAAACGGCCCGCGACAAGCACCACGGCGTCACCCCGCACAGATCCTCCCGGCCACTGCCGCGGCGAAGGCCCTGTCCGAGAACGGACCCGTACCGGCGCCGCGAACATATTCCGCGGCGGCGGACAGCATGCCCAGGTAGCTGTCCTCCTGGAGGTGTTCCATGTACAGACACAGCTCCTCATTGTCGCGGAAGCGGCGCCTGTCTATGAAGCACGACTCCGGCACGAACCGCGCTATATCCGGAGCACCCCAGTATACCGGCACGCAACCGGCGAAGAGAGCGTCGAATATCTTTTCCGTGATATAGCCGGATATTTCCCTGGCGTTCTCGTAACAGATGGCGAATTTGTACTTACGCAGCACCGGAAGCTTGCGGTCCACGGGACCACGGTAGGACGGGAACTTCTCGGCAAACAGCCTGGTCAGCGGCGAAAGGCGGTTAAGCGGGCGCAGCGTCCCTTCGAAGAGCCTCCGCTCCCACCCCATGCCGTAAAGGTCCAGCTTTCCCGGCCGGTTGCGTTCGAACCACCTGACGGTGCTTTTGCGCTCCGAATAGAGTTCCAGCGGGTGGCGACTGCTCTTGTTGGCTGTTATCATCACGCAGAACCCCGGCCGGCCTGCCGGATCGGAGTCTGCCTGGGACGGGAAAGGCACGGAAAAATTTGCCTTGAAATATTTTCTATCGTCCACGTATCGCTCGTCCCACGTGAAGACAGCCTCGAATGGCTCATGGGCGCCGGGGCGCCAGTTCTCCGGCTTTATTGCCTCGCACTCCAGCAGCACTGCGA
This sequence comes from bacterium, assembly GCA_021811405.1. Taxonomy (GTDB): domain Bacteria; phylum Elusimicrobiota; class Elusimicrobia; order Elusimicrobiales; family UBA9959; genus UBA9959. Next base: position 18,561 of record JAJZOZ010000012.1, on the reverse strand, counting down.
ACTTACGTACCCTGGGATACCACGGCCCCAACGCGCGACGCACGCCCTCACCGGGAATATCGTTGAACAGCACCGCGTCGGGGACGTCGCCGGCGGCCAGGTAATGGTCCTGGGTATGGCAGTCCCATCCGCGCTCACGCAGGAGAGCGCGTAGCATCCTGGCGGAGGAAAGGCAATCGTCGCGGTTTAGCGGACTGGAAGGATCGAATATCCTGTCGCCCGCGTAGGGCGCCGAGACCCAGAGGGCCAGTTCCTTCATGGCCATATCCTGGCGAACACGGACTCCAACCTTGCCAGGTAGGTGTGCTCACGCGAAGCGCGCGTGTAGCCGGCGACGGCGACGGCATGCCGCAAGTTTTCGTTGGCCAGAAAATAATGGATCTGTTCAGCGCAGTCATCGGGAGCAGTGAAGACCGCGACTTCCCGCCCTATATCCAGGTAATGATCCAGCCCTATCGCGTAATTGCTCAGTTGGAAGCCGCCGGCAAGGGGTATTTCGAAGTTGCGGGCCTTCACCTGTTCCGCCGCCTTGCGACCGCGCAGATAGCGCAGCACGTTCTTGGGATTCCTGAGAACGCAGCGAACATCCCTCGGCACGCTATTGGAGAGGTTCAGGTTTATCCGGCTGGAGTTGAACACCCGCTCCATATCCTCGTCGGGAAGCCTTCCGTTCGGCCAGCCTCCCCCGAAACATTCCACCTTTATCCCGCGCTTTCCCAACTCCCAGATGAACCAATCCCTGGAGTAATCCCTGCTGCCTACGAAAGAAACCTGGTACTTAAAATCCGCCCCCGCAGGCAACGGCGGGCGGTCCGGTCCGAATCTCTGCCCGGCCCACTGGGTAAGTATAGGCTCCACTCCTATCCTGCGATACTTTCCCACGCAGAACGGGTCAGTGGTAAGCGGATAGGTTATATGAGGCGACAACTTGGAAGAATAGTCGTCGAAGCGCCAAGTATCGTCACCGAACCATACGGCCGTAGCCCAGCGGCGCTTCATCTCGTCCAGCGTGGCGGCGTCGAACTGGTCAGTGAACGACGGCCAGAAGATGAGGTCGGGGCCGAGGGCCTCGGCGCGCTGAAGCACTTTGCGGCGCAGCTCGGGAAGATCCGCGATGTAATCGTCGTAGTAAAAGACTTCCGCCGAAGAAGCAAGCTTGGCGATGTTATCGTGCCAGACCGCGCGGTCCGCGGCGGGGCCGCGCCTCCTGTCGCAATAGTTCCACTGCATCAGGACGTTCAATATCTTCTTGTTCCACCTTCTGTGCATCCAGCCGGCGTCCTCAGTACTTCCTCAGACAGCTCTTGAGCATATCCAGGTCCGAAGCAGTAAGCTCCGGATAATTCCCGAAGTAGAATCCGCACTCGTGCAGGAATTCAGCGCCCTTCAGGTCGAAACTATCTCCCACGTACTTGGCATAAAAGGGCTGTCGCTGCATGTTGCCGGCTATCACTGGGCGGATCTCCACCCCATCCCCGGAGAACTGCTCGATATACTTCGCCCTGATCTCCCGCGACCTGCAGATCACGGGGAAGGCGAAGTTGGAAAGAAAGGAGAGGTGCCCTCGCTTCATCGGGAGCAGGTCGGGGTTATTGAGGACCTCCTCCTCAAGCGCGAGGAAGTTCTTCTGCCTGACCTCGCAGTTCTCCTTTAGATATTTAAGCTGTGTCAGGCCCAGGAAGCCCGTTATCTCCGTGGGGCGCAGATTGAACCCCAGATCGTAGAAAGTGTACTTCGCTTCGAACTCGCTCTTCACTCCGTGCTTTTCGCGCAGACGGCGCTGAGCCGCAAAATTGAGGTTACGGTCCCAGCCATTGGCGCGGGTAATGCGCAGCATCTCGTCTAGTTCGTCGTCGTCCGTGCAGCAGCAGCCGCCCTCGATCGTGGACATATGGTGCGCCACGAAGAAGGAAAAAGTGGAGCCGATCCCGAAGTTCCCGGTCTTCCCGTCAGGGAGTTCTGTCCCGAGGGACTCGCAGTTATCCTCTATAAGCAGCACGCCGTTCTTGCGGCATACCTCGCGGATCTCTCCAAGATCTCCGGCAAATCCGAGCGCGTTAGTTATAAAAAAGGCGCTCAACTTAACCTTCTTCAGCGTTTCAGCCAGATTGGCGGCCATGCAGTTGAGCGTCTGCGCCTCACAGTCCACTGGCACGGCCTTCATGCCCAGCTGCAGCACAGGCATCACGTTGGTGGACCATGTCAAAGCCGAAAAACCGACCGTATCCCCGTCCTTCAGACGGCCCAGGTTCTTCAGGGCCTGGAGCAAGGCCAGGTTGGCGCTGCCGCCGCTGTTGAAGAGGACGCAGTGCCTGCGGCCCTGGTAATTAGCGAATGCCTTCTCGAACTCGAGGCACTTCTCTCCCATGCTCAATATCTTGGCCTTGAGGATGAAATCGACCAGCTCTTTCTTGGTCTCGTACTCGTTAAGGAACGTATTTTTCATCAGCGGTATCATTTTTCGTCTCCGTAATTGGCCTTAAAAAATTCATAGGCCGCCGCGATCCCGTCCTTCAGCTGCGTCCGCGCCTTCCAACCCCAGTCCTGCAGCCGGGAAATATCCACCAGTTTGCGGGCCATGCCCGCCGGCTTCGAAAGGTCGTGCGAGAACGTCCCATCGTACCCCACAACCTCTGCGACCGCCCCGTAATAATCGTTAACGGAATGGTCCCCGCCCAGTCCGACGTTCATCAGGTCCGGGAGCGAATCGAAGTTCTCCATGGCCCGGTGCACACAGTCGGCCAGATCGCCGGCATACATGAACTCCCGGCGGGCGGTGCCGTCGCCCCATATATCGACAGTACGCTCCCTACGCGCTTTAGCCAGATGCAGCTTGCGTATCACCGCGGGGATCATGTGCGAGTGCTCCGGGGAGAACTTGTCCCAGCGGCCGTATAGGTTGCAGGGTATGAGCGTCCGGTAACGGTAGTCCGGGGCTTCCCGGGAAATATAGGAGCAGAGCCTCGCCACCACGGTCTTGGCCAGGGCGTAGCCCTCGTTGGTAGGCTCCAACTCCCCCTGCAGCACCATCTCCTCTCTGAGAGGGTTGGGCGCGTTGCGCGGGTACATGCAGGAGCTGCCGAGGTTTATAAGGTTCCTCACTCCGCATTGCCGGGCAGACCAGACAAGATTGCGGCCCATGTCAAGGTTCTCGAGCAGGAAGGCGACCGGGTTGGCCATATTAGCGTGTATGCCGCCGACGCGCCCTGCCGCGTGCACTATGATGTCAGGCCTCACTTTCTCTATGTACGACTTCACGGCCGCGTAGTCGAAAAGGTTCAACTCGTGCAGCGTCGGGGCGAAGAACTCTTTCTCTTTAGCCGCGGGATGCTCCAGGATGTTCCTGCCCACCATCCCCGCGCCACCGGTCAAAAAAACTCTCATGCAGATCCTCTCATGCAATATACCTTACCGCGGCCTGAGCCGCGGGTAAAGGCTGCTAATATTTTATTAAATAATAGGAAGGCCCGGGGAGTAAATGCGACCTATCTGCGCACACGCTCATATACGGAGATCAACTGCCCTGCCTCTTTCAGTCGGTAGTCGCCGGAAATAGAGTCGAAGACACGCCGCAGGCCTTCAAGTCGTCCGAATCTAGAAGCTCTCTCCGTATCATGGGGCGGCCCGGCAAAAAGCTTCGCCAGCTGATCCGACGGGTTCGCGTCGATATCGGTATCGACAAAAAGGTACTCTGGTCTCTCGGCGCACAGACGGGAGACGACGGCGTTCAGCCGGCTCTCCGTGGTGAGATACCAGGATAGGTCGAAGAACTGGAGCCTATTGTATTTACCTGCCAGGAAAGGCACAAGGTTGTCATAGCGCGAAACCATCACTATCCCGTTCTCCGCACCGGAATATTTCCGCAGCAGCTCTACCGCCGCCCGCAGCGGGGCCGGGTCGGTAGTAGATTCCACCCTCGCCCTCTCGAAACTCCAGTTGTAGGTGCGATGAACGCCGAAAATGCGGCTAAATTCCAGCATTCCGAACGGCCCGGAATAGAAGAAGAACAGGAATTTGAGCATCAGCAGGAACACGATCCCGCCGGCAACTCCCCTGGCGTAAGGCAGCCAGTCACGGAACACCTCTGGCAGCTCGACCTCTCTCTTCTCTACCATCCTGAACATCAAGAAAAGCTGCAGACACAGGAACGGCGCGGCCATCGGGAGGTGGTTCAGCAGGCCGGACCAGTAGAAATAGAACAACATACCCTGGGCGTACAGGAAGACGAATACATATAGATATTTAGCGGCCGAACGCGCCGGCTTGAGCCGGAACAGGAACAGGTAGGAGAGCGCCAGGTAGACTACGGTCATGTCCACCACCTTCCCCGGTGGCCTGAAAGACAGGAAGCCGGACAGGTACTGCGCCATCGCGTCGGAACCGGCACTACCTCCGGCGGAAAGCACGGAGAACAGCACGGCAGCGGCAGGGAGCACCAGACAGGCCGCTACAGCCGGAGCCGCGCGTCTGATGCTGAAATTCTCCGCGAAATAGAGCGCCGCGGCTGCGCCGGCTGATAACGCCAGCACGGCGCCGAACTGGCGGTTAAGGAATACGGCCCCGAAGGCGAGCAGGGCCAGCATGGCGGCCTTCCCGTAGCCTGGCCTGGCGAAGAATCCCGGCAAAAGCAGGAGGACCAGGACATCAGCGAAATGTATGGTCGGGATTATACCCGGCGCCAGTATGAAGCCCACATAGTTGCAGGCGAAAGCCGAGCCAGCAAGGCCGCAGAGCGCGAAGAAGATGTAAGAGGTGTCCCTGAAGATAAGAACCGCGGCCGCCGCGAAAAGCATATAGTACAGCACGTAATACCAGTAGCACTTGTAGTAGTTGTGGAGAGAAAGGCCGCCGAAGAGTTCCATCGTCCAGCGGAAAAGCATGGTGTTCCCAAAACCGTACTGCATGAATATCGCGGAACGCGGCTTGCCCGCCTCGTACTCGCTCAGCGGGTTCAGGACATGTCCGATATGGTTAAGCTGTCCACGGCCCATGTTCTGGTGGGAATACTCGTAGATGTTCTTCTTCATGAACTCAGCGGCGGCCTGGGAAGACGTGGAAATGTCCACCAGAAAATCCCGGTTCAGCACGTAGTGCCCCGCCATCATGGTCTCCTCGTTCAGGTCAGGGTACTCGTTCATCAGCAATACCCTGCCCGTGGACACTCGGACCGGCTCGAGACAGAGACCGAGCAGAAGGACCGCGGAGGCAACTGGGAGGAAAGGCCTAATATTTGCCAACGAGAGATGCGCTAACCCTGGGGAGAGGAAGAAGGACAGAAACATCAGCTCGCGTGGCATATAGTGTCTTCCCGCGGCGAAAAAGACGCAGATCGCGACCGTTGTCCAGGCATGGCGCGGTTCCTGGGCAGAAACGACGTCCTCAAGCCTCTCCGTACCGGCCAGCAGGAAATAAACGGACAGACCGGCCACGGACATCACGAGGCAGAGCAGCGCATAGTTCAGCAGGGAGTTCTGGTAGGGATGATAGAAAGGCAGTGTCCATGCGATGACCCCGTCGAAAGGTGCGGACAGCAGCAGGTTCTTCAGCCGTTCGCCGGACTGCCATGCCAATGCACCCAGACCGGAGAAAGCGATGGCGGCCTGGAACAGGAGCAACGCCAGTTTTTTATCTCTGGATTCCTGCATAGTTTTCAGAAATTCACCCTTTCCGCCTCGATCACCAACGGACGCCTCAGCACTTTGGTATGTATGGAGCATATATACTCGCCGGCGATGCCCAGAAAGAGGAGTTGAACGGAGAACATGAAGAAGAGGCCGATTACCACCGGGGCCATGCCCAGCGAGAACTGCTCCCAGTAGATCAGCTTGTATACCAGATAGACGAAAGCCACGAAGAGGCTCAGTACCGACATTATGAAACCCAGGAAGGTCGCCGCGCGCAGAGGGATCTTGGAATAGTTGGTGAACCCGAGCATCGCCATGTCGTACAGAGAATAGAAGTTGTTCTTGGTAACCCCGGAGCGACGGGCGGGCTGCTTGTATTCCACTTTCGCTATCTCGAATCCGATGTCGGCTATCAGGCCTCTGAAGTAAGGATACGGGTCGTTTATGCCGCGCAGGATATCTATCACCCTTCTGTCGTAAAGCCCGAAACCGGTGAAATTCTCGACATGGCGCACTTCCGATATCCTGTTCATCAGGCCGTAGGAGTACTGACGGAGGCGGAAAAGCAGCGGAGATTCCTCGCTGCGTGTCTTTACTCCGGCGACTATCATGCTGCCCGACTCCCACAACCGCAGGAAATCCGCGATAAGGGCAGGGGGGTCCTGGAAGTCCGCGCTCAGCGATATCACGGCGTCACCGTTGGCCTGGAGCAGGGCATGGAAAGGGGAGCGTATATGCCCGAAATTGCGGGAGTTGCGGATGATCTTGACGCGTTTGTCGGCCGCCGCCTCGCGCTTGAGCGCCGCGAAGGTCCCGTCCTCCGACGCGTTGTCTATGAATAGATGCTCGTACGAGTAGCCCCCAAGGCCGGAGAAGACCTCCCTTACCGCGGAGCAGAGCTTTCCGACGTTCTCTTCCTCGTTATAACAGGCCGTGACAATACTGACCAATTTCATCTCTCCCCCTGGAAAACCAAAGTCTTGTTCAAGAAAAAGGACAGCGCCGCGAGCGGCAGCAGCAATACCGCGCCGGCCGCGTACAGGTTCATCCCCGCCGCGGCCAGCAACTTCAGCGCCAGGACGTTGACCAGGTATACCACGCCGTAGACGGCGACGAACCTGAAGATGCGGCGGTCATCCCTGTTGCCGAACACTATCCTGCCCGTGGACTTGAAATTGAACATGACGCCGACCGCCGTTCCCAGGAACGCCGCCAGGGAATAATGCAGCCCGGCATAGATGAACAGAGCGAAGACAGAATAGCCGAAAGCCGTGTTCAGCGCCCCCACCAGCAGGAAGCGCAGGAACCTGTTATCCCAGAAAATCGTAAGCATATCAGAGAAGGGAGGGCAGCAACCCCATATCCTCCAGCAAGATATCCGGGCGCAGCGCCCGGCCCAGCTCTCTCCCGCCGTAGCCCGCGGCATAGTAGGCGCAGCCGAGCGCGTTGGCGCGCGCGGCCGCCACGTCGGGCTCGGTATCCCCCACCATCAGCGTCGCGGAGGGCTCCAGCCCCCATTTATCTATCAGGAAGGCCAGCATGCCGCTTTTGGTCATCTGCCTTCCGGCCAGCAGATCGGGACAGGCTATCTCCCGGAAGAACGGCGAGATCTTAAGCTGCCCGGCGATGCGAAGGGTGGGTTTTAGAGGTTTATTAGTGGCCACGAACAGCGCCTTCCCGCCCCCCGCCAGCGCGGCCAGGGCCGCGGCGGACCCGGGCATCAGACCCGTCCGAGGATACTCTGATGCGTCGTATATCTCCCTGAACCGCAGACATACCGCCCTGGCGCGCTCGGCCGGCAGCCCGGGGCTGGCGGCGGAGACTATCTCCTTCAGCGGCAGGCCGAGCCATGCTTTCTCCAGCCGCGAGAAAGCACCCGCGCCGGGAGTACCGGAAAAGGCCAGCGCCAGACAATCCCCGATGTCTCCCGAGGAATCGACGAGGGTACCGTCCAGGTCAAAGATGATATTGTCGAACTTCCGGGCCACCGGCTTCAGATCCCCCTCTTGTAAATGAGCCGCTTGAGAGATTCGTTCCCGGCATAGGGACTGTCTATCATGTCTATCATCAGCGCCTGGTCCTTCTCGCAGTGCTTCAGCAGCACCTCGCCCGCCATGAACTCGCGGCAGGATATCTGGCCTTTCTGCAGCGGCACGGCTAGATAGACGTCGTCCTCCGACAGTTTGTGGCCCTTCGGCAGGCGGCGTTTTGCGTAGACGCCGCGAACGAGCGCGTCCAGGTAGGCCACTTCTTTCTCGCTGGGGACGCGCTTCTCGGTGCAGCTGCCGCCGCACATCTCCTTGGCCTTATGGAAAGCCTTGAACCAGGTGTCCACCTGGTGCGGCACGGAGCAGTAAGGCGACACCGGGATCCCGTCGTCGTCGATATCCACGTGGCGCTCGAAAGTGCGCGCGCCCTTGGCGTAGGCCATCATTATCGAGGCCTGCCAGTCGTGGTACTCGTGCGTAGAGAACCCTATGACGTGCTCCGGATAGCGGCGCCTCAGGAAATCTATCTGGTTGATGTGAAGCTCGCAATCCTCGCTCGGGTAGAGGGATACGCAGTGGTTGATGGCCAGCGGGATGTTGCGGTTGGAGAAGAACGTGACGATGTCGTCTATGTCCTTCAGAGAGGTGCCGCCGGTAGAGACTATAACCGGCTTCTTAACGGAGGCTATCTTCTCCAGCAGGAACCAGTCGTTGATGTCGTAGCTGGCTATCTTCAGGATCTCGGCTCCGAGCTCGACCGCGGTGTCCACCGACTTCTCGTCGAAAGGCGTCACCATGGGTATGCAGCCGCCCTTCTTGACCGCCCCCATCATTTTGGCGAAGTGGTCCTTCGACATCTTGGTGTCGAGGGTCTTCTTGATGTAGCGGATATCGGTGCGCTTCATGAAATCCTTGTGGATGAAGTTGTCCACGTCGCGGAACTGCAGCTTGATGGCGGCCCGGACGTTGTTGAACCTGACGATCTTGGAATACTCGTCTATGATCTTCAGACCGCGGGAGAGCTTCCCCCAGTGGTTATTGGCCACCTCCAGCACGAAAAGTTCCTCGAAGATGTCTCTCATTTCCGCTTCCTCCATTGTCTGTACTTTTTGACTGCTTTGATAAAACTGTCAGACCTTCCCGAATATACCGCGGCGGCCGCCCTCAGCCCGGCGAAGGTCTCTTCCCGCTCGGCGGAGATCCGCGTTCTGCGGCCCGTACCGCCCGCTATCAGCCCGGCCAGCTGCGGGAGCCTCTGCGAAACCCCCCCGCTCAGCAGCGCCGGGCGGCCCGCCGGAGGCCGCAGCTCCGCTACCGCCGCGCAGTACTGCGCCGCGAAAGACCTGAGCAGCGACGCCAGATAGTTCCTCGGGGTCAGCGAGCCTTCGGTCATCCCGCCCACTGCCCCGGCGCCGGTCCCGCCCCAGGCCCCCGGGAAGATCCCCAGGTCGAAATTCAGCGTTGAGGCCTCCGCCTCGGCGCGGCTTATCCCGGCCAGGACCTTCCACACGTCCGGTCGTCCGGCTCCGAACAGCTCCCCCGTGCTCCGCAGGAAGCCGGTGAACTCGTTGAGGGCGCGCCCTCCGGGAATATGAGTTATCGTGCTCAACAGATAGCCGTCGAAGAACGGGCGCTGCTGGTTACGCCTGGGCTCCCTTTTCCTGGAAAGGATCGAGACCTGGGACCCGGTGCCCATATTCACTGAAACGGTATCGGGGCCGTTCCCGGCGCCGAGCACCGCGCACTGGTGGTCTCCCAGGCCAGGGAAGACAGGCAGTTCCCGGTCCCCGCAGCGCACGAAGCCGCATGCGCCAGTGCCGGCCGGCTCCGCCAGTTCCGGCGAAACACCTGTCTCCCGTCTGAAGAAATCGGCCAGCCGGGCGGATGTCCCTCCGCGGTAGATGTCGTAGAAGCCCAGTCCCGCCGTCATGGTCTCATGCGCGCCGGCAGGGCGGCCTCCCCGGTACGTAAGGAGCTCCGGCAGCGAGAGTATCCTGTCTCCCGTACGGAGGACCCGGGCGCGCGCCAGATGAAAGGCGTTCACATAGGGGAGACCCGGGCGCAGCGTCATCCCGGTAGCGGCACGGAACCCGGCTCCCAGGCCGCGCGAGACCAGGTCCAGCGCCGAAACTCCTTTCAGCGCGGCCAGACCTCTGGCGTCCTTCCAACTTATATAGCCGGTCTTAAAACGGCCGTCCGGGCCGGCCACCGCGAAGCCGTGCATCTCCGAGCACAGCACCACGCCTTCCACTCCCCCACGCGCCTCTTCGGCGTATGAGGAGCAGATCTCCCTGAATTTACGGACCAGGAGGCCGGCAGGCACCTCGAACGTGCCCGCCGCGCCGAGCGGGGGCAGCGAAGGCTGGCTGCGCTCCAGGGTAATGGTGCCGGTGCGCAGGTCCGCGAGCGCGGATTTTATGCGCGAGGCGCCGAGATCGACCAGTATTATCTTCGGCATCTATCTGAACTTCTCCGCCAATATCTCCGAGATGGCGCCGCAGAGCGAAGCGTCGATGGCAACAGGGACCATCCTCATCCTGCCGAGGTCCTCTATCAGCGCGAAATTGGCCTTCTTTCCCTGCGTCTTCTTGTCCTTCAACAGCAGCGCGGCCAGCTGTCCGGTGCGCACGCGCGCCAGTTCCCGCCTGGTCCCCGGCGCGAGCAGCTTCATCATGCCGCCTTCCAGGAGCCCGGCCTTCGCGGCGGACAGGAGCCCCATCCGCCGGGACAGCTCGTTGGCTACGATCATGCCGACGGTCACGGCCTCGCCGTGCGAGATGCGGTAGCCGGACATCACCTCGAGCGCGTGGCCCGCCGTGTGGCCGTAGTTCATCGAGCGCCTGACGTCCTTCTCGAACTCGTCGTATTCCACCACCAGCCGCTTTATCGTCAGGGAGCCCTTGATGATCCGCACGAGGGCCGGCAGGTCCATCTTCAGCGCGGCGTCCACGTTGGCGGCGTAGTTGCGGAACGCCCCCCCCCCGCCGGTGATATGCAGCTTCAGGGCCTCTCCGAGGCCGGAAAGTACGTGCCGGTAGGGCAGGGTGCCGAGGTAGGCGGGGTTGATGACCACCGCGCGCGGCGCGGAGAAGAGCGCCAGCTGGTTCTTGGCCTTCTTGTAGTTTATGCCGGTCTTGCCGCCTATGCAGCTGTCGCACATCGACAGCAGCGTGGTCGGGAAATAGACCCAGTCTATCCCGCGTTTATATACCGCGCCCACGAAGGCGCCGACGTCCTCTATTATCCCGCCGCCCACGACTATCAGCTTCTCCTTTTTCGTGAAGCCGCGCCGCGCCAGGAAGTCCACCACCCTGAATATGCCGGCCTGCGTCTTGAAGCTCTCCGTGGCCGGCGCCAAAAAGACGCGGCTGCGGTCCACCTTCAGGCCCTTCAGGTGCAGTTCCCAGACCCGCCTGTCGGCCAGCAGCAGGTTGCCGGGGTTCTCCGCCAGCAGCGCGGCCACCTGCGCGGCGGGGCCGGCCTGGTCCACCTTCACCGGGTACGGGGAAGGCACGGAGTTTATCACGCAGGAGCGCCAAGCGGCGAAGCCGGCCGGCACCCGGAATTTCTTCGTTCCCACAGAAAATGAGTTCCTCATTTCTGGAACCCCCCGGCCGAGTAGCCGCCGTCGGCCACTATGTCCTGGCCGGTGATGTAGGTGTTCTGCGGCGAGCAGAGGAAGTAGGCGGCCCTGGCGATGTCGGCCGGCGCGGCGAGGAAGCCCAGCGGTATCCGCTCCTCGAAAGAGCGTATGACCGCCTGGCCGTTGTTCTTGCGGGTAAGCGGCGTATCCACGAAACCGGGCGAAAGCGTGTTCGCGATCACGCCGTAAGGGCCCAGCTCCAGCGCCGCCGTCTTCACCGCGCCGTTCAGCCCGTGCTTGGAAAGCGCGTACGGCATGCGGCCAGCGCGCGAAAATCCTCCATAGAGAGAGGATATGGCCAGGATATGTCCGCGGCGCTTCTTCTTGAACAGAGGGGCGAAATGCTGCATGACGCGCACGAAAGAGAAGGTGTTCACCTGGGCTATCCGCTCGAAATCCGCCATGCCTATCTTCTCGAAGGGCCCCGGCTCATTGATGCCCGCGCTGTGCACCAGAGCGTCTACGCCCTTCAACGCCCCGGCGTTGGCCGCGAGATACCTCTCGACCGAATCCGGGCTGGAGAGGTCGCACTCCTTTATCGCGGGGGCCAGCACCTTCCAGCCGTTGCGCCGGAACTCGCGGCAGATCGCGGAACCTATCCCGCCGTCGCCGCCCAGTATCAGAGCTTTTCTCATAATATCTCCCGTCAGCCGGCTATCATGTTCTGGCGGAACTCCTCCCTGTCGAGGAACGGCCACATGTCCTCCAGGGGCTTTGAGACCATGCTGCCATCCGGCCTCTTCTCGGAGGAAAGCTTGGGGACGAACTTGTGGTCCGCCGGCAGGCGCACGTCGCAGAGCACCGGCCCCTTCGCCGACATGACCCTCTTTATCTTCGCCTCCATCCCGCGCACCGAGTCTATCACCTCGGTCTTCAGCCCGAAGGCGGCGCCGACGGCCGGGAAGTCCGGGAAGCCGACCCCGGAACCGCTGTCGCAGGCCACGTAGCGCGCGTTGAAGAAATTCTCCTGGGTCTGGCGTATGGACACGTAACCGTCGTTGTTCAGCACGAAGATCTTCAGCGGCAGGCGGTAATGGGCCACGGTGGCCAGCTCCTGCAGGTTCATCATTATGCTGCCGTCCCCTGCCAGGCAGACCGTCTCCTTTCTCCCGGCGCCAAGGCAGGCCCCTATGGCGGCAGGCAGGTCATAGCCCATCGAGGCGCAGCCGGAGTTCCAGAACAGCCGCTGTCCCTTGTGGACCACGCCGGCCTGGAACAGGCAGACGCAGGCCGAGCCGTTGCCGGCCACCACGGGCACCGAGGGCCTGAGCGCGGAGGTCAGGGCCTCCACGAAATGATAGGGGCTGACCAGTTTCTTCATCCCCCTGTATTCCGGCAGCACCGCCGGGTAGCGGCGGCTCCGCTCGCGGCACCAGCCCAGCCAGTCCGAGCGGTCGCCGGCTCCGGCGGGAAGGTCCTTAAGAAGCCCGGAGATGAAATCCTTCACGTCCGCGTTCACCGCCAGGTCCGGCTTCACCGTAGGCTTTGCCAGCTCGGCGGGGTCTATGTCCACCACGATCTTCTTCGCGCGGTGGGCGAAATTAGCCCAGTCGTAGCTGGCCTGCCGCACGTTATTGCGCGAGGCCAGCGACAGCACCAGGTCGGCGTTCTGCAGGGAGAAATTGCCTCCGCGCGTGCCCACGGTGCCTATGCGGCCGCAATAGAGCGGGCTGGAGCCGGGGACTATGTCGAAACCGGCGAAGGTGGCCAGCACGGGCGCGCCCAGCCGGGAGGCCAGCTTCCAGAACTCGTCCTCGGCCCCGGCTATCCGTATGCCGTGGCCCGCTATTATCACCGGGCGTTTCGCCGCCTTCAGCATGGCCGCGGCCTTGGCGGCCTTGGCCTTCAGGTCCGGCTTGCGCGCCGGGGGCGGCCGGAAAGCCGGCAGCTTGCGCTCGTCTATCAGCGCCGCCTGCACGTTTATCGGTATGTCTATCCACGCCGGGCCCGGACGCCCCGTCGTGGCCAGATATATCGCCTTGTCCAGCTCGTACCGGACGCGGTACGGGTCCGTCAGCATCACCGCGTGCTTGGTGACCGGCCGCACGATATCCACGATGTTGATCTCCTGGTCCCCCAGCTGGCGCAGGCCCAGCTCCGGGCAGGAAGCCTTTGTGGTCGCGAACTTCACCTGGCCGGATATGTAGAGCGCGGGGATGGAATCAAGCCACTGGCCTATCAGTCCGGTGAGGCTGTTGGTGCCGCCGGGGCCGGTGGTCACCACGCATACCCCCAGCCGGTCGGAGACGCGCGAATAGCCTTCCGCGCCTATGGCCGAAGCCTGCTCGTGGTGATTGCAGAAATACCGGAGGCCCTTGCACTTGCCGACGGAATCGTTCAGGTGCATGGCCCCGCCGCCGGAGATCATGAACACGTCGCGCACGCCGTGCTCGGTCAGTCTTCTGGCTACGTAGTCGGATAGTTTGATCATGCTGTGGTTCTCACTTGTCTAAAAGCAGCGCTTCCCTGTCGATAGAGCCTTTACTCCCTTCGTACCAGGCATAAAGTTTCCTGACGGCCGTCTCATAGGGAGTGAAGGAGAACCCCTTCATCTCGGACCTGAGCAGGGAATTGTCCCCGCTGTACTCGGTCCCCAGCCCTTCCTGCGCGACCCTTATAGGCAGGTCTTTTCCGGAAACCTTCAGGACCAGCCTGGCCAGGGCCAGCAGTTCCACCGATTCGTCGGGGGTCACGTTATAGGCCTTGTGCGCGCCGCCGGTCTCCAGGAAATGCTCCAGCACCGGCGCCAGGTCCTCCACCCAGATATAGTCGAACCTGCGGTTCTGCTTCACCGTCAGCGGCAGGCCGAACAGGGCCTTGCAGATCATGTTGGAGATGAAGCGTATCGCGTAATCCTCGTATTTGCCGTATATGCCGAAGACGCGCAGGTCCGTGATATTGTCGGCCTTCTCGATGTACTTGCCGCAGGCGTACTTGCAGAGGCCGTGCTCGTCCGCCGGCACGTGCGCGTCGAAATAGTCCTCTTTCATCTTAGGCCGGTAATGCCGCATGTCATAGATCGCCCCTGAGCCGATCACCAGCATCTTCCCGAAGCGTCCCGCGTTGCGGGCGAGGTTGAAGAACATCCTGGTGTTCTCATAGAGTACCTTGCCGGGCTCCTTCGCGTTGCGGTGCCCGGGCTTGGTCGCGGAATGTATCACGGCGTCGAAACGCCCGTCCCGCAGGAAGCCCGCCACCGCGTCCTCGTCCAGCAGGTCCAGCTCGCCGTGACGCGGAGCGGCTATCTCGTGCGCTCGGGCCAGCGGAGACTCCAGCAGGTTCCTGCCTATGAAGCCGCTGCCGCCGGTTAAAAGCAGTCTTCTCATGCGCGCCCCCCCGCCGCCGCCCCGGAGCGGAAGCCTTCTGCGACGAGGAGCCCCGCCATCGCCAGCAGAATGGCCGGGTTCAGCAGCACGGCTATGCTGATGTCGCCCCGTATCAGGGCGTAATCCTTCGGGACCAGCATCAGGGCGAAGAGGCCCAGATAGAGCATATCGGAGGCCCGCCGCTCCTGCCTGCGCAGGAAAAGGGTCAGCGGCAGCAGGAGGTGGATAAGCTTGTAGTCGAACGATATCTGCGGGAAGACGATGATGTAGCAGACAATCAGCGCCACAACGCGCCAGAGTTCGGCCCGCAGGAATACCACATAGTAGAAAGTGAGCAGGGCGAAAGCGCCGGCGGCCGCTGAGTACAGCAGTTCCGGGATCGGGGCCCCGGGCAGGAACCTGCCGTATGCCAGGCGCATCACGCCGAACAGTGAGGCGTTGTGCTGCAGGCCAGACTCTGTAAAGAAGTAGTCCGCTCGAAAGCGGGCCAGGTTCGCGATGAAGCCGTGGTACGAGGCTTCCGCCCCGCCCTTGAAAACGGCCATGGCCAGCAAGGTCAGCCCCCCCGCCGTCAGCAGGGCGTAAAGGAATTCCTTGAACTTCCTGTCCCTGAGGAAGACCAGCAGGAACGCCGCCGGGTAGATCTTCATCGCGATGGCGCAGGCCAGGAAGAACACGCTGTACCGGCGCTCGTTCCGCTGGTAATATCGCAGGAACAGGGCCAGGAAGACGAAAACCATCGCCTCTATATTCGCGCGGTCGAAGACGAAAAGGAACGGGTAGCTGAGGAACGCCAGGCCGACTAGCTTGAGCCTGCCGAAACCGGGGGCCGCCTCCCCGGCGGCCTCCCGCATGTAGCGGTAGACGAAGATGGTGAAAGCCGCTAGCATGGCGGACAGGGCGATCTTTTTACCTACCAGCGTAAACGGCAACATCACGACGTAAGCGAACGGCGGATACACGCTGACCGCGGAGGAGAACGGGGCCAGTTTCCTCGAAGCCTTGTATATGTTGATGAAGTCGTTGAACCTGTCCAGCGGGGTGAATAGGAAGGTGTTGTGCGGGTAGACGTTCAGGCCGAAGATGAACGCTTTCGCCGCGTGAAAAGCGACGGAGGCGAGCAGCCCCGCGAGCACCGCTGAGACCAGCAGCTCCAGTTCACGTTCGCCCGGGACGCAGGAAGTCTTCATATCACCGTATATCGAACCTAAGTTTCACAAGAGTCACTGCGAACGAAAGCATGAAAGCCGGCAGGTTGCGCTTGGTGACCCCGAACTTGCGCCGCTCGAAAGTGAACGGGATCTCCTTGATCCTGGTATCGGGGCGCGCCTTCACCATCTTGAAAAGTATCTCCTCGATCACGTCGAAGTTCCGGCAATACAGCCGCAGAGAGGCCAGCCTTTCGCGGCGGTACAGCTTGAAGCTGTTGGAGATGTCGGCGCACTTTATGTTCAGCACTACCGAATAGATCAGATTCAGGACGCGGCTCATCAGTATGAGCACGCGCGGATTGTCCGTCCCCCCGCCGTCCACGTACCGCGAGGCCGCCACCACGTCGCAGTTCTCCCGCTCCGCGGCCATCTTCGCCACGAACTCCGGCGGATGGCTGCCGTCGGCGTCCATGAAGAGCACGTATCTGCCCCTGGCCTCCGCGATGGCGGTACGCACCGCGTCCCCGTACAGATCGGAGTTCCGGCGATTTACGTAACGGGCCCCGCCGGCGGCGCAGACGGCCGGCGTGTCGTCGGTCGGCGCCATCGTGTCCACTACCATTATCTCGCAGGGGAACCCCAGCCCCGGCAGCACCGCCTGAAGCCGCGGCAGTATCTCGGCCAGGTTCTCGGCCTCCCTGTAGGCCGGCAGGACTATGCTGAGTTCCGGTTCAATCGCCATTCTTCACCCACTCTATCATCCTGCGCACGCCTTCGCGTTTGCCCACCTTCGGGGCCCAGCCGGTAAGGGCGCTTATCCTGGAGATATCGGCCACGAACACCTTCTGGTCGCTCTCCCGCGGCGGGAGCCGGGTATAGGTCATCTTTATCCCCAGCTCCTCCTCGAGCATCGCGAAAAGCTCCAGCAGCGACAGGGAGTTGGGCATGCCGCCGCCTATGTTGAAAGCCTTGCCCTTGAGCGCTTCCATCCTGTCCGCAGCGGCCAGGTAAAGGGCCACCATGTCCTCGGCGTGCAGCACGTCGCGCACCTGCTTGCCGTTACCGGAGATGGTGAACTGCTCCTTCAGCCGCCCTTCCTGTATCTCTACCGCCTTCTGCACGAACCAGCCTATCCAGCCCTGATCGTACGTCGAAAACTGCCGGCCGCCGTACATGGAGGAATGGCGGAACACGGCGGTCCTCAGCCCGAAGATGCGGTGGTAATCCAGCATGTACTGGTCGGCCGAGCCCTTGGAGCAGCCGTAAGGGGAATGGAAGTCCAAAGGTATATTCTCCGGGAAGCCGGCGGGATAGCCCTCCGGCACGTAGCGGGTGTCCGTTTCCGAGTACTTCACCCACTCCAGGTCGCCGTAGGTCTTGTTGGTGGAAGAGTAGAGGATGGCGGCTCCCGGGGCGTGCGCCCTCGCCGCCTCCAGCAGGTTCAGCGTCCCGAGGGCGTTGGTCTCGAAGTCCAGCCGCGGGTCCTTTATAGAGGTGGTCATCGCCACCTGGCCGGCCAGATGGAAGATGACCTCCGGCCTGAGATCCTTCACCGCCCCGGCCAGCGCCTCCGCGGCCCTCACGTCGCCTTTAACGAAAGAGAACCGTCCTTTCTCCTTCAGCCAGGAAAAGTTGCGCTCCGAACCCAGGCGGGAGAGATTGTCGAAGACCAGGACCTCTTCCCCCCTGCCGATAAGCTCGGCGGCTATGTTGGAGCCCAGAAAGCCGCAGCCGCCAGTCACCAAGTATCTCATTTGTCGCCTCTCCTCCTGGTCTCGAATTCCACCGTGCGGGCAAGGCCGTCGCGCAGCGAGACCTTCGGCCGCCAGCCGAGGGCCATTACCCCGCTCAGGTCGGTGGCGTGCTCCATCACTTCGTTCTCCCTGTACGGGATAGCTCCGAAGTCCAGCGCGGTGGCCTCGTTGCGGGCGAGGCGCTTTATCAGCGCCACGAAATCGCGGATAGTGACCGGCTCGCCGGAGCCGACCTCGTAGGAATAAAAACCGCTGCCCTTCAGCAGGCAGTTCCGCAGGACAGCGGAGAACGCCCCGCAGACGTCGTCTATGTAGATGAAATCCCGCTTCTGGTAGCCGGGCGTCAGCTCCAGCTTCGGCGAGCCGTTTATCAGCGCCTGCACCGCCCAGGTGACGAACTTGGAGTCGTCGTCGTCGGGCCCGTAGAAATGCTCCAGCGAGACGTTCACGCAGGCCAGCTTCCCCGAGTACAGCTTCAGCCAGTCCCGGAACTGGCTCTTCGAAAGGGAATAATAGTTCACCCGCTTGTCCAGGATGGTGTCCGTGTTCAGGAAGCACTTCAGCCCCGAGGCCTGCCCTATCTGCAGCAGCTTCAGCGGCAGCATCAGGTTCGCCTCCAGCACGGAGACCGGGAAATCCATCCGGCGGCCGTAGTTGGTGGCGCAATGCACCACGGCGTCTATCCGGGATTCCCTGAAAAGCGCCTCGTAGTCGCAATCCTCCGCGTAGACTACGCGCAGCTTTCCGGGCGGGGCTTTAAGGCGCGAGAGGTCGGAGCTGCGCCTGGCCAGCACCATGATATCGTAGCCGTCGGCGGTCAGCGTGCCGAGCAGGTTGCTGCCCAGGAAGCCGGTGGCCCCGGTCAGCAGGATAGTTCTCTTGCTTTTCATTATCGAAAAACGCCTTCTATTTCACCCAGCTATTCGCGAAGACCGCTCACTCCCAATCGTCCGTACGGATATTCCCGGGCGGAACGCCTTCGGCCGCCAGCCGCTCCTTGAAGCTCCTGATCATGGCCGGCGGGCCGGAAATAAAATATACCGCGGCGGGCCCGTTCTCCGTAAATATCTTCTGT
>JAJZOZ010000140.1 GCA_021811405.1 bacterium | reverse complement strand
AGCCTGCTGAAGAATCTTTTTGAAACGCATAAGCCGGCCTGGGTGCTGCACGCGGCCGCGCATAAGCACGTGGCGCTTATGGAGGACGGCACCTATATACTGGCGAAGACCGCTGCGGCCTACAATGTGGAGCGCTTCCTGTTCATCTCTACGGACAAGGCCGTGCGGCCTACCAGCGTGATGGGGGCTTCTAATACTACTGTGTCATAAGCCCGCAGGGCTCCGCGCACAGCAGGGGCATTGGGGCAGCCATCGCGCAAGCCTGCGTGCAATCAGATCGCGCAGAGTCGCGATGGAATCTGCGACGTGCCGCTGTGTGCGTCCCGGCTCCGCGCGGCGTATAATCTTCGGGTAGGGAAGGCGCCTTTGAACGAATCGCGTTTTTTTTTACGCCTCCAGTCCTCAAGCGCTGCCCCGTCAGAAAGCCGTAGGCCGCGATGCTCAATGTCGCGTGGTGGTGAAAGCCGCGCCAGCCACGCCCCTCGTAATGTCCCAGCCCGAACTCCTGCTTAAGTTCCTGGTAGTCCCGCTCGATGCGCCAGCGCATTTTGGCCGTCCATACCAACTCTTTAAGCCTCATACCGGCAGGCAGCGTCGAAAGCCAGTATTTAGCCGGCTCCGCCTCTCCCTTCGGCCACTCAATAAGCAGCCACTCCTCGGCGCGGGGCTGTCGCCTCTGTTCGTCCCTATGCGCGGGACGCACCCGAACGGCCGCAAAGCGGGAAACCAGCTTCCCGTTACTTCCCTCCCGCCAGTAAATCTTTTCCCAAGTCCTCTCGGCAAGCCCCTGCGCCAACGCTTTCACGCTCACCGGATTATGCCCCGGTCCTCGCCGCAGGCGCTTTGGCAAAGGCCCCTTCTTCCCGCGCGGCTTCCCATACAATATCGTATTGAGCCCCGGGGCCGCTGCGCACATTTGCCTTCTCAGGGGCCACGCTCAGTATATTCTCCGCCATAGCCATGCCCGGAAGGAATAGAACGGAGAGGAATAGAAGTCTGAAATTCATAATATCCTCCTTTTAACGCCCGCGGCGCTGGCGTTCACATATAGTATAGCCCCGCGTGGAGTCTTTACTATCGCTTTTTTGTTGCGGGCCCGGGAACGGCCGCCCCGGAAACGGCAAAAAACCCTCTGTGATATAGTAAAATATAATCAATAAGGCTTTCCGCCCCGGAAGCGGAAAAGTCCGTGTTTTATTTCCATGGAGGATACAATGAGAATACACATAGTGGCCCGCAAAATAAAGATGACAAAGCCGGTGAAGGATTTTATCGAATCCAAGCTTTCCAAGCTTCACGAATACCTGGACAATATAGTCTGGGCCCAGGTCATAGTTTCAGTGGAGAAGAAGATCCACGCCGCAGAGGTTATCGTGCACGCCGGCCACCAGACCATGAAGGCCGCCGCCGCCACCGACGAGATCTATTCCGCCATCGACAAGGCCATGGATAAGATGGAAGTGCAGATCAAGAAGTACAAGGAGCGCTTCACCGACCACCACGCCACCGAGAGCGTGGATATGAACGAGTTCACCACGCTGGTGGGGCCCGAGATCCGCTTCTCCGTAGTGAAGGACGTCCCGCTCAAGCCGATGAACAAGGAAGAGGCCGTGATCGAGATGGAGAAGCTCGGCTACAACTTCTGGGTGTTCCAGGTACGCGGCTCCAAGCAGATGCAGGTGGTCTTCAAGCGGCTCGACAGCACCTACGGCCTGCTGCAGCCGGTAAAGAAATAAACCCGCTTACATGACCCAGCCGGAGAAAAAAACTGGCAAGTTCCTTACGGTCAGGGAACTGATCAAGTCCCGTGGCAAGATACTGGGGCTCAAGCCGGTTTTCGGCGCGAAGAACCTGGGGCGGAAGATAACGGTCAGCGAAATAAACCGCCCCGGGCTCGCCATCGCCGGACACATGGAGCAGTTCCGCTCCGAACGCATCCAGATAATAGGGCAGGGCGAATATGCCTACTGCCAGAAAGAGGACCAGCGCAAGGTCCTGGCCAACCTGCAGAAGATGCTGGCGGCGCCGGATATCCCCTGCGTTATAGTGACCGGCGGCCTGAAGCCGCTCCCGGCCATAAAAAAGGCCTGCGCCAAGGCCGCTATCCCGCTCTTGACCACCACTTCCGACACCTCGGCCTTCATCCGGGAACTGACCATGTTCCTGGACGACCAGCTGGCCGCCATCACCTACGTGCACGGCGTGCTGGTGAACGTGTACGGCCTGGGAGTCCTTATACAGGGCGACTCCGGCGTCGGAAAATCGGAATGCGCGCTGGAGCTCCTGAAGCGCGGCCACATCCTGATAGCGGACGACGTGGTGGAGGTCAAGCGCCGCATCGGCTATATGCTGGTGGGCAACTCCCCCAAGAATATAAAGCATTACATGGAAGTGCGCGGGCTCGGCATTATCGACGTCGAGCTGCTCTTCGGCATAGGCTCCACCATGGACCAGTCGCTGATAGAGATGCACGTCAAGCTCGAGAGCGTGTCCTCCGGCACGCTCGGGACTTACGACCGCACCGGGCTCGCCACGGCCGAGGTGCAGATCCTCGACGTGCCCGTGTCCTCGCTCCGGCTGCCGGTCACCCCGGGCAGGAACCTCGCCGTGCTCATAGAGGTGGCCGCGCTGAACCAGCGCCTTAAGAACCAGGGTTATTTCGTGGCCAAGAAGTTCAATGAAAGCCTTATCCGCGAGATGGGGAAGAAGTGATGGGCCCGAAAAAAATAAAAGGCAGGATCTTCATAATAACCGGGATGTCCGGCGCCGGGAAAAGCCAGGCCCTGAAATCTTTCGAGGACCTTGGCTTCTACTGCATAGACAACCTCCCTATAACGCTTATCCCGCAGTTCGCCGGCCTGATAGGCGACAGGCGTTACCTTAAGAACGTCGCCCTCGGCATAGACATCCGCGAGGGGCGCTTCTTCAAAGATTTCGTGCGCACGCTGGACAACCTCGGCAAGCTCGGCCTGGATTACAAGATAATCTTCCTGGACGCCTCCGACGAGGTGCTGATGCAGCGCTTTTCCGAGACGCGCCACCGCCACCCGCTCGGCAAGAACATAGCCTCCGCCGTGAAAGAGGAGCGCCGCATACTCTGCGACCTCAAGGCGCGCGCCAACAAGGTGATAGACACCACAAAGCTGACGCTGGGCGAGTTGAAGGAAATACTCTCCCGGACGCTGGAACTGAAGCGCACCGCCGAAATGAAGCTTTCTGTGATCTCTTTCGGCTACAAGTACGGCATGCCGCTGGACGCCGATATCGTGATGGACGTGCGCTTTCTGCCCAACCCTTACTACGTGCCGTCCCTGAGGGGGAAGACCGGCCTGGACGCCGCCGTCGGGCGCTACCTCAGCGCCAAGCCGGGGTTCAAGAATTTCCTCAGCGGCTACACCGGGCAGATAAAGAACCTGCTCCCCCTGTATATCAAGGAGGGGAAATCTTACCTGACCATAGCCATAGGCTGCACGGGCGGCCGGCACCGGAGCGTCTATATAGCCGGCGAGATGGCGAAACGCCTGGCGGCCGGCGGCTTTTCCGTCTCGGAATACCACAGGGATATCAGGAAATAGAGCGCTTCGCGCTTTGCCGCGGCTATCAAGACTTTTCCGAAGGCGATTTGCATGTCAGTTCCCCGCTTGTGACCGGAGTTCTATGATCAATATCATCGTAATCACCCATGGAGAGTTCGGGGCCTACCTGATAGAGGCCGCGGAAGGCATAGTGGGAGTACAGACGGCCGGTTTAAAGAACGTCTCCATTTCCCCGCGCATGACCCTGGAGCGGGTAAAGGAAGCCGCTTCCTCGGCCATCCAGGAAATGCGCTCGGACGACGGCCTGGTCCTGCTGATAGACATGCCGGGAGGGACGCCGATGAACGTGGTCCTCCCGATAGCCAAGGATATAGAAAAATGCGCCGTGATCTGCGGCGTCAATATCAACATGATGACCTCCGCTTTCGCCTACAGGCAGTCCCTTGATTTCGACCGCCTTTCCGCCAAGATAATAGAGGACGGCCGCAAGGCCATCTGCGAGGTGAAGAGCCTCCTTATGAAGAAATGAGGGTTTTGACCGATGATCATTCTATACAGGGTTGACGACAGACTGGTTCACGGCCAGGTGGTGGAGGGCTGGGTGCCCCACCTGCGCGCCGAGGAACTCGCCGTGGTTTCCGACGAGATAGCCGGCGACGAGATGCGGCGGACCATAATGCGCTTCGCCACCCCGGAAGGCGTGGACCTGAAGATAATGACGGTGGACGAGGCGGCGGCCTACCTGCCAGGGGCGGAAAGATCCGCGCGCAAGGTGCTGCTGCTCCTGCCGGGCCTCGCGGAGGCTATCGCGCTGGCCGGCAGGGGGATAAAGATCCCGTCCCTCAATATAGGCGGCATGCATTATTCCGCCGGCAAGAACCTGTCCATAGGCAAGGCCATCTTCCTTAACGACCAGGACTGCGCGGCGCTCAGGACCCTTTCCGCCGCCGGGATAAAAATAGAAGGCAGGGGGGTTCCTTCGGACACCCCGCTCGACCTGATGGAAGCGATAGCGTAATGGGGAAATACCTGCGCGCCATGAAAGATTTAAGCCGCAGTCCTGGAGGGCGCCGGCTGTGACTTTGATTGTCAGGACCGTTCTTTCCGCCGCGCTGTCCGGGCTGCTGGGCCTGGACGCGGTGCAGGCCGGGCAGTTCCTGTTGTCGCGGCCGGCTTTCGTGGGCCCGGTGCTTGGCTGGCTTAACGGCTGCCCGCTGGAAGGCGCGCGCCTGGGGATCCTGCTGGAGCTGCTTTATATCGACTTCATCCCGGTCGGGGGCGTGGTTCCGCCTAACGGCACCGCCGCGGCCGCGGTCGGCCTTCTTGCCCATTCCGCCGGCGGGCTCCAGCCCTCCCTTGCTTTTTTTATAGGCCTGGCGGCGGGAACGCTTTATTCGCCGATAGAATACCGCCTGAGGGCATCGCGCTCCTCCTGGAACACGGCCATAGAAGCGCAGATAGGGACCGGCGACACCTCGCTGCGGCGCTGGCTGGCCAGGGCCCTGCTGGCCGAAAACGCCGCTCTGGCGGGTTATGTCCTGGCCTGGGCGGCTTTGGCGGCGGGCCTGGCGCGCCTGCCCGGAATTAGCGCGATCTACCGGGGAAGCGATTTCGCTTTTTCCCTTATGCCCTGGCTGGGCCTGAGCGGCCTGTATTTCAGGTTCAGGACGCAGATCTACAAAAAAGGGTGACCGGGAATAGAAGAAGAAAGCAAAATTTTATGTTTTTCAAGATGTTTCTGAGATCGTTCTTTATACAGGCCGGCTGGAACTATGAAAGGTTCCAGAACATAGGTTTCGCCTTCTGCCTGCTGCCCGTGCTGGAGAAAGCATATCCTGACCGGGAAAAGCTGAAAGCCGCTGTCTCAAGACATCTCCAGCTGGTCAATACGCAGCCTTTCATGGCCTCTTTCGTGCTCGGCAACGTGGCGAGCCTTGAAGAACAGGCCGCCGCGCGGCCGGACCCGGAGGCCGCGCTTAAAAGCATGCCGGGCGTGAAGCAGGCGCTGGCCACAAGTTTCGCCTCTATCGGGGACAGGATCTTCTGGGGAAGGCTTAAGCCGATGACGGCCCAGATCTGCCTTCTTGTCTGGGCGGCGGGCGGTTTCTACGGCTGGCTTTTTACCGGGCTGGATACGCCGGTCTCGTTCGGCCTGCTGCTGGCCGGGCCGCTGCTCGGGATAGTTTTTTATTCCTCCTTCGCGGTTTACTGGCGCTGGCGCGGCCTTAAGGCCGGCTACGCCTGCGGCGGGCACGCTTCCTGCGGTCTGGACGCCTCCGACTGGTCCGGGCTTATAAGGAGGCTCAGCGCCGCCGGCTTCCTGATGTCCGTAGCCATAGCCCTGCTCTCTTTCGGCATGCTTGCGGCCATCGATCTCCCGGCCCGGCAGGATAGCGGAGGCCTGCTCCTTAAGATCGGCCTGCCGCTGACGGTGCTTGCGCTGCACCGTATAACAAGGGCTTTCGGGAGATCGGTTTTTTTCGCGGCCGGCCTTATCCTGGCGGTTTCGGTGGTGCTGGTCAGCGTATTCAAAGTGAAGATCTTTTAGGCTATACCTATGATAAAACGAGACATAACCATTATAAACGAACTTGGCATCCATGCCAGGCCGGCCGGGATGATAGCGAATACCTCTTCGCGTTTCGCCTGCGACATAAAGCTGGTCAAGGACGGGATGGAAGTTAACGCCAAGAGCATAATGGGGATAATGACCC
The DNA here is from genome assembly GCA_021811405.1 of bacterium. GTDB lineage: Bacteria > Elusimicrobiota > Elusimicrobia > Elusimicrobiales > UBA9959 > UBA9959. Next base: position 47 of record JAJZOZ010000140.1, on the reverse strand, counting down.
TGGCGGCGGGCAAGGGCAGCATTATAGAGGTGACCGCCAAGGGGAAG
>JAJZOZ010000011.1 GCA_021811405.1 bacterium | reverse complement strand
CCCGCACCGCCGCCCAGAGCCAGGCCGAGATCGCCACCGCGAAACTGCAGGTCTTCTTCTCCTACTTCTGGAGCGAGGCCGGCTTCGTCTCCATCGCGCTGCTCTACGCGGTCGGCGGCCTGATGGTGATAAACGGCCTCGCCACGCTGGGCGAGCTTGTAGCCTTCCAGCTCTATGCCAGTATGATCGTCCAGCCGCTGATGGACATAAGCCAGTTCGTGGTGGCCGGCAACCGCGCCGGCGTCTCGATAGCCCGCGTCAACGAGCTGCTGACGGCCCGCTCCTCGCTGAAGTCGGGGCTGGGCGACAAGACCACTCCCGACCACATCACCACGCTGGAATTCCGCAAGGCCTGCCTGAAAAGCCCCAAGGGCGACAGTACCCTTATCCGGGACATAACCTTCAAGGCCGTCCGGGGCCAGCGCGTAGCCGTAGTAGGCAGGATCGGGTGCGGCAAGTCCACCCTGCTGTCGCTTGCGCTGCGCCTCTCGGAACATGACTCCGGAGAGATGCTGGTGAACGGTACCGACATCCGCGAATGGAACCTGCGCCTTTTCCGGGAGCGCGTGGGCTACACCGCCCAGGAAGCGGCCATCTTCAGCGGCACCCTGCGCGACAACATCCTCATGGACCGCACCTTCGGGGTGAAGCCGGGGATGCTGGAGAAGGCCCTGGAAACCGCGCAGCTCGCGGCCGAGCTGCACAAATTCCCGAAAGGCCTGGACACCGTGGTGGGCACCCGTGGCTTCGCCCTTTCCGGCGGGCAGAAGCAGCGCGTCGCCATAGCCCGCGCGCTGCTGACCGCGCCGGACGTGCTGCTGCTCGACGACGCTACCAGCGCGATGGACGCGCAGACCGAGCACCTGTTCTGGACCGCCTTCCGCAGGCAGCACCCGGACACGCTCTGCCTGGCGGTCACCCACCGCGCCCGGACCATCGAGACCTCGGACCTGATACTGGTCCTGGAGGAGGGGCGCCTGACGGAGCGGGGGACACACGCCGAGCTGATGGAGCTGAACGGCCTTTACAGGCAGATCTACGAGCGGAGGAAACTGGAAGAAGAGCTGGGGCCGGGGGCCGGCTGATGCCCGCGCAGGAAACAGATCACCTCGTGATCGGCGCCGGTATAATCGGCCTGACGCTGGCCCGCCAGCTCCAGGGCAGGTTTCCCGGAAAGAAGATAGTCCTGCTTGAAAAAGAGCCTGACGCCGCGCTGCACGGCAGCGGCCGCAACAGCGGCGTCCTGCACGCCGGCTTTTATTACACCTCCAATTCACTTAAGGCGAGGTTTACCCGCGACGGGAACCTGGCCATGAAAAGATACTGCAGGGACAACGGCCTGCCCCTCAACGAATGCGGCAAAGTAGTGGTCGCCTCGGATGAAACCGAACTCCAGGCTTTGTTCGAGCTGGAGAAACGCGGGAAAGCCAACGGCGTGGACGTACGGCTGATAGGCGAGGGAGAACTTGCCGGGCTAGAGCCTAACGCCAGGACCCACAGATCAGCGCTCTATTCCCCGTCCACCGCCACCGTAGACCCGGCCGCGATCTGCGCCTCGTTAAAAGACCGGCTCGTGGAGTCCGGCGTTGAGATCTTATTCAGCGAAGGGTATAAAAGACTCGCCGGCAGGAACCTTGTAGAGACCACCACCGGGCGGCTGATACACGCGGGGCACCTTATAAACGCCGCGGGCCTTTATGCCGACAAAGTAGCCGGGGATTTCGGGTTTTCAAAGAATTACGTGATAATCCCCTTCAAAGGCATGTATTTAAAATATACCGGCGCCGTAACCCCGCTGAAAGTGAACGTATACCCCGTGCCGAACCTTAAAAACCCCTTCCTGGGCGTCCATTACACGGTCACCGTGGACGGCCACGTGAAGCTGGGCCCGACGGCCATCCCGGCCTTCTGGCGCGAGAACTACGCGGGGATGGATAATTTCAGCCTGCCGGAACTGTTAGAGACGGCATCTTACGAAAGCCTGCTTTTCCTGAAGAATTCTTTCGGCTTCAGGAACCTGGCCTTTGAAGAAATGCGGAAATATTACAAACCTTTTTTCGTCGGCCTGGGTCAGAAGCTGGTAAATGAACTGGACCCCGGCGGCTTCACCGAATGGACCCGTCCCGGCATCCGCGCCCAGCTCCTGAACACGAAAACCCTCGAACTGGTCCAGGACTTCGTCGTCGAAGGCGACGCTTCCAGCACCCACATCCTCAACGCCGTCAGCCCCGCCTTCACCGGCAGCTTCCCCTTCACCAAATGGATAATCGACTCCCGCCTGAGCTAATTAAATAAGAAAATCAGAGAGGATGGCCGGTGTGTTCCCTGCGCACCCTTTGGGGAAGGGTGGCCCCGACGCACCTCACTTCAGGACCAGCATCACCATCACCTGCGCGGAGAGCACGCGCAGTATCATCACCAGCGGGTAGACCGTGGCGTACGACATGGCCGAGAGGTTCGACGAGCTGAGGCTGTTGGCGAAGGCGAGCGCGGGGGGATCGGTCATGGACCCGGCCAGCATGCCGCAAAGGGAGACATAGTTCAGCTTGAGCCTGGCTTTAGCGAATATGCCCACTATCAGCAGCGGCAGCACCGTTATCAGGAAAGAGAAGAGCACGATGTACATCCCGTTGCCGTTGAGCAGGGTCTCGAAGAACTTGCCGCCGGCCTTCAGGCCCACGCAGGAGAGGAACAGCACTATCCCCAGCTCGCGCAGCATCAGGTTGCCGGCGGGCGGCAGGTACCAGTTGAGCGGACCGATGTGCTGGACATAGCTAAGGAGTATGGCCATGATAAGCGGCCCGCCGGCAAGGCCGAGCTTTACCGTCCCCGAAAGGCCGGGTATCGTGAGAGGAATGGTGCCGAGCAATACTCCGGCGGCTATGCCGATGAAAGCCGGGATAAGCTGCGGGTGGTTCAGGTCCTTAGGGGAATTGCCGAGCGTTTCCGCCGCTTTGGCCACGGAGGCCTCTTCTCCGACCAGCACCAGGTTATCCGCGAACTGGAGCACATAAGTGTCCGACACCAGGAATTCCACGTCGGCGCGCGCTACGCGGGTGGCCAGCACGTCATACCTGGCTTCCAGGCCCAGCTCTTCCAGCGTCTTGCCTATTACTTCCTTATGCGTGACTATCACGCGCGAATGAATTATGCGGCTGGGCATCTTTTTCAGGTCCATCCCGCTGCCCGAGCCCACCACCACCGTGAACTTGCGGATATTCTCCGCGAGCCCCACGGCAAGCAGAACGTCGCCGAGATGGATGACGGTGTCGTCGTGCGCCACGCCCAGCAGCCCGGCATGATAAGTCCGCGAGACCACCACTCCCAGCTCGCTTATGGCCGGGATGTCCTTTACCTGCAGGCCCTCCAGGTTCTTGTTCTCCACCGTGATGCTCGCGTTTATAAGCGCCGAGGCCGCCTTGTCGGAATGGACCAGGAGCATATCACGGGCGGCCTGCTCTTTGAAGATGCGGCGTATCAGCAGCATGGCCGCGATAATGCCCAGGATAGCGCCCGGATAGGCCAGGGCGTAGCCCACGGAGGCGCTGTTGGCCGCTTCCGGGTTCACCGCGCCAAGGGTCTGCTGGGCCGCCGCCAGGGAGGGGGTATTGGTTACGGCGCCGGCGTACATCCCGACGGCTGTGGCGATGTTGAACCCGGCGAATTTCGCCACGGCAAGCGTGACGGCGACGCCGCCCAGCACCGCGCCGGCGGCCAGCAGGTTCAGTTGTATGCCCTGTTTACGGAAGGAGGAAAAAAAACCTGGCCCGACCTGGGTCCCGATAGAGTAAACGAAGAGTATCAGGCCGAAATCCCGCAGGAACTCCATGATCTCCGGGTTTATTGCGAGCCCCACGTGCCCCGCCAGGATGCCGGAGAAGAGCACGCCGGCGATCCCTAGGTTAATACCGAAGACTTTAATATTCCCGAGCGCCAGCCCGGACGAAGCGACCAGCATGATCACAAAAACGGACCAGGCCGCGGATTGAGGCGAAAAAAGCTGCGAAAAGAAGGACATACACTCTCCATGGGCGGCTGCATACTTATTCTAGCAAAATGATTCCGCCGTTCCGTCCCAGTTTAACTACTACCGGCATTAGGTAATATAATATTATGTAAACAGCGCCCCACAAGCATAATGGAGAGAACATGATTTCTAAAGCTGAAAATCGCAACGCCTGGCTCTTTGTCCCTTCCACCTATTTCGCCGAAGGCCTGCCTTACATACTCATCAACTCGGTTTCGGTCATCATCTACAAGAACATGGGCGTCTCCAACGCCGAGATGGCGTTCTGGACCAGCTGGCTGTACCTGCCCTGGGTGATAAAGATGCTCTGGGGCCCCATGGTGGACATGTACGGAACCCGCCGGGGCTGGGTGGTCTGGACGCAGCTGATACTCGCCTGCTGCCTCGGGGCCTCGGCCCTGTCGCTGGCCGGGCAGCATTTCTTCGCCGTCTCGCTGGTCACGTTCGCGGCCGGGGCTTTCGTCTCCGCCACGCACGATATAGCCGTGGACGGCTTCTACATGCTGGGGCTGACCAGCGAGGACCAGGCTCTCTTTGTCGGAATACGCTCCATGTTCTACCGCTTCGCCATGATCTTCGGCACCGGCTTCCTGGTCTACCGCGCCGGCAAGCTGCAGGAGGCGGGCAGCAGCGCCGCGGCCAGCTGGGGCACGATGCTCACGGTCTCGGCCGTATTATTCCTGGCGCTGTTCGTTTATCACAAATTCATGCTGCCCTGCCCGGCCGAGGACGTGCCCAAGGCCGAGGCCGCTCCCCGGGAAATAATGCGCTCGGTCGCCGCGCTGGCGGCCTATCTCGCCGCGGCCGGCCTGCTGATCTGGCTTTTTAACAGCCTGGGCGGTATGTGGACGAAACTCGGGGCGGCCGCCCTGCTGACCGCGGCGCTGGTGTTCGCCTGCCGGCTGTATTTTTTCCCTTATATGAAGGCGCAGCTGGCGAAGGAAGGCAGTTCCTTCAACGAAGCGTTCATAGCCTACTTCACGATGGACGGGATCGGCTACATTGTAGCCTTCATCCTGCTCTACCGCCTGGCCGAGGCCATGCTCCTCAAGCTCACCCAGCCCTTTTTGCTCGACGCCGTTTCCAGCGGAGGGCTGGGCATCCCGACCGCGGAAGTAGGGGTCATCTACGGGACAATAGGCATGCTGGCTCTCGTGGTCGGAGGGATCCTTGGCGGCTGGCTTGTATCCAGGTACGGCTTCCGCCGCTGCCTCTGGCCTATGGTCCTGGCGCTGCACGCACCCGACGTATTCTATCTCTACATGTCCTACGCCCAGCCGGCCCTGGAAAAGGCGGTCGTCTTCGGGCGCAGCATTCCTTTCGGCCCGGTGCCGCTGCTGGTGGCCGCGGAACAGTTCGGCTACGGGATCGGGTTCACCATATTTACCGTTTACCTGATCATGATCTCCAAGGGCAAATACAAGACGGCTAACTACGCTATCTCGACCGGCATAATGGCGCTGGGCATGATGGTCCCCGGCATGGTGAGCGGCATCCTGCAGGAACATCTCGGATACCGCCACTTTTTCCTGGCTGTCTGCCTTCTGACGATACCGGGCATCCTGGTCATCTTCAAACTGCCTATGAAGGCGGAAGAAAAGACGGCCTGACCGGGGCCCGGCGGAAAATGAACGGGGGGCGGCTTATACGGCCGCCCTCCGTATTTTCGCGCCGCGTCAGCTTTTTTGCGGGACGGAACAATTAGGAAGGCATTCCTGCGGGCAGCTCCCGGCACAAGGCTCGATGTGTATGGTGACCTTGGAATCCGAGAGCACTTTTTCTATATCTTCTATTATGCGGTCCGTAAGGGCGTGCGCCTTTTCTACAGGCATGCTGCCGTCGACAAGGATATCGAACTCTATGAATTTCGTGTGTCCGGCCTTGCGGGTACGCAGGGTCTTGAAGCTGATGACCCCGTGCTGTTTTTTTATCAGCCCGGCTATTTTAATATTGTCGTCTTCCGGCAGCGAAGCGTCCAGCAGGTCGCCGAGGGACTGCACCGTAAGGTCATAAGCGGCCTTTATGATCAGCAGGGCGACCGCTATGGCGGCCAGCGGGTCTATCCAGTGCACATGATGCCCGGCCCAGACCAGTTCTATCAGCCAGATAAGGGCGAGGCCGCCCATAACGCCCAGGGAGGTATAAACGTCCGTGCGCAGATGCCAGGCGTCGGCTTTTATAGCGATAGAGTCCGTCTCGTTCCCGACCTTGAAAAGCATCTGCGAAACCGCCATGTTCACGAAGGAAGAAAGGCCCATTACCAAAATGCCCCAGCCGACCTGGTCCAGGGGGGCGGGATGGACGAGCTTTTTTACGGCCTCAAGTATGATCCAGGCGGCCGCGAGAAAGATCAGGATAGCTTCGACGAAGCCGGAGATGTTCTCGAATTTGCCGTGGCCGTAGTGGTGGTCACGGTCGGCCGGCTGGGCAGAGGAGCGCACCGCGAAATAAGCGATCATCGCGGCCGCGAGGTCTATGCCGGAGTGGATGGCCTCGGAGAGCACCGAAACGGACCCTATCGCTGCGCCGACGATAAGCTTAAAAACGACAAGCAGCGTATTCGACGCTACGGACAGCTTTACCACTCCGAGTTTAGCGGTATTAATGTCTTTTTCAGGCATAAATAGTAGGCCCGCCTGCATTTCCTGTATAGAAACCCAGGCGGGCCTGTGCGTCCCGCTCGGGGACGGCTTCGGAGCTAATTTACTCGACCTTGATGCACTGGACCGGGCAGTTGGTGGCGGCGGTCTTGCAGGCGTCTTCCTTGTCGGCGGGGACGGGGGTCGCTTTCACCGCGGCCTTGTCGGCGGCCATTTCGAAAACGTCGGGGCAATCGTTGACACACAGGCCGCATCCTATGCAGGCGTCCACGTCTATAGTAGCTTTCATGTTAATACCTCCGTAATTTAACCGCTAAATCTTACGTATATAATTATACTTAAAGTTCAGGAATGAATGCCATACGGCTTGCCGGCGGCGGGCCATAGCCGCCGGAGCAGCTATTCGCTTATGCGCCGCTCGGTGGCCTTGTCGAACACGTGCATGTTCTGGTAATTGAAACACAGGCTGACCGCGCTGCCCGGGCTGCGGTTGAAGAAAGCCTCCACCGTGGCCAGCAGGCGCTGCGCGCCGACTTTCAGGTAAAGGTTCTCGCGGTGCCCGAGCAGCTCGCATACTTCTAGCACGGCCGCTATCTTGCAGGAGCATTTATCCCCGCCGGGCCGCTCCACAAGGACATCGTCCGGCCTTATGCCCAGAATTACCTCCCGCCCGTCCTGCGCCTCTTTCTGGGGCAGCACATAAGCCGGGATCGGCAGTTCGAGGAATTCGTTAGAGAACAGCGCTACGCCGTCCGCGGTCGCTAGACGGCCGGAAAGGAAGTTCATGGTGGGGCTGCCTATGAAGCCCGCCACGAAGAGGTTGCAGGGTTTGCGGTAAACCTCGATCGGCGAACCGACCTGCTGCACGATGCCGTGGTTCATTATCACGATGCGGCCGGCCAGCGTCATGGCCTCCACCTGGTCGTGGGTGACATAAAGGATGGTGGCGTTCAGGCGCTGGTAAAGTTTGGCTATCTCTACGCGCATCTCCTCGCGCAGCTTGGCGTCCAGGTTGGAGAGCGGCTCGTCGAAGAGGAAGACCTTGGGCTTGCGCACTATGGCGCGGCCTATGGCCACGCGCTGGCGCTGGCCGCCGGAGAGCTGCTTGGGCATGCGCTTGAGGAACTTCTGCAGCTGCAGGATGGCGGCGGCCTCGGAAACGCGGGCGTCTATCTCGGTCCTGTCGGTCTTCTTCAGGCGCAGCGCGAAGCTCATGTTCTCCTCCACGGTCATGTGGGGGTAGAGCGCGTAGTCCTGGAACACCATGGCGATCTGCCGCTTGGACGGGTGCAGCTCGTTGACGCGCAGGCCGTCTATCAGGATGTCGCCGTCCGTGACCTCCTCGAGGCCGGCCAGCATCCTGAGCAGCGTGGTCTTGCCGCAGCCGGACGGGCCGACGATCACGACGAACTCGTGGTCCTTTATGTCCACATCCACGCCGTTGAGGACCAGGTTGTCCTTGAACTTCTTGACGATGCCTTTGAATTGCACGGAGGCCATAGGTTATCCTTTCACGCTGCCGAGGGTAAGGCCGGAGATGAGCCACTTCGAGGAGTACAGGAACACCGCGAGCACCGGCAGCGTCACAAGCATGGAGCCGGCGGCGAACATGCCCCACTGGGTTATGTACTGGCCCTGCAGCTCGAAGAGGCCGAGGGTCCAGGTGTACTGCTTGGCGCTGAACAGCACCACGCGCGCGACCAGGTACTCGTTCCAGGCGGTGGTGAAATTGAACAGGAACGCGATGCTCAGGGCCGGCGTGGACAGCGGCAGGATGATGCGCCAGAACGCGCCGACCTGGCTGGTGCCGTCCACGAGCGCCGCCTCCTCCAGGGAGCGCGGGATCGTGTCGTAATAGCCCTTGAGGATCCAGATGCTGAACGGCAGCGAGCTGACCGAGTAGGCGATGATCATGCCCAGGTAGGTGTTCATCAGCCGCAGTTTCATGATCATCAGGAACAGCGGCAGGATCAGCATGCCGGCCGGGATCATCTGGCTCGAGAGCAGCAGGATCAGGCCGGCCTTCTTGCCGGGGAAGCGGAAGCGGCTGAACGCGTACGCCGCCGTGGAGGCGAGCGACACGCCGATGAGCGACGTGGCCAGCGTGATCACGAGCGAGTTCCACAGCCAGCGCAGGAACATCGTGTCCTTCAGCAGGCTCGCGTAGGCCTTGAACGTGGCGCCGGCCGGGATCAGCGAGAGGTCGGTCGAGAACAGCTTGTCGCCGGGGCGCAGCGACACCGAGAAGATGCGCAGCAGCGGGTAGACGCAGACCGCGGCCGCCAGGATCACCGCCGCGTGGATCAGCACGTATTTGAGCGTCCGCAGGCGCTCGAGCCTCTCTTTCTCCGTCATCGCTCTTCCTTTGCCGCGTCGAAGCCGTGCAGGTAGGTCACCGAGATGAAGAACAGCAGCGCGAACACCACGATAGCGAAAGCGGCCGAGTAGCTGTAGCGGTTGTAGGTGAAGGCGGCCTTGTAGAGCGCCGACACCAGGATGTCGGCCTGCTCGGTGCCTCCGGCCTGACCGGTGACCAGGTAGATCACGTTGATGTTGTTGAAAGTCCAGACCGTGCCCAGCGTGACGGCCGGCATCAGCACCGGCTTGATCAGCGGCAGCGTGATATAGCGCAGCTTCTGGAAATAGGAGGCGCCGTCGATGTCGGCCGCGTCGTAATAGGAGGTCGAGATGCTCTGCAGGCCGCCGAGGATCACGACCATCATGAACGGGATGCCGAGCCAGACGTTGATGATCGTGCAGGTCAGCAGCGGGTAGTCGGAGAGCCACTGCACCGGCCCCAGGCCGAGGTGCGCCAGGAACGGGAAGGCGGCCGCGATCTTGGAGAGCGCGATGTTGACGAAGCCGTTCGTCGCGTGGAACTCTCCGCGCATCGCGAGCACCGCCACCACCTGGGGCATCGCCCACGGGATGACGAGCAGCGTGCGGTAGACGCCCTTGAAGCGGATGCTGTTGTTCAGCAGCAGCGCCAGCGCGAAGCCTCCGGCCACGTGGAAGAAGACGTTGGAGAAGGTCCACAGCAGCGTGCGGCCGAGCAGCGCCCAGAACGAGACCTCGGAGAGGGGGGACGTGGTAAAGACCTTTATGTACTGGCCGATGCCGGCGAACGGGATGGTACCGGTGTTCTTCCACTGCATGATCGTCGTCAGTTTCAGGTCGTGGAACGACAGGTAGACCTCGAAGACGAACGGGTAGACCAGCAGCAGCGCCAGGCCCACGAAGGCCGGGGCCAGAAGCAGGTACGGCAGCGTGTGCCGCCCTTTGACCACGTATTTGAAGGCGGCGGCTACCGCGCCTTCCGCGAGCAGGAAATAAGCCCAGACGTGGAAATAATAGTCGCCGAGCACGGCCCCGGACACGACCAGCGCCGCGGCCGGGAACGCCGCCAGCGCCACCGGGAAGAACCACGGGCGCTCGTGGCACTTGAAGTGGTAGTAGAAGTAGCCCTCCAGCGCGGCGACGCCGAGGGCTATCAGCAGGATGAACCAGACCACTTCGTAGAGGGACCTGAATATCTCCATGCCTTTTACCTGTCCATCTCCGCTATCTTCCTCTCCGCGTTCTGCTGCATGCGCCGGACGGCGGTGTCGACGTCGAGCTTCTTCGTGGTGGCCAGGCCCATGTAGTTGCGGGCGGAGTCCCAGACGGCGCGCATCTCGGTGGCCATCGGCATCGGGCGGCCTTTCAGGATCTCCTCCATCGAGACCTTGGCGACCGGGTCGGAGGTTATCTCGGGGGCCGCGGCGGCCTCCTTCAGGGCGGGCAGGCGGGTCAATTCCCGGTACTGGCGCAGCTGGTTCTCTTTCGAGGTGTAGAACTCGAGCAGCCGTTTGACCAGTTCCATCTTCTCCGGGGTGAGGCCGGAGCTGACGGTGAAGTACTTGCCGCTGACCATCGGCGTGGGCCAGCGGCCCGTAGCGGAGAGCCTGGGGATCAGGGCGAGGCCGAAATCCTTTCCGAAGTGCTTCTGGTAGCCGGAGATGGCCCAGTCGCCGTTTATGATGAAGGCCGTCTTGTTCTCCTTGAACAGCGAATCCATGCAGTTGTAGTCGCACTCCATCGGCACGTACCGCTTGACGTACTTGAGGTCCAGGTAGAAATTCAGCGTGTCGCGCATCGCCTGCGTGTCCAGCGTCGGGCGCTTGCCTTCCATCGGCCAGCCGCCGAAGGCGCCGAGCCACGGCATCAGCCAGAAGGGCTCGCCCATATCGAAGGCCAGGCAGCGGTCCAGTTTGTCCTTTTTAGCGTCCTTCGCGCAAAAGGCGAAAAGCTCGTCGGTGGTCTTCGGGGCCGCCTTGACGAACTTCCTGTTGTAGAACATCATCAGGTGATTGCCGTTGGAGACCGGCACGCCCCAGACGTGGCCGTCCAGCGAGATCGCCTGCACCACCGGGTCGTTATACTTCGAGAAATCGAACATGCCCTCGAGCGGCACGATGAAGCCGGAGACGGCATAAAGGCCGGCGGTATCGGAGGGCCCGAGCAGCAGGTCGGGGGGAACGCCGGCGAGCGACGCCGCCTGGAACTGCTGGCGCAGGTCCTCGGTCTGGTAATGTGTCCGCACCACCTTGACGCCGGCGTTCTCGGGAAGGGCCTCGAAGGCCCGGAAGACGGAATCGATATAGGGCGCGACCTGGGCGTCCTCCTGCTCCCAGACCACTATGGTTTTGGACTCGTCGGCTGCGGGGCGGGCGCAGGCGGCGAGGACCGCCGTCAGCGCCGCGAGTAGTATGTTCTTTTTCACCCCTTGCCCCTTGGAAGTCAGCTCTTGGAGATGTTGGTGATGGCGGCGAGCAGCGCCACCAGCACCGAAAGCTTGAGCGCCGTCCACCAGGAGATCACCCCGGCGACGTAGCCGGCTTCCACGGCCTTGGGGAACAGCGCGGGGATCGTCCACATCCAGAACCACTTGATGAGGAAGATCCCGAGCACGAAAATGCCGGCCACCCAGAGTACGATGGCCGGCAGGCCCAGGAAGATGATGTCACGGAGCTTCATTAATGAATTCTAACAAATTTTAAGGCCGCCGCAAGCCCGCCTCAGGCCAGGGATTCGGCCAGGGCCCGGAGCTCTTCCGGGGTGCCCAGGGCCACCAGCATGTCGCCCGGCGCCAGCACGGCGTCCGGCAGCGGGTTGAGCTCGTAGGAATCGGCGGCGCTGCGCCGCAGCGCCACCACCAGCGCGCCGCGCCTGTCGGCGCCCTTGAACCGGCCCACCGGCAGCCCCTTGGCGGCGGCGCCGACGGGGATGTCCTCGAACCGGGCGCCGGAACGCTGGCCGCGCAGCATCGAGTCCAGGAACTGGACCGTCGCGGGGCGGACCATCTCGGAGGCCATGCGCAGGCCGCCGATGTGGGAGGGATTGATGACGATATCGGAACCGGCCCGCAGCAGCTTGTCCTTCATCTCCGGGTCGTGGTCGTTCTGGACCGTCACGACCTTGAGGGCCTGGCTGAGGCCGCGGGCGGTGATCGCGATGAAAGCGTTGTCCTTGTCGTTGGACAGCGCGCAGAAAACGCCGGCCGCGCGCCGGATGCCGGCCGCCTCGAGCACGGCGGAGGAGGAGGCGTCGCCGGCGACCGCGCACCACCCCTGCCCCATGAACTTCCTGACCTCGTCCTCGGAAAGGACGACCAGCACGAAATCCCTGTTGGTCTTCGCCAGTTCCTCGCAGACGCTCAGGCCCGGGCGCGAGGCCCCGCAGACCACGAAATGCCCGGCCATCTTCTCTATCCTGTCCTGCATGCGCATCCTCCGGAAAGCCTCCTTGAGGCCGCCTTCCATCAGCAGCTCGCTGATGGCGGTAAAGATATAGGTCATCACGCCGAGCCCGCCCAGGATCAGCAGGATCGTGAAGATCCTGCCGGACGTGTCCAGCGGGCGCACCTCGCCGTAGCCTATCGTGGCGAGGGTGATGATGGTCATGTAGAGGCTGTCGAGGAAGCTCCAGCCTTCGAAGCCCATGTACCCGCCCACCCCGGCCGCGCAGAGCACGGCCAGGAGGGCGAAGGTACGCAGCAGCTTCTTGCGGACGTCGCGCATCGGCTATTTGTGCCTGGCGTGCTCCGCGGGCGGGTTGGCCGCCACCTTGTGCAGGTCCGGCTTCTTGCCGCACTGCTTGGCGAATGCGTCGTCGCGCAGCTTGTTGCGGTACTCCGGGTGCTGGAAGGTGTAGTCGAAGCGGGTGTGGATATCGTAGGTGCCGTTCATCAGGCCGACGACGTCCTCGACGAACACGCGCTCCTCGTCGGTCGGGATCACGTAGACCTTGACCTTGGAGCCCTTGGCCGAGATCTCGGTCTCGGCGTTGCGGGTCTTGGAGATGCCGTTCTTCTCCTCGTCCAGCTTGACGCCCATGAAGTCCAGGCCCTGCAGGGCCCCGGCGCGGGTCACGGGCCCCATCTCGCCGACGCCGGCGGTGAAGACCACCGCGTCGATGCCGCCGACCTCGGCCGCGTAGGCGCCGATGTACTTCTTGATCCTGTTGGCCTCCATATCGAGGGCCAGCTGGCAGCGCGCGTCGCCCTGCTCGGCCGCGATCTCGACGTCGCGGGCGTCGCTGTATTTGCCGGTGATCCCGAGCTTGCCGGACTTCTTATTGAGGATAGCGTCCATCTCGCCGGGGTTCATGCTCTCGCGGGCCATCACGTAGAGCGGGATGGCCGGGTCGTGGTCGCCGGCGCGGGTGCCCATCACCAGGCCTTCCAGCGGGGTGAAGCCCATGCTGGTATCGTAGGAAAGGCCGTTCCTGACGGCGTTGACCGACGCGCCGTTGCCGATGTGGCAGATCACGAGGTTGGTCTTGAAGGGGTCCTTGCCGAGCAGCACCGCGGCGCGCTTGGCGTTATAAAGGAAGGAAGTGCCGTGAAAGCCGTAGCGGCGGATGCCGTACTTTTCGTACCAGGCGCGGGGCAGCGCGTACATATAGGAGGACTCGGGCATGGTCTGGTGCCACGCGGTGTCCATGATGGCCATGTGCGGGACCTTCGGCATCAGCGCGCGGGCGGCTTCGATACCCTGGATGTTCGGCGGGTTGTGCAGCGGCGCCAGCGAGGAGAGCTCGCGGAAAGTCTCGACGACCTTATCGTCGATGATCACCGACTTGACGAATTTCTCTCCGCCGTGCACGACGCGGTGCCCGACGGCGGTGATGCCGGCGAGGCTGTCGATCACGCCGTGTTCCTTGTGCGTCAGCGTGTCGATCACCAGCTGGATGGCGTCCTTATGGGTGGGGCAGTCCTGGTTGACGGTGACCTTCTCGCGGCCGGGAGCCTCGATATTGATGAACGACGCGCCCACGCCGACGCGCTCGACGACGCCGGAAGCGACCGTCATCCTGGCCTTCCAGTCGAAGAGCAGGTACTTCACGGAAGAGCTGCCGCAGTTCAGACAGAGTATTTTCATTGTGGGGTCCCCTTAATGTGCGGGCCGGAGATTACGCACGGTCCTGCCGTTTTTCTATAATCTTATTCTACAATAAAACACTGTGGGCCGTTCTTCCGGAGGATTCACTTTTATGACGAAAAAGATCGCGGCCGCGGCGGCGCTGCTGCTGGGCGCCGCGGGATGGTGGAACTACCTTCGCGGGGGCATGGGCGCGGCCGAGGCCGTGCGCCGCCTTTCCGGGCTGCGCGTCGCCGTGGAACTATACCGCCAGCAGCACGCCGGCCGGCCCCCGGCCTCCTTCGGGGAGACGCTGCGCTCCGGCGAGCTGGAGAGCGTGCCGGACCTGAAACTGCCGGGACACCCGCGGCGCGCCGGGGTGAGGGACACAGCCTCCGCGGCCGTCAGCGACACCGGCGGCTGGGCCTACGTGAACGACCCGAAGTCGCCGGACTTCGGGCTGGTCTATATAGATTGCTCCCATTCGGACGCGAAAGGAAGGTTCTGGAGCGAGTTCTGAGGCTTCAGGCGAGGGCTTCCTCGTAGAGCCCCAGCAGCAGGTTGGCCACTACCGGCAGGGACATGTTGTTATCGACGTAGTCGAAGGCCATCTTCGACATCTCGTGGCAGAGTTTAGGATCGTTGACCAGGCGGACTACCGCCCCGGCGCAGGCCGCGATATTGTCCGGCTCGACTATCAGCCCGTTGCGGTCGTGCACCGTGAAATCGCTCAGGCCGCGCAGGCGCGGCACCACGCAGGCCACGCCCGAGGCCTGCGCCTCTATAAGCGACATCGACAGGCCCGCCCGGCGGGCCGTCTTGGCGTAGATGTGCATCATCGCCATGATCTCCGGCACGTCGTTGCGGTCCCAGAGCACGTCCACCTTGTGGCTGATGCCCAGCGCGCGGGCCAGCTTGCGTATCCGGTCGTCCTTGAGCCCGACCACCATGAAGTTGGTCTCCGGCAGTACTTCCAGCACGTCCTTCGCCATCATCAGGAACAGTTCCTGTTCCTTGAGCGAGGTGTCCATGCTGATCGTGCCCACCTTGTAGGGCCGTTTCTGGAACATGGCCGGCTTGATGAGCATGGCGCTCTCCCAGCGGCCGATGTTGATGGCGGGGGGGACCACGAAGATGCGCTCGCGCGGCACGCCGGCGGCCGCGAGGTCCTCGCGGGCCGACTCGCAGGAGGCCAGGTAGCGGTCCACGTGAGGGGCCAGGGCGGCCAGCCTCTCCGGCGCCTTCGAGCCGCCCAGGCGGACCCGGGACACGAAGACGCGCGAGGAAGCCTTGACCTTTTTCAGGAAGAGGGGCGGGACTTCGGCGGGGTCGTAGAAATGCGCTATATCCCAACCGCCCGCCTCGAAGAAGCCGAACTTGGCGCCCAGCGTCAGCTGGCGGACCGGCACCTTCAGCCGCTGGCACTCGGCCTCGAGGCGCGACCCCTTCGGGCAGAGCACGGCCGCGTCGTGTCCGAGGCGCGAGAACTGGAGCGCGGTATAGAGGGCCTGGTAGGCCACTATATCCCAGCCCCGCCCGTCGTAGACGTTCAGGATGTTCATCTGCCGCCCCGCCGCCCGGAGAGCAGCCGCAGCTCGCGGCGGGCGTTGGCCACGTAGGCCGCGTCGCGCGAGGTGGCCGCGATATCGGCGTAGACGGCCGCGGCCCCGGCGTAATCCCCGGCTTTTTTGTCGAGGAAGGCGGCCAGCTGCTTGAGCATTACCGGGCAGTCCTTCTCCGCTAGCAGGGGTTTTATCGCCCGCGCCACCTCCTCGGGGGAGGAGGATCTGGAGTAGCCTATCGCCGCCAGCAGCGTGGCGTATTTCCAATCGTCCGGCCGGTACCTGATGCCCAGCCTGAGCACCTGCTCGGCTTCCGCGGGGCGGTCCATGTTGAAGGCCAGCGAACCGGCGGCATATAGCCCCGCCGCGCTGAAGCCCGGGTCCAGCCGCATCACGTGCAGCGCCAGCGGCAGGAACTCGGGGTAGCGGCCTTCGCCGTTCTCGGCATGAAAATCCTCGTCTTGCCCGCCGGGCTTCCGCGGCAGCAGCCAGGCGTAAGGCTCCTCCGCCTCTCCCTCCTGCAGTTCGCGGGTGCCGTAATACTGCATCAGCCGCACGAACCAGAGGTCGGCCGCCAGGCGGCGCGCGCCGAGCGCCAGCGCCAGCATATCTTCTCCGGCCCCGCCCTGCGGCGACCGCAGCTCGGAGAGGGGAGGGTATGACGGTGCGACAGCGCGGGAGGAGGCCAGCGAGCCGGCCAGCAAGGCCAGCAGGGCGGCGGGCAGCAGCAGGTCGGCTCGGGTCACGCTAGAATTCCTTACGGGAGAGCAGCCACAGCGAGGCCAGGTAGGCGGCCAGCACCCAGCCGGCCGCGGCGCCCAGCGCCGGACCGGCCTGGAAGCAGGCCGTCCCGGCGGCGTCGCGGGCGTTGAAGAGCTGCAGGTTCGGGACCAGCAGCAGGCCGGCCTTGAGCGCGTAACCGGAAAGGCCCGCGGCCCGGTCCGCCAGGAAGCGCGTCTCCGGGACGAAATGCCCGGCGGTCCAGAGAAATCCGGAGATGACCAGGGTCGAGACGGCGGAGGTGGAGAAGAGGGACACGCAGAAAGCGGCCGAGACGATGACGGCCAGCTTCAGGAAAGAACCGAAGAGGGCCTGCGCGTAGCAGGCCGGAACACCGAAGCCGCGCAGGCGCAGCAGCAGCAGGTGCAGCGCGCCCATGACGAGCAGCATGAAAGCGGCGGTCAGCAGCGCGCCGGCCACCTTGCCGGCCAGGTAGGCCCAGCGGGGCACGGGCCGGGAGAAGACCAGGTAGATGGTCTTGGTCTCGGCCTCGCGCAGCAGCGACGTCGAGGCGCCGTAGAGGGAATAGGCGAGCGCGGTGAGCTCTATCAGCAGCAAACCGATATCGGTCAGGACCCGGCCCTCCTGGTCGACGGCCATCACGCCCGCCAGGACCGAGGCGTAGACCGCCGCCACGGCGAAGACCGCGAACAGCGCGAAGAAACGGTCCCGGACCGAGTCGCGGAAGGAATAGAGGGCCACGCCGGCGGCCACGCGCAGGGCTTTCATCTCACGGCCTCCACGAAGATGGACTCCAGCCCGCCGGGGGCGCCTTCCCAGGCGGCCCGCTCCACGGCGGCGGCCAGGCGGCCCTTCACGATAATGAGGACCCGCGAGCAGAGCTTCTCAACCTCCGAGATGCTGTGGGAGGAGAGGAGCACGGTGCGGCCTTCGGCGTTTAGCCCGGCGAGCAGGCCGCGGATATCGTGGATGGCCAGCGGGTCCAGGCCGCTGACCGGTTCGTCGAGGACCAGCAGGTCCGGGCCGTGCAGCAGGGCCTGGGCCAGGCCGAGGCGCTGCATCATACCCTTGGAGAACTCGGAAACGCGCTTGCCGGCGTGCGGTTCCAGGCCGGTGCGCCCGGCGGCGCCGCGCACGGCCTCGGCCAGCGCGGCCCCCGAAAGCCCCGACAGCCGGCCGTAGTAGGCGAGGGCCTCGTAGGGGCGCAGGCGCGGGGGGAAATACGGGAGCTCCGGCAGGAAGCCTACCCTGGCCTTGGCGGCCGGGTCGGTCGGCGGATGGCCGAAGACGCGGATGCGGCCGGCCGTCGGGAAGAGCAGGCCGGTCAGCAGCTTCATGATCGTGGTCTTGCCCGCGCCGTTGAGGCCCAGCAGACCCACCACCTCGCCGGAGCGGACTTCGAAGGAGAGGTCCTTGACGGCGGTGACGTAGGAGGAGCCCAGGAGGCCGGGCCTCCTGTAGGTCTTCTCCACCGAAGCGAAGGTTATCGCGCGGGTCATCGGACGATCTTCTTCTCCTCTCTCTTCTGCCTGCGCATCTCGTCGGCGATCAGGTCTATCGGGATCTCGCCCATCCGCAGGAACAGCGTGTGGAAGCGGCGCAGGTCGAAGTACTTGGCCTCGGTGCGCTCGTAGTAGCGGCGCATCTCGAGTATGCGGTCCAGGCCGATGATGTAGCTGAGCCCCTCGGTGGGGGCCAGCGTCGCCTTCAGCACTTCGGCGTCGGCCTGCGCCTTGGTCATGTAGAGCTTGTCCTGGAAAAAGGCGGAGGCCTCCGCCGGGGTCCATTTTTTAAGGTGCAGCGCCGCGTCGGCGTAGGCGCGGGCCGCGCGCAGCGCGCGCACGTAGCGGCGCAGGAACGGGGACCAGTAGGAACTGTAATAGCCCATCTCCTCGGCCAGCAGCTCGGCGTAACAGGCCCAGCCGTTGACCACCACCGGCTGGCGGGACACGCGGCGGATGCGGGATTTGTTCATGGACGCCTCATAGGCGCGCAGATGCATGCCCGGCATGATGGCGTAGGCCGTCAGCAGTTCCACCTGGGCGTAGTTGAAGCCGGCCGCCAGCACGCGCTCGCGCGCCGCCTCGGGCAGCGCGGCCGGCGGCAGCAGGACGAAGAGCTCCGAGACGCGCGTGTCGTCCAGGGAGAACGGCGGGTCGTAGTAGACGTAGGGCAGCACCGGCGCCATCATGCCCGGCATACGCTTTATCAGCAGCCGCTGTTTCGGGAACTCCACCACCTTGTGCTCGTCGAAATGCTGGTAGGCGCGGTCCATCTCGTCCTGGAACACCTTCAGGACGTCGGAGACGGGCGGGTGCTCCTTCGGGAGCTTGTCCATGACGCCCTTCCAGCCCTTCTCGGAAGCGAGGATCCCGTCGATATTGGCGGCTTCCTTCTCCAGTTCCTTCATCGACTTCTTGAAGGCCTTCTTGGAATAGCTCAGCGCCGAGCCCGGCGTCATGTCCAGGCCGTGCAGGCGCTCCAGGTAGAAGCCGTAGGTGTACTCTCCGGAACGGGGGTCGCCGTCGGAGGCGGGCAGGATGTCCTTGCGCAGGAAGGCGGCGTAGCGCTCGAGCGCGGTCTTCACCTTGGCCATCGTGTCGTCGACCTGGGTCTTGAGGACGGGGTCGTAGCGGGTGTAGCCGCGGAAGACCGGCACGAAGTCGGAGACGTAGTTGAGCGCGTCGTCGGCCTGGCGGATGGCCTGGCGCGTCCAGAGCGCCGGCGGGTGGGCGAGGTTGCGCTCCGCCTGCTCCAGCACGGCGGGGAAGGCCTTCAGACGGGAGATCGCGTTGGCGGAGCGGGTGTTATAGTCCTCGTAGTCCTTGCTCATCATCTGGTAGACGAGGAACAGCGGCTCGAGGTAGTACTGGGGACGGCGGGCCAGCCGGTCCAGGTTCTCCATCTCGTAGATGTCGACCTCCAGCATATGGTCCAGCGTGACGTAGTCCACCTGCAGGTCGGCGGCCATCGCGTCCTTGCGGACCTCGCCGAGCTTGGCGCGCAGGCGCTTGACGGCCTCGAGCTCCTTGGCGACGCGCTCGGGCGTGCGCGCGGTCAGGGCCGCGTCCGAGCCGTGCAGGCCCAGGCGGGTCGCCCGCTCGGGGTCGTACATCTGGATGGTGGCGAGGTACTGGGAGAAGACCTCGTTGAGCTTGGTGTTCTCGAGGGTGCCCTGGATCTCCTCGGTGGTCAGCGTGTCCTCGTAGGCGCCGGCCGGAAGCGCGGCGCACAGCAGCAGCAGCGCCAGACGCAGTGTTGAGAGCGACATTGTCAGCCTCGCTTGATTTAGGCCGTCCCGCCGGCTGCCGGACTACCGGCTCCCGACGGCCTTTTTCTTGCCGGCCGCCCGGCCGCCGCGCTTCGCGGCGGGCTCGAGGGCCAGCTCCAGCACTTCGTCCATGCTTTCCACCGGGTGCAGGCGCATCCTGGAGCGGATCTCGGAGGGGATCTCCTCCAGTTCCTTCAGGTTGGCCTTGGGGAAAAGCACGGTGTTGATGTCGTCGCGGAAGGAGGCTATCACCTTCTCCTTGAGGCCCCCTATCGGCAGCACGCGGCCGGTCAGAGTTATCTCGCCGGTCATCGAAAGGTTTTTCCTGACCGGGCGGCCGCAGAACAGGCTGGCGAGGGCGGTGGCCATCGTCACGCCGGCGGAGGGGCCGTCCTTGGGGATGGCGCCTTCCGGGATATGCACGTGGAAATTATGCGCGTTCACGTAGGAGGCCGGGGCGAGTTCCTTCGAGCGCACGTACGAGAAGGCCGCCTGCGCGGACTCCTTCATCACGTCGCCGAGCTTGCCGGTCAGCGTCAGGCCGCCCTTGCCGGGCACGGCCACCGCCTCCACGGCCAGCACCTCGCCGCCGTTCTCGGTCCAGGCGAGCCCGGTGGCTATGCCGACGGCGTTGTAAGAGGCTTTGGTGTCGAGGAATTTGGGCACGCCGAGGAAGTCTCCGACGTTGTCAGGCGTGACCTTCACGGACTCGACCTTGGTCTCGACTATCTTGCGGGCGGCCCGCCTGCACATGGAGGCGAACTCGCGGTTGAGGTTGCGCACGCCGGCCTCGCGGGTGTAGCCGCGGATCACGGCGTCGATGCCCTTGTCGTCTATCCGGAGCGAGCCTTCCTTCAGGCCGTGCTCGCGGAGCTGGCGGGGGATCAGGAACTTCTTGGCGATCTCGATCTTCTCGTCGTGCGTGTAGCCGCTGAAGTCGATGATCTCCATGCGGTCGCGCAGGCTGACCGGGATGCCCCACAGCGTGTTGGCCGTGGCGATGAACATCACCTTGGAGATGTCGAAAGGCACGTCGAGGAAATGGTCGTTGAACTCGGTGTTCTGTTCCGGGTCGAGCACCTCGAGCAGCGCCGCGGCCGGGTCGCCGCGCCAGTCGGTGCCCATCTTGTCTATCTCGTCCATCAGGAAGACCGGGTTGCGGCTCTTGGCCTTCTTCATGCTCTGGACGATGCGGCCGGGCATCGAGGCGACGTAGGTGCGGCGGTGGCCGCGGATCTCGCTCTCGTCGCGCACGCCGCCCAGCGACATCCGCACGAAATTGCGCCCCATCGAGCGCGCGATCGAGCGGGCTATCGAGGTCTTGCCCACGCCGGGGGGGCCGACGAAGCAGAGGATCGGGCCCTTGAGCTTCTCGGTGAGCTTGCAGACGGCCAGGTACTCCAGCACGCGGTCCTTGGGCTTCTTGAGGCCGAAATGGTCCTCGTCGAGGATCTTCTTGGCCTTGCCCAGGTCGATCTCGTCCTTGGTCTCCACGCCCCACGGCAGCGAGACCAGCCAGTCCAGGTAGGTGCGGCTGACGGTGGTCTCCGGGGAGAACGGCATCATCTTCGACAGGCGGGCCAGTTCCTTCTCGGCGGCGGCCTCGGCCTCCTTGGGCATCCTGGCGGCCTTGACGCGCTTTTTCAGCTCGTCTATCTCCTTCGAGAAGTCGTCCTTCTGGTGGAGCTCCTTCTGGATGGCCTTCATCTGCTCGTTGAGATAATATTCCTTCTGGGACTTCTCGATCTGCGTCTTGACGCGGGTGTGGATCTTCTGCTCGATATCGAGGATCTCCACTTCCTTGGCCAGGAACTTGACCAGCTTCTCCAGGCGCTCGCGCGGGCTCTCGGTCTCGAGCACGTCCTGCTTGTCCGGCAGCGCGAGCACGACGTTGGCGGCTATCGTGTCGGCCAGCCTGGAGGGGTCCTCCATCTGCTGCAGCAGCGAGGCGGAATCCAGCGTAATGCGGGTGCCCAGCTTCACGTAGGTCTCGAAGGCCTCCACCGCGTGGCGCATCAGCGCTATCACCTCGGGCGTCTTCTCCACCGCCTCCTCGACGTACTCGACCTCGGCGCTCAGGTAGGTCCCGGAGCCGTCCGGCGCCATCCGCTTCACGCGGGCGCGGCGGCGGCCCTCCAGGAAGACCCGCATCGTGCCGTCGGGCATTTTGAGGGACTGGGAGATGGAGCTGACGACGCCGTAGTCGTAGAGCTCGGAAGGGGAGGGGTCGTTGGTGGCAGGCTTGCGCTGCGCCACCGCCAGCAGGAACTTGCCGGCGGCGAGGCCCGCCTCGATGGCGGCCACGGACTTCGGCCGGTCTACGGAGAGCGGCAGCGCCATGTACGGGAACATCACTACGTCCCGTATCGCTATGGCCGGCAGGGCCTGAGGATATGCCTGTTCGGTGGTTTTCTTCTCTTGCATGTGGATATGTCCTGCTGAAATCGCCCGCGGCGGACCCGCCCCCGCGCTCCGGCCCTCCCCGCAAGCGCGGGGAGGGGAGGCCGGAACGCCTACTTCTTGCGGTGCTCGAGCACCGAGTCGATGATGCCGTACTTCGCGGCCTCTTCGGCGGAGAGGTAGAAGTTGCGCTCCATGTCGGCGCGCACCTTCTCGGCGGACTGGCCGGTGTGCTTGGCCATGATCTCGATGAGCCGGGTCTTGTTCTCCTGCATTTCCTTGCTCTCGATCTCGATGTCGGTCGCCTGGCCGGAGATGCCGCCGCCCCAGATCAGGGGCTGGTGGATCATGATGCGGGAGTTCGGCAGCGCGTAGCGCTTGCCCTTGGAGCCGGCGGCCAGCAGCACCGCGCCGAAGCTCATCGCCATGCCCATGCAGATCGTCGAGATCGGGGCCTTGATGAACTGCATCGTGTCGTAGACCGCCAGGCCCGCCGTCACCATGCCGCCGGGGGAGTTGATGTAGAGGTTGATCTCCTTCTCCGGGTCTTCGGCGTCGAGGTACAGCAGCTGGGCTATGACCGTGTTGGCGGAGGCGGTCGAGACCGCGCCCTCCGGGTCGCCTATGAAGATGATGCGGTCGCGCAGCAGGCGGGAGTATATGTCATACCCCACCATCGCGCCCGCGCCTTTCCAGGTCTCAATGATCGTCGGTATTATCATCCTTAATCCTCCAGTAAGGTCAGTTCTTCTCTTCCTTTATCTCGGCGCGTTCCTTGACGAGCGCCATGGTCTTGCTCTCGACCATGGACGCGCGGATGTACTCCTTGCGCTTCTCGAAGAGCTCGCGGCCCTTCTTCTTCTCCTCTTCGGTGTTCAGGCGGGCCATGACCTTCTCCAGCTCGGCGTCGAGCTCGGCGTCGGTGGCTTCCACCTTCTCCTTCTTGGCGATGTGGTGCAGGATGTAGGTGAGGGAGAGGTTGCGCTCGGCGACCGGCTTGAGGCGCTCCAGCAGGGAGTCGTCGGGCAGGTGCTGCTCGGCGGGGGCGCGCTTCTTGAAGAGCTCGAGCAGCTCCTGGGCCTCCTCCCTGACGAGGGTCGGGGGGAGGGTCAGCGGGTTGCTCTTGAGCAGCGAGTCCTCGATCTGGCCGAGCAGGTCCTTCTCCGTCTTCTCGGAGGAGCCCTGCTCCAGGAGCTTGCGTACGTTGGCCTTCAGCTCCTCCACGGTCTTGACGCCGGCTTCCTTGAGGAAGTTCTCGTCCAGCGGGGGCACCACCTTCTTCTTGATCTCGGTGACGGTGACCTTGAAATGCATCTTCTTGTCCCCGAACGGCGCGTCGAACTCGCGGGTCTCGCCCTTCTTCGCGCCGGCCACGGCGTCGGCCAGGCCGGCGATGGTCTGCGGGCTGGACAGGTCCACGATCTCGCCCTTCACGGAGCCGTCGGCCACGGGCTTGCCGTCGTCGAAGGTGTCGTAGTCGACGATGACGAAATGCTCCTTGGAGGCGGCCTCGTTCTCTTCGGCCGGCTTCAGGTAGGCGTTATACTCGCGGACCTGGTCGATGTACCTGTCGACCTCGGCGTCGGTGATGTCGTGCACCTTGCGGACGGCCTGGATCTTCTCGTAGCCCTTGGGCTCGATGGAGGGGGAGCACTCGAACTGCACTTCGAAATAGAGGGCCTTGCCGGGCTCGTAGTTGACGTTCTTGAGCAGCGGCGAGACCACCGGGTTGAGGCCGGAACCCTTCATGATCTCGGGGAGGGAGGCCTTGGCGGCCATGTCGAGGACCTCGTCCTTGACCATCGAGGGGAACTGCTCCTTGATCATGCCGAGCGGCACCTTGCCGACGCGGAAGCCGGGCAGGCTGACCACGCTCTGCAGGCGCACGAGCGACTCCTGCGTCGCCTCTCCGAGCGCCTTCGCGTCCACGTTGACCGCGAACACGTGCACGCAGCCTTCCTGCTTGATCTTCTTTATCTTGTCGCCGAAACCTAGGGTGATGTTCATGATTCCTCTCCGTCTCTAGTATAGCTCTGGATCTTAATGGACGGGAAGGGACTTGAACCCTTACGCCTTGCGGCATACGGTCCTAAGCCGTACGTGTCTGCCATTCCACCACCCGTCCGTTTCCGGTACTGGCGCCGCCGCCGCGGGGTCGCGCGGGAGCGGCTCTCTTCCTTATATAAAGACCGGCACAAAGAAAAAGGAGTAATGAGTTCTGAGCTTCGGGGAGGTCGCGCCTTCGCCCTTTACTCGCCGTCTACTCATTACTCCGTAGCTGCGAAATCGAAGTGGGCCATACGGGATTCGAACCTGTAACCTTGCGCTTAAGAGGCGCCTGCTCTACCGTTGAGCTAATGGCCCGTCGCTATCTATTATACATAAACTGGAAAAAAATTCAAAATATTTTTTCCTTATATCTCCGCCGTGGGGCGCGCTATTCCCTTTACGCTCCGATAATTGCTATTTTGTCACTTATGATAAAGAGCAAGACCGCGCTGCTGTGCCTGGCCGCCCTGCTGGCCGCCGCCCCGCTCGCGGCGGAGGAAGACCTGACCAAGGTCTATTCCGACGCCGCCGCGCAGTGGCTGGACGGCCGCCCCGAGGACGCCGCCGGCGCGCTGAAGTACGTGGTCTACCGCTCCTCCGACCAGGGCCTGACCTCGGCCGCGCTGCTGGACCTGGCGGCGCTGCTGGCCGAGGCCGGCAAGAACGCCGAGGCCCTCGCCTACCTGGCGAAGGCGGAGCTGCTCTCCCCGGAGGACTTCTACGTCCAGCTGGAAAAAGGCTGGAACCTGCTCTCGCTCGAGAAGTTCCAGGACGCGCGCGCCGCTTTCGAGAAGGCCGGCACGCTGACGGCGGACCAGGACCTGGCCAACCAGGCCCGCTTCGGCCTCGGCATCGCGGAGGCCCAGCTAGGGGGCCCTGCCGCCGCCATCTCCGAGCTGCGCTCCGTCTACAGCCGTTATCCCTACCTGCTCTCGCCCACCGCCCAGCTGATCGGCGCCGACTTCGAGCGCCTCAAGAAGCGCCCGCACGCCGTCAACTTCGTCAAGGAGGCCCTCGGCTACGACCCGCGCAACATCCAGGCCGAGATCGACCTCGCGCAGCTCTACGAGGACTCGGGCTTCTTCGTACCGGCCTGGCAGACCTACTACACCCTCTCCGACATGGACCCCGGCGAGCGGGACTTCGCCGATAAGGAGAAGAAGCTCCGCAAGTACGTCAAAGGCAAGATCGACAACCTGCTCTACTGGGCCCGCATGGCTTGGCCCGAGCACAAGGAGGCGCCGCCGCGGGACAGCGGCCCCGCCGTGAAGGTGGGCCTCTACGCCGGCCGGGACGGCGTGCCGTCGCTCGTGAAGAGCTTCAGTTTCATCGCCGCCTGCGACTTCGACATAGTGGACGCCAGGCTGGGCAAGGTCTTAGCGGGCCGCAGCGGCATGCAGTGGACGCTGGCCTACGACGAGCTCAACCGGGTCTACCGGGTGACCGACAGTATGGGCGCCACCGCCCACACCACCAACAACACCCTGCGCATAGTGCCCAAGGTAAAGGGCGGGGTCATCCTTATAAAGAACCCGGAGCTGCCCGGCGCGCACGGCGTCAACCGCGGCGACAAGGAGATCTCCGGCGAGCTTACGGCGCTCGTCCGGGACAAGGGCTGGTGGCTCATCAACGAGACCTCGCTCGAGACCATGGTCAGCCCCGTCACGGCGCAGCAGGCCTCCGGCTCCAGGATGCCGGAACAGCTCAAGGCCATAGCCGTGGCCGTCCGCACCCGCCTGACCCGGCTGGCCCGCGCCGCCGGACACGGCAGCCGCGAATACGATCTCTGCGATTCCTCGCACTGCCTGCCGTACGCGGGCCTGCAGGCCGAGAGCTCGGCCTCCGCGGCGGCCGCCAAGGCGACCCGCGGCGAGATGCTGACCGTGGCCGGCGGCGCGCCGGCCCCCGCGGATTTCCACCGCGCCTGCGGCGGCTTCACCAGGGAGGGCGTGGACGACGCCGGCCGGCCGCTGCCGCGTCCGCTGACGCCTTTCAGCTTCTACGCCTACACGCTCAAGGGCCCGCCGGACGGCCTGCTCTGCCTGCCCGAGGACAAGACCGCCGCTTCCGACGTCTACTGGACTCTGATGCTCAAACCCCGGTGGATAGAGTCGCGCGTCAACCGCATCTCCAAGGTGGGTTACCTGCGGGCCGTGATCCCGCTCGGCCGCGAACCCTCCGGCCGCATCAAGGCCGTGCGCTTCGAGGGCACGGCCGGCACGGCCGTGGTGGAGGGCGACGACGCCATCGAACAGGCCCTCGGCGCCGGCGCGCTGCGCTCCACCCTCTTCAGCATCCGGCCGGTCTACTCCGGCAAGTACCCGGACTATTTCCTGCTGCGCGGCATCGGCACCGGCGACGCGCACGGCATGTGCCTGCTCGGGGCCTACGGCCTGGCCAAGGCGCGCGGGGCGTCCTACCGGGACATCCTGCGCCATTACTATCCTTTATATAAGGTAGGAGGCGGACGCCGCTGATGGTGAAGGTAGCGCACGTCATAACCCGCCTGGACTTCGGCGGGGCCCAGGCCAACACCCTGCACACGGTCCGCACGCTCGACAGGTCCCGCTTCGAGCCGTACATCGTCTGCGGGCATTGGGGCGACCTGGAGCACAGGGTCGGGGACAGGAACATCGTCTACGCCGAAAATCTGGTGCGAGAGATCTCGCCGCTGAAGGACCTGCGCGCCGTCTTCGAACTGCGCCGCATACTGCGGGAGCGGAAGCCGGACATCGTCCACACGCATTCCTCCAAGGCCGGCATACTGGGCCGCGTGGCCGCCCGCGCCGCCGGAGTGCCGGTGATAATACATACCTTCCACGGCTTCGGCTTCCACCCGAGGCAGGGCTTTCTCAAGAGGAACCTCTATATAGCCCTGGAAAAATTCTGCGCCCGGTTCTCGGACTCGCTGGTCTTCGTCTCGGAGGCGAACATGGCGACGGCCCGGGAACTGGGCATAGGCGACCCGAAGAAATACGCGCTGATACGCAGCGGCATAGCGCTGGGCGCCTACCCGGCCCGGACCGACCGGGAACTCAAGCGCGCCGGGCTGGGCCTGTCCGCCTCGGACACCGTTATCATAAGCATAGGCAACGCCAAACCGCAGAAGAACCCCGGCCATTTCCTCGAGGCCGCGGCCCGGCTCTCGAAAGACCGCCCGTCGGCCCGCTTCGTCTTCGTCGGCGGAGGGGAAGAGCTGGAAAGTCTTAGGTCCGCCGCCAAAGAGCGCGGGCTGGAGAGGAGCTGCCTCTTCACCGGCTGGCGCGAGGACACGGCGGAGCTGCTCGCGGCCTCGGACGTGTTCGCGCTGACCTCCTACTGGGAGGGCCTGCCCCGCGCCCTCGTCGAGGCCCTGAGGACCGGCCTGCCGGCCGTCTGCTACGCCACCGACGGGGTCACCGACATCCTCAAGGAAGGGATCAACGGCTTCCCGGTGCCGCAGGGGGACCTGGACGCCTTCTGCGCCGCCCTCGGCCGGCTCCTGGACGACGCCGGCCTGAGGGCGCGGCTGGCCGCCGGAGCCGCCGCCACCGATCTCTCCGATTTCGACATCGACAGGATGGTGCGCCGGCAGGAGGGACTTTATTCCTCGCTGTTGGCCGCGAAAGGAAACGAAAGATGAACCCAGTCGTCTCGGCCGTTATCCCCGTCTTCAACGAACGCGAGAGCCTGGAGGAACTGGAGCGCGAGCTCTCCGCCGCGCTGGCCCGCCTCGGCGTGCCCGCCGAGACCGTCTGGGTGGACGACGGCAGCTCCGACGGCTCCTTCGCGCTCCTGAAAGATTTCGCCTCCCGCCCCGGCCACAGGGCCCTGCGCCTCGCCAAGAACTACGGCCAGACCGCCGCGCTCGCGGCCGGCATAGCCGAGGCGCGGGGGGAATGGATAGTCACGCTGGACGCCGACGGGCAGAACGACCCGGAGGACATCCCGCGCCTGTTCGCGGCCGCCGCGGCCGGCACCGACGTGGTCAGCGGCTGGCGCCGCGACCGCCGCGACGCCTTCTTCTCCCGCATCCTGCCGTCGCGCGCCGCCAACTGGATCATCTCGGCCGTCACCGGCGTAAGGCTGCACGACTTCGGCTGCACGCTGAAGGTCTACCGCGCCCAGCTGCTCAAGTCGGCGGACCTCTACGGAGAGATGCACCGTTTCCTGCCGGCCATCCTGGCCTACGCCGGCGCGAAGGTGACGGAGATGCCGGTCAACCACCGGCCCCGCCTGAAGGGCAGCTCCAAGTACGGCATCGCCCGCACGTTCAAGGTGGTGCTGGACCTGCTGACCGTCAAGTTCATGGGCGACTTCATCACGAAGCCGATCTACCTGTTCGGCGGCATCAGCTTCGCGATGCTGGCCGCCTCCTCGCTGATGGCGGGCTACACGCTCTACAACAAGCTGCATAACGGCGTCTTCGTCAAGGACCAGCCGCTCTTCCTCGTGGCTATCTTCTTCGCCCTCGTGGCCGTCCAGTTCGCCTTCATGGGCCTGATGGCGGAAGTGCTGATCCGCACCTACCACAGCGCCAACCGCCGGCCGCCCTGGGCGGTCGCCGAGAAGGCCGGCTCCTAGCGCTCCGCCGCGGCCCGCCGTTGACTAGCCCCGCCCATAGTTGATATCTTGTTATCTTATGGCGGAACACGACCCGTTAGTCTTCAAATACGCCGACATCAGGGAACAGGGCGGCCTCAACGCCGTCCTCGAGCTTTCCCCGGCCGCCTACGCCGACGTCTTCGGCGCCCCGGACGTCCTCCGGAAGCTGTCCGCGGAACTAGACTTCTCCGTCGGGGGGGACTCGGTGCTGCTGGAGGGCCGCGTCCGCGCCGAACTGAGGCTGGAATGCTCCCGCTGCGGCGACCCGGTGGTCCGGCAGTACGAGGACTCTTTTGACGAGGTCTACCCGGATTCGCTAGAATATATAGATACGCGCGAAGTTATAAGGGAGACCGCCGCCCTGCTCGCGCCTATAAAGGTCCTGTGTTCGGAGGCCTGCAAGGGGCGCTGCCCCTCCTGCGGGGCCAACCGGAACCGCGAGACCTGCGGCTGCAGGCCGGACAAGTCCAGCCCGTTCGAGGCCCTGAAGGGCCTCAAGCTGAAAGGCCCCGAGGGGCCCGGAAAGAATTCGAAGTGAACTACGAGGAGCTACGATGCCTAACCCTAAACGCAAACACACACCGTCCCGCAGGGATTCCCGCCGGGCGCAGAACTGGAAGCTGGAAGTGAAGTCGCTCTCCGCCTGCCCCCAGTGCGGCGCGCTGCGCCTGCCGCACCGCGTCTGCCCGTCCTGCGGCGCCTACAACGGCAAGATCGAAGTGGCCCAGAAGGCCGCCAAGGGCGAAGAAGGCCGGGAACAGAAATAGTCCCAGCCGATGCGAATAGCGCTTGACGCCCACGGGGGCGACTTCGGCCTGAAGCCCAACATCGAGGGGGCCCTGCTGGCGGCAAAGAAGCTGCCGCACGAGATCATACTCGTAGGCAGGGACCCCGAGATCAGGGAGGAGCTGCGCCGTCACGGCGCGCAGGACCCGGAGCGCGTCTCGATCGTCCATGCCCCGCACGTCGTCGGCATGGACGCCGAGCCCGTGGAGGAGTGCCGTTCGAAGCCGGACTGCTCGCTGATGGTGGGCGCCGGCCTCGTGCGGGACGGCAAGGCCGACGCTTTCGTGTCGGCCGGCAACTCCGGGGCCATCATGGTGGCCTCGCTGCTCACCCTCAAGCGCATCCCCGGCGTCATCCGCCCCGCCATCGCGGCCCCGCTGCCGACCGCCAAAGGCACCACGATCCTGCTCGACGCGGGCGCCAACATGGACTGCAAGCCCTGGCACCTCGCGCAGTTCGCCGTGATGGGCTCGGTCTACATGCAGTCGCTCTTCCGCCTGGAGAACCCCTCGGTGGGGCTGCTCTCCATCGGCGAGGAGGAGACCAAGGGCGACACGCTGGTGCAGGAGACGCTGCCGCTGATCAAGAACATGGGCGTCAATTTCTACGGCCCGGTGGAAGGCCGCGACATCCCCGAAGGCGTGACCGACGTGGTCGTGGCCGACGGCTTCACCGGCAACGTCGCGCTGAAGCTCTACGAAGGCACCGCCAAGGTGGTCTTCAAGATGCTCAAAGAGCAGATCATGCGCAAGTTCACCTACAAGATAGGCGCGCTGCTGATGCGCAAGCTCTTCACCGAGATGAAGGCGAAGATGAGCGTGGACGTCTACGGCGGCGCGCCGCTGCTGGGCGTCAACGGCGTCGTCCTCGTCTGCCACGGCCGCATCACGCCGACCGCCGTCCTCAACGCCGTGCGCGTCGGGGGGGAGCTGGCCTCTGCCGGGATGGTCCCCAACATCCGCAAGCGCATGGAGCAGGTCAAGGACCGGATAGCCGAGGCCAAGGAGCAGGAAGCGTGAAACGCCTCGAAGGGAAAACCGCCCTCGTCACCGGCGCCGCCCGCGGCATAGGCCTGGAGATAGCCCTGGCCTTCGCCGCCGAAGGCGCCTCGGTCGCCGTGGCGGACCTCTCGCAGGCCGATTCCGCCGCCGCCGCGGCCGACATCGCCGCGAAGACCGGCGCGAAGACGCTCGGGCTCGGGCTGGACGTCTCCAAAGAGGCCGACTGCGAGCGGGCCGTCGCGGAGGCCGAACAGGCCTTCGGCAGGCTGGACATCCTCGTCAACAACGCGGGCATCACGAAGGACAACCTCGTGCTGCGCATGAAGGAAGCTGATTTCTCCGCCGTGATCGACGTGAACCTCAAGGGCGCCTTCCTGATGGCGAAGGCCGCCTCGAAGCTGATGCTTAAGGCCCGTTCGGGCCGCATCGTGAACATTTCTTCCGTCGTGGGCCAGAGCGGCCAGGCGGGGCAGGCCAACTACTCGGCCTCCAAGGCCGGCCTGATCGGCCTGACCAAGTCGCTCGCGCGCGAGTTCGCGCCGCGCCAGGTGCTCGTCAACGCGGTCGCGCCCGGCTTCATCCGCACCCGGATGACCGAAACCCTCAAGGACGAGGCCAAGGCGAAGATCTCGGAGATGATCCCGCTGGGCCGCATGGGCGAGCCCGGCGAGGTAGCGAAGGCCGCGCTGTTCCTGGCCTCGGACGATTCGGCCTATATAACGGGCCAGGTGCTCGCCGTCAACGGCGGGCTCTACATGTGATTTAGCGGATCCATACTCAGCAGGAGGCAAACGCAATGGCAGTCACCGAAAACCTGGAAGAGAGAGTCAAGAAGATCATCGTCGAGCAGCTGGCCGTGGACGCGGCCGAGGTCACCCCGCAGGCCCAGTTCGTGCAGGACCTCGGCGCCGACTCCCTCGACACCGTCGAGCTCGTGATGGCGCTCGAAGAGGAATTCGACATCGAGATCCCCGACGAGGACGCCGAGAAGATCCGGACCGTCGGCATGGCCATCGACTACATAAAGGAAAAGTCCGGCAAGAAAGACTGAGCTCCCGAACGGGACCCGATGTCTTCGCTTGAAGAAGTAATAGGATACGCATTCAGGGACAAAGAGCTGCTGGCGGAAGCCCTGACCCACAAGTCGCACGCGACTGAAACGGGGTCCCCGCGGCACAACGAGCGCCTGGAATTCCTGGGCGACAGCGTGTTGGGCCTGATCGTATCCTATTACCTTTTCCGGAGGAACCCCTCGGAGGACGAGGGGTTCCTGTCAAAAACGCGCTCGGCCATAGTTTCGCGCGCCAACCTGGCGCGCTGGGCCGAGGCGATCGGCCTCGGCCGGCACCTGAACCTCGGCGCCGGCGAACAGCTCACCGGCGGCACGAGCCGCCACAGCATCCTCGCCAACGCGATGGAGGCCGTGCTGGGCGCCGTCTACATGGACGGCGGGATCAAGAGCGTCGAAGCGATAGTCCTGCCCTGGCTGGAAGGCCAGGTGCCGGCCGCGCTCGACGTGGACCACAAGAGCGCGCTGCAGGAGCTCATCCAGAAGCGGCATAAGCGCCCGCCCGACTACGAGCTGATGGAGGAGACCGGCCCCGAGCACGAGAAGGTGTTCACGGTGCGGGTCCACCTCGGCAGGAAGACGCTGGGCCTGGGCTCCGGCCGCAACAAGAAGGAAGCCCAGCAGGCCGCCGCCAGGAACGCGCTGGACTACCTGCGCACCCACGAGATCCGCCGCGGCGAGATCTGAGCGGCACGGGAGCCCCCATGAAGAAGATCTCCAGCAAGACCGAATTCGACGCCGAACTTTCCGCCGGGGACAGGGCGGCCCTGTTCTACTCGCCCTGGTGCCCCTTCTGCTCCATGTTCATGCCGGCCTTCGAGAAGGAGGCCGGCCGCGACCCCCGGTTCATCGCCGTCAGCGTCGACGACGTCCCCGAACTGGAGGACAAGTTCTCGGTGGACGTGGTCCCCACCGTCATCATCTTCAGCGGCGGCAGGACGGCCGCCCGCCTGGACGGCGCGCTGGGGCGCGGCCTGAACGCGGCCCAGCTGGCCGAGTTCGTGGCCAGGCGCCTGCCGCGCAAATGACCCAGCCCCGCATAAAGTTCATCCTCGTCCGCCCGCGCAACCCTGACAACATCGGGGCCGCGGCGCGGGCCATGGCCAACTTCGGTTTCACGGACCTGGCGCTGGCCGGGGCCTTCGCCTCGGACTGGGCGGAAGCCGAGGCCTGCTGGCGCGCCGAGGCCTCGGTCTCGGCTATCGGGGCCATGGAGATAATAGAGAAGACGCGGCTCTACGCCGACATCCCCTCGGCCGCGGCGGACTGCTCGGTGCTTTTCGGCACCTCCTCGCTGCACCGCCTGAAGCCCGACCGGGACGTACGCCCGCTCTCCGAGGCTGCCGCGCTGGCCGCGGCCGCCGGAGGGAAGGCCGGCATCCTTTTCGGGGGGGAGAAGACCGGGCTCACCAAGGAAGACCTCTCGCACTGCTCGGCCATCCTCAATATCCCTACGCGCCCCGCCCAGCCCTCGATGAACCTGGGGCAGGCCGTGGCCGTGGCCGCCTACGAGCTTTCAGGCGCCCGCCTGAAGCCGCCGCCGGCGGGCCGCCAGGCCGCGCCGCCGCTGCCGCAGGCGGAGCTGGAACGCTTCGCCGACGCCATCCTGGCCAGGCTTGTAAAGGAAGGCGGGCGGTACTGGGCCGGCGAAGCGCAGGCCAGGGCCGTCAGGCGCGGCCTGATAGACGCGCGCCTCACCAGGGACGCCCGCAGCGCCCTCAAGATCCTCTTAAAGGAATAACTCTAGAAGGCGGGACGGACCCCGCCGAGTATCTCCGCTACGCCGGGATAGCGGCCCGACGGCACGTTGGGCGCCGCCAGCATCCTGTACTGGTCCGCCGTCAGCGGCGGGGACGGCAGCAGCGAAAAAAGCGGCAGCAGCGGCAGGAAGACGGCCTTCGGCACCCCGATCACCGGGCGCCGCGGCGCCCCGGCGGCCGCGAGGCCGCGCCTGAAGAGCTCGGCGTAATCCAACCTCTCCTCTCCGGCCAGCTCGTAGAGCCCGGCGGGCAGCCCCTCCAGGACGGCCTTGGCGAAACAGTCCGCCACGTCCTCCACGTTCACCGGCGCGGCCCAGGCGTCGGCCGGGGCCGCCAGGAAAGGCAGCACCCGCGCCAGGCGCGCCAGGTCGGCGAAGAGGCGCTGGCCGGGCCCGGTTATCAGCGAAGGCCGGAAGACGGTATGCTCCAGGCCGGAGGAGGCGAGCCAGGCCTCGGCGCGGCCTTTGCTGGCCTGGTAGCGGGAGCGGGAGGCCGGGTCGGCCCCGAGGGCCGACATCTGCACGAAGCGGCGCACGCCGGCCCGGGAGGCGCCTGCCGCCAGCCGCCTGGTATATTCGAAGTGGACTTTTTCGAAGGTCTCGCCCGCCTCTTCCTTTATTATACCGAGCAGGTTCACCACGGCCTCGGGCCGGACTTCCTCCACCAGCGCGGCCAGGTCCTCGCGGAACGGGGGGAAACTGCCCGGCAGGCCGGCCGCCTTCAGCCGCGCCGGAGCGCGCGAAGGGACCACCAGCTCGTGGCCGGCCAGCCGCCGCAGCAGCGCGCCGCCCACGAAACCGCCGCCCCCGAGCACCAGGATCCTCATGATAAGGGATTATATATAAGTTCCGCTGAAACTTTTAGGCGTTCCCGCGCATCTAATCGGGCGCGGTAAAAAAATGCGGGCAAAGGCCTACAGAAAACCGGATTATTTTTGTAGAATTTAAACGATGCGGCAATATCTGGCCATCCTACTTACAGCAGGTTTCGGTCTCGCCGTGGCGGGCGGGATGGTGGTCCTCTCGGCCCTGTTCGGGCCGAAGAAGCGCACCCCCGTCAAGCAGGAACCTTTCGAGTGCGGCATGCCCCCGGCCATGGAACCGCGCGGCATGGCCCGCGTCAACTTCTACCTGGTGGCCGTGCTGTTCGTGATGTTCGACGTGGAGATTGTCTTCCTCTACCCGTGGGCCGTCTCGCTGCGCCAGCTCGGTCCCGCCGCCTTCTGGGCGATGGCCGGCTTCCTCGGCGTGCTGCTGGCCGGCCTGGTCTACGCGGTGAAGAAAGGAGCCCTGGAATGGGATTAGAGACGCTGTTCGGCCACTCCTACCTGACGACGCGCCTCGACGAGGCCGTCAACTGGGCCCGCAAGTACTCCTT
>JAJZOZ010000139.1 GCA_021811405.1 bacterium | reverse complement strand
CCTTCAGCACCCTGCCGGTGTAGTCGGCGGCTTCGGCCAGCTTCTTCTTGAGTTCCTCTATCTCAGCCTCCAGGGATTTGATCTTGAGAGCCGCCCTCCTGGAAACCTCCTTCTCCTGCGCCAGGGACCCTTTGGAGTCGCGCAGCAGTCCGTTCACTTTCTCGAGGTCCGCCTCGCGCTGCTTGAGCGCCGCCGTCGCGGCGGCAAGCAGGTCTTTGGCTCCGCCCAGCTCGGCGCGCAGCGCCGCAGCGCGCTTCTGCAGCTCGTACACCTCCGCTACCGCGGAATCGAAATTGGCGCGCTGTTCCTGGGTGCGCGCGGAGCTTTCAGCCGCCGCCTGCCGTAGTCTTTCCGCCTGCATGACGGCCTCGTCCAGCCTCGCCCGCAGGGACGAGGAATCGGCCAGGGCGGCCTTGAGAGCCTCTTCCTTTTCCGAGAGGGCCGACCTCAGCGCCAGGGCCTTGCCGTCGAGAGAGGCCTTCTCGCCCGCGGAGAGCTTTCCCCTCTCGAGCGCCTCGTCCAGGGCGGCCTGCATGGCCGCCAGCTCGGTCTGGCGGGCGGTGAGGGCGGCCCTGGCGGATGCCAGCTCCGAGTCCGAAGCGGAAAGCGCCTCGGCTGCCGCCTTCTCCCTTGCGGCCGCCTCGTCGAGCGCCGCAGCGGCCTTCTCGGCGGTCAGCCTGCTCTTCTCGGCCCTTTCTGCAAGGGCCTCGTACGCGGAGGCTTCCTTGCCGGAGATCCTTGAATCCTCCTCCACCGCGCGCTTTATCTGCGGCAGGGCGAGCATGCCCTCTATCCTCGCCTTGAAAGAATCTATCGCGGCGTCCCGTTCAGCAACGGCCGCTTCCATGTCCCTGGCCTTCGCCCGCAGTTCCTCCAGCTCGGCCTCCTTCATGGCGGACGCGCTCTGCTGGCGCAGCAGCGAGGACTGCAGCTCCGAAGCCTCGCGCGCGTGGCCGGCCGCGAGGGCCAGGGCGGAGGAGTCCTTCTGCAGTGAGTCCTTGAGCTTCTCGGTCTCGGCCTTCAGCCGCTTCTCCCTGGCGCGTGCCTCCTCCAGCTGCCGCTCGAGCCTGGCCGCGCGCGAGACGGCCTCCTCCAGGCTGCGCCTGGCCTCGGCGCGCTCCTTCTCGGAGCGGGCCGAGAGGTCCTGCGCCTCCCCTACGGCGCGCCAGAGGTAGTCGAGGTCGGAGCCGAAAGCTTCTGGGGCGCCGCTCATGCGCCCTCCTTCAGGGTGATGCGGCCTTTGGCGTTGAGGTTCATGGCCGCGGTTATGATCTTTGCCCTCGCCGTGATGATCTTGTCCTCCTCGGTGCGGCCGGCGAGCAGGTCCTTCACCACCAGGCGGACGTCCTCCGGGAGCAGCCGCGTGACGTTGTTGACGGCGGTCTCCCCCGCGCCGGACAGCGCGGCGGCCCAGTCGGCGTAGGGCAGCGAGACCACCAGCGGGCGCAGGTTCTTGTCGTCCAGGCGGCAGAGGTCGTCGAAAGTGACCATCCTGCGGCGCAGCTCCTCCGAAGCCTCCGGGTTCGCGCGGGACAGGTTGTCCATGATCTCGCTGCGCGAACCCTCGTCGACCAGCGACAGCAGGCGGCCCAGCTTCTCGGCGCCTTTCAGGCTCTTCTCGAGCTTCAGGCGCAGGTCGTTCTCGATCTCGTAGACCCGGTCAGGCTCGGCCTGCTTGAGGCCCAGCAGCTGGGCGGAAACGGTCTGTTTCTTCCCCGGCGGCAGCGCCAGCAGGATCTTCGAGGAGACGTGCGGCTTGCGGTCCGCCAGGTTGGCTATGATTATCGCGGCGTCCTCGTCGGGGAGGTCGGCCAGCAGGTCCGCGCTTTCGGAGGGCGGCAGCTTCTCCATGAACTCGAAGGCGGAACCGGCGGTCAGCATGCCGCCGCCGCCCGCGGCCTTCGCCTCTACGTCGATTATCTCGCCCAGCTCACCCTCGAGGCCGAGCTCTCCGGCCTCTCCGCCGGGGCCCAGCGGCGCGGCCGCTCCGCCGGCTCCCCCGGGGACGGAGGAGGGCGCGTTCATCCGGGCGTAGTCCACGAAACCGGTCAGCAGCTTGGAAGCGAGGATGTACCCGAAGGCCAGCAGCACCGCCAGCGCCAGCGCGCCGAACGCGGCCGCGACCAGGACCGGGCGTATCTCCGGAGACTGAAGCGCGCTTTTCCACCAGGGCATCATGTCGGTCTTGGCGGTGATGATGCTGTCGCCGCGGGCCTCGCTGACCCGCAGCACTTCTGCTATCATCAGCTTGATGGCGTTGACGCGCTCGTCGGGGACGCTGCGGTCGAAGACGAGGGAGACGGAAAGCTTCTTGACCTTGAACTCGGCGGTGTGCTGGCTCTCCTCGCGCTGCTGCTTGATGTACTCGCCGGTCTTCTCGAGGATGTTCACCGAGGCGTAGCCGGGCAGGGTCTGGGCCTCCTCGGGGGGCGGGCCGGACTCGCTCTTGCTCTGGTAGACCATCTCCCCCTCCACGGTGACGAAGGAGCGGGCGCGGCCGCGGCCTACCAGCTCCTCCAGCAGCCTGGAGACGTCCTGCTGCATGCGCGAGGAGATCTCCGCGGCCTGGGCGCCGGGCGACGGGGCCTGGTCCTCCTGCGGCGCCGCCGCCGCGAGCGGGGCGGCGAGCAGCAGGATGGCGAGGTAACGGGCTATGGCGTTCATATTCTCTTTAAATTCTATACGACCCAGGTTACAAAGATATTACGCGGGGCGGGCAGGCACCTCTATCCAGAAGACGGCTCCCCTCCCGCCGGCTGGGCCGCAGCCGGCCTTTCCGCCGTGGAGCTCGGCCACGGAGCGCACCATGGCGAGCCCCAGGCCCGTGCCCCCGTGGCCCGGCGCCGCCGAGCCCTGGGCGAAAGGCGCGAAGAGCCCCGCCTCCTCCCCCGGCTTCAGACCCGGCCCGGTGTCGCGCACCTCGGCGCGGAAACTGCCCCCTGAAAGCGAGGCCCTGAGCGTCACTTCTCCTCCCTCCGGAGTGAACTTTATCGCGTTGGAAAGAAGGTTGGTCAGCGCGTGCGTCATCAGCTCCCTGTCGAGCAGGGCCGCGCCGCCTCCCTCCGTCTCTATCTTCAGGCGAACGCCTTTCTCGGCGGCTTTCGGGGCGAAAAAATCGGCCGCGTCCCTGGCCAGGGAGAGGGCGTCCTCCTCCGAGGGACGCAGCTCCATCTTGCCGCGCTCCAGGCGGGCCAGGTCCAGCATGGCCGTGACGAAGTTGGCCAGCCTGCCCGCGTTCTCCTTGATCCGGCGGAAGATCTCTATATCCCCCGGCCTGAACCTTTCGGCCTCTCCCAGCAGCATGGCGGCGTAGGTCTCTATCACCCCCAGCGGCGAGCGCAGCTCGTGGGTTACCGAGGCCGTGAAGTTCTTCTTCATCGTCTCCAGTTCCAGCAGCCTGTCCGACATCGCGTTGAGCGAGCCGGCCAGCTCGGCCACTTCGTCGGAGCCGGACGCGTCGGTCTTCGCGCCGAAGCGCCCCTCCCCGACCTCGGCCGCCTCGGCGGCCAGGCGCTTGAGGCGCCGGGTGAGCCGCCTGGCCAGCAGCAGCCCGATAAGGGCGGCCGCGGCCATCGAGGCGAGAAAGGCCGCGGCGAGGTCGTGCCAGACCCCGGCCAGCGCCTCGCGTCGCTCGCGCAGCAACTCCCCCGACGAGAAAGCCAGCCGCGCGGAGTACTTGCGGCCGGCCACTTCCCTCACTGCCGGCGGCCCTTCGCCAGACGGGGCCGGCCTGCGGGTGGTGCGTACCGGCTTCAGGCCCCTGCCGATGTCCAGCAGGCAGTACTGTATTTCCGGCCTGGATGAGCAGAGGCCGGAGAGGTAGTCCACGGCCATCAGCGGGTCCCCCGCGAGTTCCGCCTCTCCGAGCATCGCCGAGACGGACTGCTCCAGCGCCGCCAGGCGCGCGCGCTGGGCGGCCTGCACGGTGCGGTTCTGGAAGCTGAAGAAGATGGCCGACAGCAGCGCGGCCGCCGCGAAAGCGGCGGCCATCAGCGCCGCGCTGAGCTTATGGAACAGCTTCATCGGGACTCTCCGGCTCCCTGGGCGGTCCGGCCGCCCTGCTCCCCCGTCAGCGGGAGAGCCTTATTATCCGCTCCAGGGCCTTCTTGGCCTGGGCGTTCTGCGGGTCCAGCGTGAGTATCTTGCGGAAGGCGTCGGCGGCCTTGCCGTAGTCGCCCTTGGCGTAGTAGTCGGCGCCGGCCTGGTAGAGCTTCTCTATCTCCCTGGCGTTGCGGGACTTGCCGGTCTGGGCCTGCTGCTGCTCAGCCTCCGGCGCCTCGTACGCGCCGCCTTCCGGTTCCCAGGCGGCCTCCTGGCCGCGCTTGCTCTTGGCCTGCTCGATCATCTTGCCCAGCTTGCCCTTCTCGTCCGGGTCCTTCTCCTGCTCCATGGCCTTTTCCCAGGCGCTCATCGCGCGGCTGAAGAAGTTGAGCATGTAGTCGCAGGAGCCGCTCTTCTTCAGGGCCATCAGGTTGTTGGGCTCTATGTCGAGCAGCTCCTCGAGCTTGCGCAGGGCCTCGGCGTACTTCTTCTTGGCGTAAAGGTCGTCGGACTGGGACATCTTGTACTCCGGCCAGCCTCGGCTGAAATCGTTAGGGACGCGGTCCGGGGCTATGCGGGCTATCTCCCCGGCCTTGTCGAGGAAGTTCGAGAGCGAGGAGTCCTGCTGGTTGAGGCTCTGCGCGTAGGCGAGCTGCTTCATCGCTCGGATGTCGCGCCCGCGCAGGAAGTTCTGGACCCCGGCCGAGAGCAGCTGCTCGGAGCGGGTCTTGTCCCGGTCCTGGACGGAGAGCGACGGGAAATACGCGGCCACCGCGGCCAGCCGGCGCGTCAGGTTGACCACCGACGAGTCCGGCAGCAGTTCCCCGGCCTTGGCCACCAGCAGCTTGTTGGCCGCGTAGAAATTCTCGCTCTCCACCTGCTCCTTGACCTGGGCCAGGCGCGGGTCGTCGAGGCTGGCAGTGTCCCTGGCGCCGCGGAAGTTCTCCGCCTCCCTGAGGCGCTTGTACTGGTCCAGCAGCTCTGTCTCCGCCAGCTCGGACTGGGTCGGGCTGCCGAAATGGTAGGTGAGGGCCAGGCGGTGATTGCCGGTGGTCTCCTTCAGGGTGCCTATGGGCATCATGAAGCCGTAATCGAACTGGATGCGCTGGATCTTGTAGGAGAAGCCCAGCGTGCCCTGCTTGAACTCCCTGTCCCCGGCGCCCAGCGAGCCGCGGATGCCGAACTCGCCCTTGTCGAGGCTGGGGAAGACCTTCTCCGCCGCGAAGATGAACTGCTTGTCCAGCTTGCCGTCGGGTCCCTTCTGCAGGCGGGCGTCGGCCGCCAGCAGCAGCCAGAGGCTCTTGAAGGAGGCGCCGGCCCGCATCTTCATCGGTACCTGGTCCTTCTGGTCCCCGAAGGCCACGTTGGCCTGCATCGCGTTGAGGACCGCCGCGCCCAGGGTCCAGCGCTTGTCCAGCCTGTAGAGCGCGCCCAGGTCGGCGTCCACGGCGGAAACGGAGTTGTTGCCGGCCAGCACGGGGTCCGTCGCCCCGTTCTGCGAGAGGTTGCTTTCCACGGCGTTGTAGGCCTCGTCCAGCCTGGTGAAGCCGTGGGAGAGGTATTTGAGCGAGGCGCCCAGGGAGAACTTCTCGTAGCGGGAGTTCTTCGGGAGCCTGTAGCCCCAGGAGAGCAGTCCGGTCTTCTCGAAATATACGCCGGAGAGCGAGAACTCCTCCCAGGCCGCGGCCAGCGTGCCGCTGCGGCCGTCGGAGAGCGGCAGCGCGAAGGCGGCCGCGCTCAGCCCGAGGTTGGAGCCGTCGCTCAGGCCGGTATGGAACAGGGAATGCGTGGCCAGCGCCTTCGGCCTTTCTATATTGGAAAGGCCGGCCGGGTTGTAGTGCACGGAGGAGATGTCGTCGGCGACGCCGGTGAAGACGTCGCCCATGCCGGGGGCGCGGGCCCCGAAGCCCAGGTCGTCGAAGGCGGCATATGAGGCGGCGGGGCAGGCGAGCAGCGCCGCCGCCAGTACCGCCATCAGCCTTCCGTTCCGTGAAGTCATAGCGTGCCTTACCTTATTACTACGACCGTGCCCTTATATACCTTCGTCTCCACCGTTATCTGGTAGAGGTAGACCCCGCCCGGGACCTTCGCGCCGGCGTTCGGGTCCCATTCGAGGTCGTAGTAGATCCCGGACACGTCGTCCCTGCCGGAGAACGGGTCGGAGCCGTTGGAGCGCTGCTTCAGGCGCATCTTGCCGACTTCCCCGCCGCGGAGGTCGTAGATCCGCGCCTCTATCTCCGAGTCACGGGGGTTGTAGCAGCGGAAGATGAAAGTGTCGTTGCGCCCGTCGCCGTTGGGGGTTATCAGGCGATTAAGGACTTTCGATTCCCCCAGCGCTGAGGAGGA
>JAJZOZ010000010.1 GCA_021811405.1 bacterium | reverse complement strand
AAGGTGCACCTTGAGCGGGTCCGTGTACATGCTGTTTATCTTCTTCTGGAGGCTCTTGGTCTCCTCGCCCAGCAGTATGGCGTTGCCGTAGGACTTGGACATCTTGCGGCCGTCCAGGCCGGGCACCGACGGCGAGCTGGTGAACAGCGGCTCCGGTTCGCACATCAGGTCCGTGCCGAACACGTGGTTGAAGCGGCGCGCCACGTCGCGGGAGATCTCCAGGTGCGGCAGCTGGTCCTTGCCTATCGGCACGTAGCGGGCGTCGTAGAGCAGCACGTCGGCCGCCTGCAGTACCGGGTAGCCCAGGAAGCCCAGCACGGCCATGTCGGAATGCAGCGCCAGCTCGTCGGCGTCGTGCCCGTGCGCCTCGGCCAGCTGCTTCGTCACGCCCTCGGCCTTCCTCATCTTGTCTTCCTGGCCCTTGTACTTCTGTTTATAAAGTTCCTGCAGCTGCTCCTTGAACGTGGGGTTCCTGAGCAGCCAGCTGATCGGCGTCACCATGCCGAGCAGCAGCGCCATCTCGGCGTGGGCCTTGACGTCCGACTGCCGGAAGAAGACGCATTTTGCCGGGTCCAGCCCCAGCGCCATCCAGTCCAGCATCATCTCGCGGGTGTTAGCCGCTATACCGTTTTCCGCGCCGGAGGCGGTGGTCAGCGCGTGCCAGTCGGCCGCGAAAAAATAGCAGTCGTACTTCTCCTGCAGCTCCAGCCAGTTGCGCAGCGTGCCCCAGTAATGCCCCACGTGCAGCCGCCCGGTAGAGCGCAGCCCCGAGACCACCACCGGCTTCTTCCCGTTCTCCATCAGAACCCTCCCATTATAGGGTAGACCAGCATAAGCGCCAGGCCGAGCAGCGGGCGCATGATGTACTGCAGCGCCCCGGTGAACACCAGGGCCAGTATGATATACATCCCGTAGGGCAGGTGCTTCTCGTAGATCTCGAGAGCCCGGCCTTTCAGCACGCCCAGCGCTATCTGGCTGCCGTCCAGCGGGAAGACCGGTATCAGGTTGAACACGGCGAGCAGCAGGTTTATCACCACCGAGAAACCCGCCATCTTCAGCAGCGTCATCGTCAGCTCGCCGCCCAGGAAGCCGGTCATCAGCAGTTTGAAGACCAACGCGGAGAACAGGGCCAGCGTGATATTGGAAAGCGGGCCGCTGAGAGCCACCAGGGCCATGTCCTTCCTTGGGCTGTGCAGGCGGTACGGGTTGACCGGCACCGGCTTGGCCCAGCCCATGGCCGGGAAACCCATGAGTATGCAGGCGGCCGGCAGTATGAGCGTGCCCACGGGGTCTATGTGCGGCAGCGGGTTGAAAGAAAGACGGCCGGAAAGATAAGCCGTATCGTCCCCGCGCCTGTAGGCCGCGTAGCCGTGGGCGAACTCGTGGAAGATAACCGAGAAGAAAAGCACCGGCAACTGTAAAATCCACTCCATAACGGATAATTATATTAAATATAGCCTCCGCCTTGGAAACGGGCGCGCCGGGCCCGGCCGCGGCCACGGGCCGTCCGCCTTTTATTTGATATAATTTTTCACGAATAACAAGGGGTCTACAATCTCTATGGAAAATCTCAGCGCTCTGATCAGCGGCCGCAAGGCCCGGATAGGCATAATAGGCATGGGCTACGTGGGCCTGCCGCTGGCCGTGGAGTTCGCCAGGGGCGGCTTCAGGGTGACCGGCTTCGAGGTGGACGCGCAGAAGGTGCGCGACCTGAAGGCCGGCATCTCCTACATAGGCGACATCCCCACCTCCGAAGTGGCCGCTCTGGCGAAAAAAGGCCTGCTGACGGCCACGCTCGAGTTCTCGCGGCTCGGGAAGATGGACGCGGTGATAATCTGCGTCCCCACCCCGCTGCGCAAGAGCAAGGACCCGGACGTCTCCTACATAGTGGCCTCGGTGCAGGAGGTCCGCAAGTTCCTCCGGCCCGGCCAGCTGAT
This sequence comes from bacterium, assembly GCA_021811405.1. Classification (GTDB taxonomy): domain Bacteria; phylum Elusimicrobiota; class Elusimicrobia; order Elusimicrobiales; family UBA9959; genus UBA9959. Next base: position 32,943 of record JAJZOZ010000010.1, on the reverse strand, counting down.
AATACTGGAGAGCACCACGTACCCCGGCACCACCCGCGAGCTGGTCAAGCCCATGCTCGAGACCGGCAGGCTGAAGGCGGGCAAGGACTTCCACCTGGCCTTCTCCCCGGAGCGGGTGGACCCCGGCAACCCGAAGTACGGCGTGAAGAACACGCCCAAGGTGGTGGGCGGCCTTACGGCCCGCTGCACCGCCCTCGCGAGCGCCCTCTACGGCTCCGTTATCGACCGCGTGCTGGAGGTGACCGATACCGAGACGGCCGAGCTGGTCAAGCTGCTGGAGAACACCTTCCGCGCGGTCAACATAGGCATGATGAACGAGATGGCGCTGATGTGCCACAAGCTGGGCCTCGACGTCTGGGAGGTCATCGGCGCGGCGGCTTCCAAGCCGTTCGGCTTCATGCCGTTCTACCCGGGCCCCGGCATCGGCGGGCACTGCATACCGCTGGACCCGCACTACCTGGGCTGGAAGATGAAGACGCTCAACTTCGAGCCCCGCTTCATAGAGCTGGCGGGCGCCATCAACTCCTCCATGCCCGACCACGTGGTCACCCGCCTGGGCGAGATACTCAATTCCAAGGGCAAGGCCCTGAGCAGGTCCAAGGTGCTGATGCTGGGCATGGCCTACAAGCAGGACATCTCCGACCCGCGCGAGTCCCCGGCCCGCGACGTGCTGATCCTGCTGGAGAAGACCGGCGCCGCGGTCGACTACTACGACCCCTATGTCCCGCTCGCCGAGGTGGAGGGCGAGACGCGCCGCTCCAGGAAGGACGCCCTGCGCAGGCTGCGCGAGTACGACTGCGTGATGATAGTCACCCCGCACACCTGCCTGGACTACCGCGACATAGTGCGCCGGTCCCGGCTGGTGTTCGACACCAGGAACGCCACGAAGGGGATCAAAGGGAGGAACCTGTACAGGCTATGACGGAGACGCCGGACCAAAAAACGCTCTGGTTCAACTTCCTCAAGATCTTCACCCGCGCGCTGACCCAGATAAACCTCTATAAGCCGGACCACCCCCAGGTACGGGGCGCGCTCGAGGAGGGCCGGTCGCTGCTGGCCGCCATCTTCGCGGCCTCCGGCGGCGCCGATCTCTCGGTGACGCTGGACAACGACAAGCTGATCATCAACGGCACCCCGCTGCTGTCGGCCGACAAGCTGCCCAACTCGCTGAAGAACCTCTATTCCAGGTTCCGCATCCAGACCATAACCTTCTCGCAGGGCGCCAGCGGCGACGACCTGCTGGCCCTCTGCCAGGTGCAGGCCCACAAGGGCGACGCGAAGGCCTTCCTCGCCGAGCGCGGCGTGGAGCGCGTCAAGCTCAACGAGGCCGTCTACGCCAAGGTGGAGGCCGGCCAGCAGCAGGCCGCCGCGGTAGCTCCCGGAGAAAGCGGCGGAGGAGCGGGCCAGGCCGCGGGGGGGGGCCCCGCGGAGAAGGTGGCCGAGAAGATCTCCGGCCAGAACTTCGAGTCCGCGCTTACCACTTTGGTAAGCCGCGTCACGGCCGACCCCGCCGAGCAGCGCCGCATAATCGAACTGCTGGAGTCCAAGTTCAAGGAAGCCATAGAGGCGGGCATTTCGAGGGCGCTGGAGGAAGTGCGCCGGGAGAAGAAGAAGATAGAGAACGACATGGCCCGCACCGAGTCCGTCATGACCAGCCTGGCCGGCGGCGTGGTCGTAGTGGACAGGGAAGGCAAGATCCTGATGATGAACCCGGAAGCCGAGGCCATCTCCGGCAAGCCGCTGGCCGAGCTTTCCGGCAAGAAGATAATGGACCTCTCGGCCATAGAGGACCAGGTGGTCTCGCTGGCCAAGGAGATAAAGCCCGAGGACCGGGCCGACCTCTCCGGGGAAGTGCAGAAGTCCGGCCCCGCGGCCACGGCCGAGACGATGAAGAAGGCCACCGCCATAATCCAGAACGAGGACGGCAAGATCGTCGGCGCGGTCTCGGTGCCGACCGACGCGGTGAAGCTCAAGCAGGTGGAGCAGCTGCAGCAGGACTTCATCGCCAGCATGACCCACGAACTGCGCTCGCCCCTCACCTCCATAAAGGCCGCGCTGGAGATGCTCAGCCGCGACGTGGGCGAGACCGGCGGCAAAGGCATACTGAACACCGCCATCCGGAACACCGAGCGCCTCAACTCCATCATCACCGACATCCTGGACTTCTCGAAGCTGCAGTCCGGGAAGATGGTCTTCCACCCGGAGAACTCCCCCGCCGCGGAGATAGCCAGGGAAGCCGCCGAGGCCATGAAGGCCTGGTCTTCGTCCAAGGGCGTAAACCTCTCGGTGGCCTGCGAGCCGTCCCTGCCGGGCGTCTACGCCGACAGGCGGCGCACCGTGCAGGTGCTGATAAACCTGATCTCCAACGCCATAAAGTTCACTCCCTCGGGCGGTTCCATAGAGGTGGCGGCGGACGCCGGCAGGGAGGCGCTCTCCAATTACGTCTTCTTCTCGGTCAAGGACACCGGCTGCGGCATAAAGAAAGAGGACCAGGACAAGATCTTCGAGAAGTTCGTGCAGGCCGCCTCCGGCGAGAAGGTCGGGGGCACCGGCCTGGGCCTGGCCATAACGAAATCCATGGTGATACTGCAGGGCGGGCGGCTCACGCTGGAGAGCGAGCCCGGCCGCGGCTCCACCTTCAGGGTGGGGATGCCGGTATACCGGGGCCAGGCGGACCAGCCGGTGTTCGAAGCGCCGCCCGAGGCGAAACCGGAAGCGAAGCCCTGGTGGAAGAAGCTGCTGGGCATGTGACCGTCCCGCCGGCTATTGTTCTTAAGGCCCCAGAAATAATAAAATATTCCTTACGTCAGTTCTTTAAGAAAGCTTCCGCACACCGCTCCGGGAGGTTCAGCGCAGCGACCAAACGAAGCGCAGGAAGCAAGCGACGACATAACGGAGGGCAGAGCCCTCCTTGTGGAGCGCCTGGCCGATCACCTTATGAGGCCAGGCCGCTAATCGGCCCCGAGCATTCGCATGCGAGGGGCGCGACCAAGGCGCTCGTATCTCAACGGATAGAGTCCCGCCCTGCGAAGGCGGTTATACAGGTTCGATTCCTGTCGAGCGCACCAGATTCCCTCCCCCGCCACTATCACTATGGCTGAAAACAAAGATACCAAGAAGAACGCCGCCACCGGCAAATACGTCTACGACGCCAAACTGGGCAAGGTGGTCAAGGTCTCCGACGACATCCCCGGCCTGAAGAAGGGCGGCTCGCCCCAGGGCGGCTCCTGCCCGATGAACCCCGGCGGCCACGTCTGCGGCGGCGGCTGCGGCTGCGGCGGCTGAACGCTGTTCCGCCTGCCACTGGCCTGAAAGCAGCGGGGACCACCGCGACTTTCAGGCCTTTTCATTTTCGAAGGAGGAACGCATGAAAGAGAAATTCCAGGAGCTGAAGAAGCGCGTCTCGGAAGTGTACGCCATAAACTCGGCCTCCGCCGTGCTGAGCTGGGACCAGCAGGTGAACATGCCCCCGGGCGGAGCCGGGGCCCGGGCCGCCTCGCTGTCGGCGCTGGAGGAGCTCTCCCACGCCAAGTTCACGGACCCCGGGAACGGCAGGCTGATCGCCGAGCTGTACGACTGGGCCCAGGGCCTGGGGGAAGATTCTTTCGAGGCTGGCTATCTTCGCGCGCTTAAACGCGATCATGAGAAAGCGGTGAAGCTGCCGCCGGAGCTGGTCGGGGAGTTCTCCCGCGCGGTTTCCGAGGCCGTCAACGCCTGGACCAAGGCCCGCGAAGATTCCGACTTCAAGGCCTTCGCCCCGCATCTGCGGAAGGTCCTGGACCTCAACCTGCGCAAAGCCGAGGCGCTCGGTTACAAGAACTCCCCGTACGACGCGCTGCTGGACCTCTACGAGCCCGGAGCGACCAGGGCCGAACTGGAGCCGGTCCTGGGGAAGCTGGCCGGCGGGCTTAAACCGGTAATAAAGAAGATAGCCGCGCGCGCCGGCTCCGTCTCCAACGCTCTGGTCCTGGGCGACTTCGACGAGTCCGCCCAGATGGACCTGGTGAACGACATCGTGCAGAAGCTGGGTTACGACTTCTCGCGCGGCCGCCAGGACCGCTCCGCCCACCCGTTCACCACCGACTTCTCCGTGGACGACGTGCGCATCACCACGCGCACGCAGAAGGACTACCTGCCCATGGCGATATTCGGCTCGGCGCACGAGTGCGGCCACGCCCTCTACGGGCAGGGCACTCCGAAGGAGTTCGACTTTACGCCCCTGGCCGGCGGCGCATCGCAGGGCATGCACGAGTCCCAGTCGCGCTTCTGGGAAAACATCGTCGCCCGCTCGCTGCCCTTCTGCCGCTGGCTTCTGCCGCTGCTGCGGGAGCGCTTCCCGGGCAGGTTCGACAAGGCCTCGCCGGAGCTGCTCTACTCGGCCGTCAACAGGTCCGCGCCGTCCATGATACGCGTGGAAGCCGACGAAGTGACCTACAACCTGCACATCCTGCTGCGCTTCGAAATGGAGATCGCCCTGCTGGAAGGGAAGCTGAAGGTGCAGGACGCGCCGGAGCTCTGGAACAGTAAAATGAAGGATTTCTTCGGGATAGCGCCGAAGAATTCCGCGGAAGGGATACTGCAGGACATACACTGGGCCTACGGCATGATAGGCTATTTCCCGACCTACACCATCGGCAACCTCATCTCGGCGCAGCTGGCGGCCGGGCTGGATAAGGACCGGCCGGGCTGGAGGGAGTTGCCGGCGAAAGGAGATTTCGCGCCGATACTCTCCTGGCTGCGCGCCCGCGTCCACGTCCACGGCAGGAAATACCTGCCGGGCCGCCTGCTCGAGAAGGAGTTCGGGGAGGGCGTAAAGGTGGAGCCTTTCCTGGACTACATAAAGGCCAAGTACTCCGCCCTCTACGGCTTCAAGCCCTGAAGAGGCCCAAAAAGGAGCCTGGCTCCTTTTTCGGAAGAGGCGCAAAAAGGAGCCAGGCTCCTTTTTTCGTCAGGCCCTCAGGCCAGCTCTTCCATGCCCGGCAGGTTGAGGACAATGCTCTTCGACTTCAGCAGCGCGGCGAAGGCGGGCTTGTCGATGGCCTTTATGTAGGCCTCCTCCGGCGCCACGACCTTGTCCACGACAAGCTTGAAGAGCACGTCGTTGAGCACCGTCATGCCCTGCTTCCTGCCTGTCTGCATGATGGACGGGATCTGGTAGATCTTTCCCTCGCGGATCAGGTTGGAGACGGCGCTGTTGACGAACAGCGTCTCCATGGCGGCCACGCGGCCGCCCCCTATCTTCTTGCAGAGAGTCTGCGAGATCACGCCCTTGAGCGAAGAGGCCAGCATCGTGCGGATCTGCGCCTGCCTGTCCGCCGGGAACTGGTCTATGATGCGGTCCACGGTGGAGGCCGCGGTGGTGGTATGCAGCGTGCCGAAGACCAGGTGGCCGGTCTCGGCCGTCTCTATCGCTATGGAGATGGTCTCCAGGTCCCGCATCTCGCCCACCAGCACTATGTCCGGGTCCTCACGGAGCGCCGCGCGCAGGGCCTGCGAGAACGACTTGGTGTGCACGTGCACTTCGCGCTGGTTGATAAGGCAGTTCTTCTTCTGGTGCACGAACTCTATCGGGTCCTCGATCGTGATGATGTGGTCCTTGCGGTTGCGGTTCATGAAGTCCACCAGCGCGCACAGCGTGGTGGACTTGCCGGAGCCGGTCGGGCCGGTCACCAGCACCAGGCCCTTTGAAAGGAAGCAGAGGTCCAGCACCTCCTTGGAGAGCTTCAGCTTCTCGGCCGTCACTATCTCGGCCGGGATCACGCGGAAGACCGCCCCCATGCCGAACCTGTCCATGAAGACATTGGCGCGGAAGCGCGCGACTCCGGGTATCTCGTGCGCGAAATCGGTGTCCCGCTCCTTCTCGAACTGGCTGACGTTGTGCGGCGGCATTATGGCCGCCAGCAGCGCGCGCAGCTTCTCGCCGGCCAGCACCGGCTCGTCCTTGAGTTCGGCCATGTCCCCGTTCACCCTGACCATCGGGCGGTGCGTGGAGGTGAGGTGGAGGTCGGAGGCGCCCAGGGCGCACATCTTCCTGAGCAGCCTGTTGAGCTCCGGCTCCACCACCGGGGCGCCCGCATCGGCGTCGCCCCGGCGGCCGCCGATGAAGATGCGCGACAGCGCTTTCCCGTCCTCGTAAGTGAAGGAAACGACGATGGTCCGCTCCCCCAGCTTGTACTCGAACATCGCGGGCCGCCTGGCGGCTATGTTCTGGGCGGCGTCTGGCGGGGCGGCCTCCCGGATCAGGGCGGCTATCTGCTGGCCGGAGAGCTCCTGCCCGCCGGCCGGCGCCGTCCCGGTCCCGCTCCTGAGCATGGGCTGCCTGCCGTCCTCGAGTATGATCTCCTGTCCCTGCTGCAGCTTCTCTATCAGCTTGTCGATCTGAGCCATGTTTCCCCCGGTCCGTCCGCCTCTTCCCGCTTTCCGCCGGACCCGCGGAGAGATTCTACCTATTTAAAGCTTTCCCGGTAAATCCCGCGCCGCCGGTTGCCAAGCCGCCCCCCATTTGAGAGAATATCCGCCTGATGGCTTTGATAATACAGAAATACGGCGGCACCTCCGTGGGCGGCATAGAGCGCATCCGCTCCGTGGCCCGCAGGGTCATCGCCTCGGCCTCGAAAGGCGACCGGGTCGTCGTCGTGGTCTCCGCTATGGCGGGGGAGACCAACCGCCTGATAGAGCTGGGCAAGACCGTCTCCTCGCGCAGCGAGGGCCGCGAGTTCGACGTGCTGCTGGCCTCCGGAGAACAGGTGACGACCGCCCTGCTGGCCCTGGCCATAGAGGACGCGGGCCGCAAGGCGGTATCCTTCCTGGGCCACCAGGTGCAGATAACGACCTCGGGCGCGTTCTCGAAGGCCCGCATAGAGTCCGTCAACACGGACAGGACGCTGGCGGCCCTGAAGGAAGGCTACATCGTAGTGGTGGCCGGCTTCCAGGGCGCCACGCGCGAAGGCTCCATAACCACGCTCGGCCGGGGCGGCTCGGACATCACGGCCGTGGCGCTGGGCGTGGCGCTGAAGGCGGACCGCGTTGAATTCTACAAGGACGTGGACGGGATCTTCACCGCCGACCCCTCCGTCTGCCCCGACGCCCGCATGCTGCCCCGGGTGGCCTACGAGGAGATGCTGGAGATGTCCTACCTCGGGGCCAAGGTGCTGCACCCGCGCTGCGTGGAGATGGCCAGGCGCAACGGCCTGCCGCTGGTGGTGCGCTCGTCGCTCAATTTCAATCCCGGGACCCAGGTGGTGCCGGAGGAGGAGCTCATGGAATACGCCGCCGTATCCGGCATAGTCTGCGACAAGAACCAGGTAAAGGTCTCGCTGAACGGCATACCCGACAGGCCGGGCATCCTCGCCGGCGTCTTCACCTCGGTGGCGGAAGCCGAGATCAACATAGACATGATCGTGGAGGACACCGCGTCCGCCGACGGCCGCACCGCCGTTTCCTTCACCTGCGGCTCCGCGGACCTGGCCGCCGCCGAGAAGGCGGCGAAGAAGATAACCTCCGCCTACCCGGGCAGCTCCTTCGCCGTCAGGTCCGGCCTGAACAAGCTGTCCATCGTCGGGGCGGGCATGCGCCTGCACAGCGGCGTGGCGGCGAAGATGTTCACCGCGCTGGCCAAAGAGGGCGTGAGCGTGTACATGGTCAACACCTCCGACATCAAGGTCTCCTGCCTGATAGAGGCCAAGTACTCGGAACTGGCCGTGCGCACGCTGCACGAGGTGTTCGAACTGGGAAAAGCCCCTTCGGGACGCAGGAGAGCGGCCTCCCGCGGCAAGTAGGAGCGGCCCGCCCAAAAAGAGAACGGCGCCATGGGCGCCGTTCTCTTTTTGCGTTCCCGGTCCGAAGTCAGTCCTTCCGCTTCTTCAGGAAGCGGGTGAACCAGTTCCCGGACACTTCGGGCTTGGCCTGCTCGGCCGGCCTGGCCCGTTCTTGCCGGAAGGAGCGCTCGCCCCTCCGGGGCTCGTCGAAATACGGCGACTCGCTGACTATGGAGCTCTTCTTCCTGGTGTCCACCCCGTAGCGGTTGATGCCCCCGCCGCGGGTTTCTCCCCCGCCGCGCTGTTCGCGCCGCCCTCCGCGCTCCTCGCGGCGGCCGTCCTGTCGCCGCCCGCCCTGCCCTGCGCCGGGCTGGGTGTTCTGCCGGCGGCCCGGCTCCTGGCGGCCGCGGCCCTGGGGCTGCGGCTGGGCCGGCTTCTCCCGGCGGGGCTGCTGCCCGCCGCGCTGTTCGCGGGGCTGGCGCTGCTGTTGCTGCCGGGGCTGCTGCTGGCCGCGCGGCTGGCGGCCGCCGCCCTTCGGCTCGGGCACGGCGTCCCCGAATTTCGCAGGCGGGATATCCGGATGGCTGGAAACCGGCAGGCTCATCCGGATCAGCTTCTCGATGTTGCGCACGTCGGCTCCCTGGTCCGGGGCCGCGAAGGTTATCGCGTGCCCTGGCTGGCCGGCGCGGCCCGTACGGCCTATACGGTGCACGTAGTTGCCGTCCTCGTCCGGCAGGTCGTAGTTGATGACCAGCTCTATCCCGGTCACGTCTATGCCGCGCGCGGCGATGTCGGTGGCCACCAGCACGCGGTACTTGCCGCTCTTGAAGCCCTCCAGCGCGTCGCGCCGCTGGCTCAGCGAGCGGTTGGAATGGATCTCGGCCGCGCTGTGCGGCATTTCCTTGATCGCGCGGGTGATCTTCTTGGCGCGGTGCTTGGTGCGCACGAAGAGCAGCACGCTGCCCCAGTACTTGTCGAGCAGCTTGCCCAGCAGCGCGTTCTTGTCGCCCTGGCTGACCACGTACAGCTCCTGCTCCACCTTCTCGGCCGCCGTCCCTGGCCGCGCCACCTCCACGCGTATCGGCAGCTTCATGTGGCGGCTGGCCAGCTTCATAATATCGTCCGGCATCGTGGCGGAGAACAGCATCGTCTGGCGCTCGCGCGGCATCGCGGCCATGATCTTCTCTATCTGCGGGGCGAAGCCCATGTCCAGCATGCGGTCCGCCTCGTCGAGCACCAGCACGCGCACCTCGGAGAGGTCCGCGGTGCGCTGGCCCAGGTGGTCTATCAGGCGGCCCGGGGTGGCTATGACGATGCGCGGGCGCCGGCGCAGCGCCTCGGTCTGCCGGTTCATGCTCTCGCCGCCTATCACCACGGCGGCCTCCAGCCCCATCACCGGGGAGAACTTGCGCACCACCTCGGCCACCTGCAGGGCGAGTTCGCGAGTGGGCACGAGCACCAGCCCCCTGCCGTGGCCGGTGGCGGCCAGGCGCTGTATCATAGGCACCGCGAAGGCTATGGTCTTGCCGGTGCCGGTCTGGGCTATGCCGACGAGGTCCTTGCCTTCGGCGGCCTGCGGTATGGCCTTGTGCTGTATCGGGGTGGGGGTGGTGAATTTGAGGGCGTCCAGGGTCTCCAGGAGCTTGGGAGCTATGCCCAGTCCGTAAAAACCGCCGGCAGCCTGCTTGTTGGTATCGGTCATAGTTAATTATCGCATATATGGAAAGCCGGGGACAGCGGGCCGCCCCCCGGCGCGCCAATTTTGTATAGTTTAAAGCCTCTATGCGAGGGATCGGAAAAGAAGGGCAGGCGACGGACCCGGCGCCAGCCGCCGGCCGCCGGCTCTGGCTGCTGGCCGTCCTGGCCCTGGCCGTGCGCGCGGCCTACGTCTTCTGGACCAGGACCGAGCCGCCGCACATGGACCTGGGCTCCTTCCTGCCGTCCTCGCTGCCGCTGACCCAGCCTTTCGACACTTCGCCCCGGGAACCGCTCTTCGTCTGGTGGCTCTGGCTGCTGGGAAAGCTGGGCGCGGGTACCACGCCCTGGATACGCCTGGCCACCAGCCTCTGGGCGGCGCCGGCGCTGCTGCTGCTGTTCCGGCTTTCAGACCGCCTGCTGGGCCGCGGCTCCGCCTGGGCCGCGGTCCTCCTCTACGCCTTCCTGCCTGGCCAGGTGATGTCGGACGGGGTCGGCCTGAGGCACCTGATAGAAACGCCCTGCCTGCTCCTGCTGCTCAGCACGCTGTACGACGACCCGGCCTTGCGGCGCCGGAGGAACTGGCTTGCCGCGGCAGGAGCTCTCGCGGCGCTTATACTTACGCGCGTCACCTACGCAGGCTCCGGCCTGCTGCTGCTCTGCGCGGCCGGCCTGAAAGCGCGCACCCCGCGGCCGCTGCTGGCGCTGCTGCCGGCCCTGCTGCTCCTGACCGGCCACCTGCGGAACAATTACGTAAGACACGGGGACGCCTTCTATTCGGTGAACCTGCATTCCTACTTCTTTTCCAACCTGGAATACATAGGCAAACCCGGCTTCGCGGCCACCTTCGACGACTGGCAGAAGGACGCCTACGCCCCCCGCCTCAACTTCCGCAGTTGGGCTTTCGGGAAACACACGCCGTGGGAATTCGTCAGGGATTCCGCGGTCGGGATGTCCCGCGGCTTCTGGGACTTCTACGAGAAGGTGTACTTCTCCCTGGGGCTGCCGGGCGCGCTGAGATGGCTCCTGCTCGCGCTGTACCTGCTGGGGCTGGCAAGCGCGCTCGCCTCGCCGGAGCTGCGCCTTATCCCGGGCTGGATGTTCCTGCTCACGCTCCCCTACGCCTTTCCGGGCCACGTCTTCTGGGCCGGGCGCTTCTTCTCTCCGTTCGCCCCGCTGGGGCTGCTGCTGACCGTGAAGGGCGGCGGGGCCGCGGCCGCCCTGGCGGCGCGCCTGAAAAAAGCGGAGCGCGGGGCCTGAACCCAGCGCTCCGGTCTCCGGCCGTCTTCCCGGGCCTCAGACCGCCGCCGCGAACTCCTCCACCTCGCGCATGGCCTTTTTCCGCATCTCATCGCCCCTGTCCGGGTCGCCGAGGGCGGTGGCGGTGATGAACTTCACTTCGTGGGACAGGCCTATGAAGCCGATGGCGGCCGTCAGGATGGTCTCCTGCACGTTCATGTACGGGTAATGCGGCGGGTCCGCCTTGCCGTCGGCGCGGTAGTCGCCGTCCCTCGAGAGCAGGCAGACCGTGGGCCGCGGCTCCAGCATGCGCCCTTCGTAGTAATAGAGGCGGCTGGCCACCAGCTCCAGGAAAGCCTTCAGCACCGCCGGTATCGAGAGCGTGTACATAGGCGTGGCGAAGACCACCTCGTCGGCGGCCCGCAGCAGCGCTATGTACTTGTCCGCCAGCCCCATCAGCCGCTCGGTCTCCGCGGAGACGGGGGCCTTGCTCTTGTGGTAGACGGCCTCCACGTATTCCCGGTTGATGAACGTGAGCCCCTCCTCGCAGAGGTCGAGCGTGGTGAACTTCGTCTTCGGCGCGGCCTTCAGCCTGGCGTCCATGAAGAGCTTGCCCATCTGCCTGGAGACCGACTTCTCCAGCGGCATCGGGTTGGCTACGATATAGAGCACCTTTTCCGGCGCCTTGCCCTTCCTGGCCGGGGCCTTGGCGGCGGGGGCCGCGGGCGCGTCCTTCTTCTCCGGGGGCTTCTTGTAGACCGGGAACTTCATCTCCTTCTCTATCTTTCTGAACTCCTCCAGCGTATCCTTCTTTGCGTTCAGGCACAGCTCCGTAAAGCGCGAGGTGGTTTTCAGTTCCGCCAGCAGGACCTCCTTCAAGTCCCTGGTGAGCATATTGATGTTGGTCATCAGGCTGCCGAGGCGGGTCTCCTCTATGAACCTGAAGAAGCCCTGGTACTTGTCCAGGTCCTCGTCGGCTAGCAGCGGCCAGAGCTGGCCGTGCAGCTCGCTCAAGTCCTTGTGCTTTATAAGCGGGTAATACTTCTTGTAATCCGGCGAGCCGGGGAAAAGATAGACCGGGAACGGGGCCGGCGAGGCCCCGGCGCGCAGCACCGCCAGGTAGATCCGGAAGAAAGCGCCGAAATCGTCGTCCGGGTAGCCCAGCAGGGAGGTGCAGGGGCAGTCGGCCATCTGCACCCCGCTCTTCTTGGCCATGTGCAGCAGCTTGACAGAGGAGATGATGGTGTAGGGCTTCTGCAGGCGCTTCGTCGCCTCGTAGTTGGCGCACTCCATCGGCAGCGTGGCGGAGGCGCGGGCGGCGGCCATCTTCTTCAGCATGCTCTCGGTTATCCGGTTCGGCTGCAGGCCCTTGGCGAACTTGATCTCGGCCTTCATGCCGCTGGCGATGTACTTGTCCAGGAACTCCTCGAACTGCCGCGGGTACAGCGCCACGTTAGGGTCCCAGTTCCAGAAGCACTCGGGGCGGTGCCTGTCGTAGAAGTCCTTCATGTAGGCGATGACCCCGTCCACGTCGAAGCGCTGCGGGCGGTCCATGCTGATATGGCAGAAGGAGCACTTGTTGACGCAGCCGGTCTGCAGCTGGAACATGCCGAACTGCCATTTTCCTTCGGCGGGGAAATCCGGGACGCAGGCGTCGGCCTCCGGCAACCTGCCGGTGAAATGCTCGTCGGCGCCCGCCTTCTTCGCCAGCTCGGGCATGGTCCGGACGAAGTCCCCGCCCACCACGACCTTCGCTTCCGGGTAGATGCTCCTCGCTATGTCCGCGTACTCCTTGACCAGGTCGTAGTCGAAGGTGAAGGCGCAGCTGATCCAGACCTCGTGCGGCTTGCGCTCGAGCCCCCTGAGCTGCTCGGCGAAGTACTCCGAGCTCCTGCCGCTTATCATCATCCTGGCCTTCCGGGAGCCCTTGCTGCCGAGCGGTTTCTCCTTCCACATGGAGACGGCCTCGGGCTTAAGGCTCAGCGAGACGGTGTCCACCGCGCCGGAATGCATGTTTATGTAGGAGACGCTGTTGCCGGCCTTCTTCAGGAAGGCCGCCAGCTTGAAGATGCCCACCGGCGGCAGGCCGAGCGGGCAGATGCTCCTTTCCACGAAGGTCGGGGGGGTCGTGAGCAGGGCTATGTTCTTCTTTGAGGGAAAGCGCATGATATCATTTAATCTACCAAACTCGGGTTCCGGTTATCAATGAGAAATCCCGGGGGCTAAACCTTGAAGCCCCTCGGCTATTTTGGTATAAAACTCTAACAGTCGTTATTTCACCGGGTTAAGGGGACTACATGAAACCAGCACTTCAGGTAGTATTATTTCTCGGGCTCGTCACGCCGTCATTTAGCGCTAGTGTCAACTTTGATGGGAAGCAAGCTGCGCCGGTAAGTTTTACGAGCCTTCTGAAAGAAACCCAGGAAACAAATCCGATACCAGCACCAGAGAATGAGGTGCGGACCGCCTCTAAAAGACTTTACGAAATAAAAGAAGATGGGCGTGAAGAACTTGTAACGCCTCGGTTGGCTGCGGATGGAAAAGATGTTTATGAGTTTATGCCAAACAAAAATCGCTATTGGGAATTTAAATGCACCGGGCAAAACCCTAAGCCTTGGGGTGTCTGTTGGTCTTACACATTTAAGACTGAGACTGCCGGGCATAACCACACGTCAGCTGATCCATACTCGTATTCCTTCTTGAATCAGAGCGATGGTAAACCACTGCCGACGAAAATATGTAAATCAAACATTCCTGGTAACACAGCGTACCGAGTTTATTTTAAAGCACCAGTATTCGCCACGCTTGCTTACGACCGTGCGGACTTCTCCGGTGGGTGTACCGGGACGATCGGGGATGAAGATCATGTTGCGGTCACGGCGCAGAATCTAATTCAGCTGGCGGAACTTACAGAAGAACCGTACTTCGCGTTCAAACCCACCAGTCAATATCATCCGGCAAATCGTTTTGGCACCCCCGACACCAATGCCAAAATGAAAAAGATAGCCTGGGACTATTACCAGCAGTTCAATGAGAAGTTGACTGTTAACGACATGGGGCTTGTCTGGGGAGGTCGGTATAATTCTCCCCCTGTTGAATCAAATACGGTCCCGAATTGCTGGGTTGATGGACAAGAGCATTTTTATCATAGGTATGGACGCCAGATAGATGTGCGCTCATCTACTGTAAACACACAGCAGAAAAGGGATTGTCTAAAAGAGTTGGCTTGTAGATATCAGGTGGAGCCCCTATTTGAAGGCAAAGCGCCGGGCTCACTTTTAGGGCGTGATTTGTCCCTGTTCTCGGAGACAGAAATGGACGCTTTGGACAGGGTTGAGCATTATCATTTCAATTTTGCGAGGCCAACTGATCCACAAGTAACCCCACAGGACGACACTCGTAAAGAGTGCTCCAGTTATCTTCCTCCGGAAGTATCGGCTTGTCCCAAACCGTACTCCGTGAAATGAAACTAGTTTTAGCTCTGCCGTTGAGTTTGTTTTTAGCACGGTTCTGTCAGGCCGCGGATTCGTTTGATGCTCCCCCGAGAATTGATTTTGAATATAAAGTCAGTCTCTCTACGGGGATGGAACTGGCGTTAAGAAAGTATGATCCGGAATTCCAGGCATTAAATGCAGAGGACTTTAATCCTCTACTCCGTAAAATATACCCGTACAAAGTGTTATGGTTTGACAGAACCGTTACCGGTTATCAAACTCCACCAGTTCTTATTGGTGATTTCAACGGCGATGCAAATCCTGATGTGGTTTTGATTGGGCACAACAAGACACACTATAAACGGATTGTAATATTGTCCGAAGGTAATAGTTATGCTGTGTCGGAATTTGGCGCCAGTTCCTTTTTTAAGAACCCGGTATCCCCAGACAAAAAGGGAGCTGGTCGCGTTGAGGAGTGTCTTGAGCTTATACCTCCAAGCAAAATCAAAGCAGAACCTGCATATAACCGGCCGGAAATAGATTTAAAGACAGATGCTTTCAAATATGGTGGTTTTGAGGGGAGCCAAAGCATTTATTATTTCCACGAAGGCAAATTTGTAAACTACGCCTTATCCGACTAAATCCTATGCGGAAACGGCCCTTGCGGCCGCAGCTCCGCCTTTGCCTGCAGCTGTAATAGTCGGTTATTGATACCTGTATAACTAATGTCCTATACTATGGGCTGGAGGTGCGCCATGCGCCCATTCGGCAGCCCACAACAACTCGAACAACGAAGGATGCAGGCAGTCGTTTTGTTCCAAAACGGATTCCAGCCTGTTGATGTAGCCAAAAAGCTTAAGGTGGATAGGCGTTCCGCGCGCCGCTGGAAGGCGGCCTACCTTAAATCCGGCCGCAAAAGCCTTAAAGCAAAGCCCGCTGTCGGTCGGCCGCCCAAACTTTCCGCCAAGCGCAAATCCCGGCTCGTAGAACTGCTCCTTAAGGGCGCAAGAAGCGCCGGCTTCTTCACGGACCTCTGGACATGCCCCCGTGTGGCGACCGTGATAGAAAAGGAATTTCGGGTCAGCTATCATGTTGACCATTTAGGCAGGCTCCTGCGCTCTCTCGGCTGGACTCCGCAGAAACCGGAACGCCGCGCCAGGGAACGCGATGAAAAAGCCATAAAGACCTGGGTCCGCGCTACCTGGCCCGCCATTTAAAAAAAGCCCGCGCGTTGAACGCCCGGATTGTCTTCATAGACGAAAGCGGGTTCATGATGGCCCCACTGGTGCGCAGGACCTGGGCGCCTCGCGGCGTCACACCGGTTTTTTATCAACCTACTCGTTCCCATCGCAAAGTGTCCGTTATCGCCGCGTTGACCCTGCCTCCGCGCTATCGGCGGGTAGGACTTTACTTTTCACTCCACACCGACGCCAACGTCACGGCCCATAAAGTTGTGCTCTTCTTGCGCCGGCTGACACGTCAGATCCAAAAGCAGCTGCTTATCGTGTGGGACCGGCTCAACACACACCGCGCCGTAACCGTAAACCGCTGGCTTGCACGCCATCCGAACGTGCATATCGAATATCTTCCGCCTTACGCTCCAGAACTGAATCCAGTGGAACACCTCTGGGGATACCTCAAGGGAAACCCGCTGGCGAATTGGGCTGCCGAAAGAGATCTCCGAACTATCACTCACGACACGCTATCATGCCGGACGCCTGCGCGGCCGGGGCAGACTACTGCGGTCTTTTCTCTATGCCACCCCGCTTTTTTCACGCCCTCGATAGGACATTGCTTATGCAGGTATCAATAAGCGGTAAAGTACAGCGTACGCAGGCTCTTCTGCGCCGCCAGCGTGGTCACCGCACAGCCGTTGTCCAGCGGCAGGGCCCACTGCGCGGCCTCCGCGGAACCGGCCCCGATCCCCAGCAGGCGCATCGCCTCGGCCGCGGGCACCGGCGACCGGAAATGCATCTCCGTCTTGACCGAGACCGGCCTGGCCGAGCCCGGCTCGAAGCCGTAGGCGTTGGTCCAGTGCCGGACGGGCCGGCGCTCGGCCGCCTCCGCGCAGCGCTTTAGGAAGTCCGCGCCGGCCGCGCCGTGCAGTTTCCTCAGAGCGGCCGCCCCGCCGGCGGCGGCGGGCGAAGGGAAGCGGGTGTAAATTTTCAGGCTCCGGCCTCCGTCGGAGGAGAGCGAGAGACCCGCGCAGTCGAAGGCTCCGGGCAGCCGCAATTCCCCCACCCCCGCCGGCTTAAGGCCCACGGTACCGAGCAGCTGCTTCATATTGCTCCAGCCCAGGCCGGCCTCCCAAGGCGGGTCGATGAAATAGACCGTGAGGACCAGCCCGCCGTCCGGCTTCAGCTTGGCCCCGAAGAAGGGCCAGCCCGGCAGCAGGCCTCCGCGCAGCAGGCGCTCCGCCAGCCCGCCGGCCAGGCCGGCGTCGAAAGCCAGGCCGTAACCGCGGTTGAGGGAAAGGCAGAGCGAGGAGAAGGTCTCCAGGCGCCGCTTCACCCGCCCGAGCGCCGCGGAAGGGCGCAGCAGGCCCAGCCGGCAGTCCAGCCCGTAGAAGAAGCGCAGGGCGCCCGAGTCGCCGGCCAGCGACATGACGTAGCCGTCGTCCACGAACTCCGGGCCTTTCCCGGCCGGGCGGCGCGAATAGACGGCCAGGACGGCCTCCAGGACCTTGCCGGGCTTCTTTTTCCAGCCGGCGCAGAGGACGGCCGAGAGGCTCCTGAGCTTGGCTTCGTTCATGGGATATCCGCGGCTAATGCCCGCCGCCGCGCAGCATCTCCAGCGCGTGCGGGATCAGGTCCAGCACGGCCTCCAGGGATTCCTTCACCGCCTTTGGGCTGCCCGGCAGGTTTATGATGATGGTATCGCCCCGTATCCCGGCTATGCCACGGGAGAGGGCGGCCTTCCTCGTCTTCTTCAGGCCCTCGGCGCGCATCAGTTCCGGCAGGCCCGGTATGGCTCGCTCTATCACCTGCGCGGTGGCCTCGGGGGTGACGTCGCGCCGGCCGAACCCCGTGCCGCCGGTCGTAATGACCACGTCCGCCTTCAGCTCGTCGCAGTAGGACAGGAGACGGGCTTTGATGGCCTCCGGCTCGTCCGGCACCACGTCGCCGGCCACGATAACGGCGCCGACGGTCCGCAGCAGCCCGGCGGCCAGTTTCCCGCTCTCGTCCGCGGCCTCGCCGCGAGAGCACCTGTCGCTCGAGGTGAGCACCGCCGCCTTAAAGCTTTTCAATCCCGTCCCCCACGGTTATCTCGCCGCCTTCCAGCACCTCGGCGAAGACGCCTTTCCTGGGCATTATGCAGTCGCCGACCTCGCGGTAGATGGCGCAGCGGTCATGGCATTCCTTGCCTATCTTGGATATCCCGAGCACCGCGGTCCGCCCCGCCTTCAGCCTGTCTCCTATCTTCAGCTCCGAAAGCGCGAGGCCCTCGGTGGTTATGTTCTCGGCGTAGATCCCGGGGCGGATCTCCACGGAGGCGCCCTTGGCCCTGGCGTCTGCCATCTGTCCGCGCACGCTCTCCATGTCCAGCAGGCTCACCTGGCGGACGTCCGTGCCGGCGTGCGCGTCCCCCTCGAGGCCGAGCCCCTTCAGCAGCACGGCCCGGCCGCGCCGCTCCTTCGGCACGCCCTTGGCGGAGCTTATATTGATGGAGAAGATCCTGCCCATACCCGATATTGTATTAAACCTGCGGCTTGGCCCGCGCGCGCTTGTTTTATCTATAATGGGTGGCGGGACATTATATGGGTTTCGACGAAGACGGCAATTACCGGATATCCGCGGAGCGCGACGAGGAGAAGTCCTCGCGGCCGGCCCCGGAAGGTAAAACTTCCGAAGCGGAAAACCGGCCCGGCGGCCTGCGGGGCAGGCTGCCCGGCCTCTGGTCCCCGCCGGTGAGGATACTGCTGGCCATCCTCGTCGCCCTGGTACTGGCCGTCTATTCTATCGCCGTAGCGCCCAGGCTCATCCGCGACGGGAAGGGCGAGATGCCTCCGGCCTACGGGCGCCTTATCAGGGCCCTGCAGTTCATCCTGCCCTGAACGCCCTTCTCACCTGAACTTATCGAGCAGCGGCCGCACCCTCTCCGGGGTGTACGCCGGCGTGCGCTCCGCTATCGGGCCCGCCTTGAGCGCCGGGAAGACTTCGGAGAACACGGGGGCGGCGGTCCTGTACAGCACGCCGGTGGGTATACCATCCGCCGCGCCGGCTGCCAGCCTGAGGGCCGCCTGCAGGTCGGACGGGTCGTGCTCGGGGCCTATGGGTTTCACGCGGCTCTTGAACCAGCCGAAGGTATTTATCCTGTTGAAGCTGACGCAGGGGAACATGATGTCCACCAGCGCGAAACCGCGGTGCTCTATGGCCTTGGCCATCAGGCCGGCCAGTTCCGCCTTCTCCCCGGAGAAGCCCCTGGCCACGAATGTGGCCCCGGAGGCGAGGGCCAGCAGGGCGGGGTTGAGCGGCCTGCCGCCTATCCCGTCCGCGTGGCCGGGCGTCCTGAACTCCGGCGGCGAGGTGGGGGAGGCCTGCCCTTTCGTGAGGCCGTAGACCATGTTATCCCCTGCGAACACCGCTATGTCCAGGTTGCGGCGCGCCGCGTGCACGAAGTGGTTGCCGCCCTCGGCGTAGTAGTCGCCGTCCCCGGAGACCGAGATCAGCCGCGGCTTGTGGTTGGCCAGGTTCACGCCGGCCGCCAGCGGCAGCGAGCGGCCGTGCAGGCCGTTGAAGAGGTTGCATTTCACCGAGAAGCCCAGCTTTGAGGCCTGGCCTATGCCGGTGAGCATGATGAAGTCCCGCGGCCCCAGCCCGAGCGAGCAGAGCGCGTCCTTGACGCTCTCCAGCACGTCGAAGTTGCCGCAGCCGGGGCACCACTGCGGCGCGTCCAGCGCGTAATCCTTGGCGCAGGTCATGATCCCCTCCCCAGCCCGTCCCGCAGCAGCGCGGCCGCGTCCTCTACGGTAAGGGCCCTGCCGTCGTATTTGGTCAGGCTCGACTCTATACGCAGGCCGCATTCCATCCTGAGCAGGCGGGCGAGCTGGCCGGTATAGTTCTGCTCCATCGTCACCAGGCGGCCGAAGCCTTCCAGCGCCCCCGCCACCTTGGCCGGGTCCAGCGGGTACAGGTAGCGGAACACCGCCACCGAGAAGTCCAGCCCTTCGGCGGCCAGCTGTTCGCGCGCCTCCAGCAGCGGGCCCGCCGTGGAGCCCCAGGTCAGCACGCAGGTGTCCTTGCCGGGGTTGAGGATCTCCGGGCCGGGGAAGGCGGCCGCCATGCCGGCCAGCTTGCGCATGCGCCTGGCGTGCTGGCGGACCCGGTTGGCCCTGTCGTCGGTGAGATGGCCGAAACCGTCGTGCTCGTGGCTGTCGCAGCGCACCAGCCATTTCGAGAGGCAGGGGAAGGCGCGCGGCGGAGCGCCGGAAGGGGTGTCGGCGTAGCGCTCGAGGACCGCGGTGTCCGGCGGCTCGGGAGCCAGCGGGCCGCGGTCTATCTTCACTCGCGACAGGTCGAACTCCTCCAGCGTGCTCTCCGCGCCCGCCTGGCCGAGGTCGTTCACCAGGAACACCGGCACCTGCCAGGCGTCGGCTATGTTGAAGGCCTCGGCGGCCAGGTAGAAGCCGTCCTCGTGGAAAGCCGGCGAAATGACGGCTCGCGGGAACTCGCCGTGCGAAAGGTTCACCAACGGCAGCAGGTCCCCCTGCTCTATGCGGGTGGCCATCCCGATGGCGGGACCGGCGCGCTGGCCGTCGTAGACCACCAGGGGCGTCTCGGTGATGCCCGCCAGCCCCGCGCTCTCGGCCATCAGGCTGAGACCGGCGCCGGAGGAGCCGCAGGCCGCGCGCGCCCCGGCGTAGGAGGCCCCTATCGCTATATTGACCGCCGCTATCTCGTCCTCGGCCTGCTCCACCGCTATGCCCAGCCCCGGGCCGGCCTCGGCCAGCGCGGTGAAAATACTGGAGGCCGGCGTTATGGGATAGCCGGAGTACACCCCGACGCCGGCGGCCATCATGCCGAGCGCTATCGCGTCGTTGCCGGAAACCAGCAGCCGCTTTTCGGAGGGCGCCGGCCCGAAAGGCGGCTTGCGCACGTCGGAAGCCGCCACGGCGGCCGCGGCGCCGGCGGCCGCTTCCAGGTTGAGGCGCAGCACTTCCGGCTTGAGCCTGCCGCCCAGTATCTCCTTCAACGGCCCGTCGAAGGCCTCCCGCGGGAAGCCCAGCGCGGAGAACAGCATGGCGGTCAGCTTCACGGCGGTGAACTTCTCGCCGGCCGCGCCCGGGGGGACGGCGCCGGGGGGCAGGGGCCGCAGGCGCCCGTCCCGGTGGTCCCCCTTGTCCTCTTCCAGGCAGAAGGCCAGCCCGTTCCCGGAGAGGTCCGGCAGCCTCAGCCCTACGCTTTCGGCGTTGAGGGCCAGCAGGTAGTCCGCCCGCCGCACCGGCGCCGCCAGCGGGCGGCCGGAGAAACGCACGCTCATGAAGTTGTGGCCGCCGCGGACCCGGGACTGGTAGTCGTTGTAGATGAAGACGTGATAGCCTAGCCGCAGCAGGCCCTTGCCCAGCATGTCGCCGGCGCTCTTTATACCCTGGCCGGCCGCGCCGGCCACTACGATATTTATTGATCCCATAATAGCGGCCGCCTAACGGCCTAGCATCCCCCTCAGCACGTAGTTCAGTATGCCGCCGGCGCGGTAATACTCCAGCTCCACCGGCGTGTCTATGCGGCAGCGCACGCCGAAGGTCTTCCCGCCGGCGGAGACCCGCAGCCCGCAGCCCGGGGCCAGGCCGCCGCCGAGCGGAATGGAGAAGACCTCGGAGCCGGTCAGGCCCAGCTTATCGGCGCTCTCCCCGGGCAGGAACTGCAGCGGCAGCACTCCCATTCCCACCAGGTTGGAGCGGTGTATGCGCTCGAACGAGCGGGCGACGACGGCCCGCACCCCGAGCAGCAGCGTGCCCTTGGCCGCCCAGTCCCGGCTGGAGCCCACGCCGTAGTCCTCGCCGGCCAGGATCAGCAGCGGGACGCCTTCGCCCAGGTAGCGCATCGCGGCGTCATAGATCGTCATCAGGCCTCCGGAGGGCTGGTGCAGCGTAAAGCCGCCCTCCGTGCCGGGCGCCAGCAGGTTGCGCAGGCGCCTGTTGGCGAAGGTGCCGCGCGTCATCACCTCGTCGTTGCCGCGCCGCGTGCCGTAGGTGTTGAAGTCCTTCGGCTCCACGCCGAGGCTTTTCAGATAGAGGCCGGCCGGGCTGTCCGCGGCTATAGCCCCCGCCGGGCTGATATGGTCGGTGGAGACGGAGTCCCCGAGCACGGCCAGCGCGCGCGCGCCGGCGATGTCTTTTATCTCCGGGACTTCGGCGCTCAGGCCGCGGAAGAAGGGCGGCTCCTTTAAGTAGGTGCTGGCCGCGTCCCAGCCGTACAGAGGGCCTTCGGCGCCCTTTATGCCGTTCCAGACCTTGTTGCCGGTGTATAGCGTGGAATAGGCCTCGCGGAAGGAGGCCGGGTCCTCGGCCAGCGGCAGCAGCGCCTTTATCTCCTCCTCGGACGGCCAGATGTCCCGGAGGAAAATATCCCCGCCGTCCCGGCGGCGGCCGAGCGGTTCCTTCTCGAAATCGAAATCCAGCGTGCCGCTCAGCGCGTAGGCCAGCACCAGCAGCGGCGAGGTCAGGAAGGCGGCCTTGCAGTGCGGGTGTATCCTGCCGCCGAAGTTGCGGTTGCCGGAGAGCACTGCCGACAGCACCAGCCTGTCGCCGGCGGCGGCTATGCTTTCCTCCAGCGGGCCGCTGTTGCCTATGCAGGTGGTGCAGCCGTAGCCCACGGTATGGAAACCGAGCTTCTCCAGATACGGCGTTAGTCCGGCCGCGTCGAGGTAGCGGGTCACCGCCATGGAGCCCGGGGCCAGGCTGGTCTTCACGTAGGGCTTCGGCTTCAGCCCGGTCTCCGCGGCCTTCTTCGCCATCAGGCCCGCGCCGATCATCACGGCCGGGTTGCTGGTGTTGGTGCAGCTGGTGATGGCCGCTATGGCCACCGAGCCGTGCCTTAGCTCCGCCTCGCCGCCGCCGCGGCAGACCGCGGTCTCTTTCGCCGAAGACGCCGCCCCGCTAACGGCGAAGCCGCTTTCGGCCGGCGGGGCGGCCAGGATGCGCTTCCAGGCGCTTTTTGCGTCCTTCAGCGCTATGCGCTCCTGCGGCCTGAGCGGGCCGGCCAGCGAGGCCTCCACCCCGGAAAGGTCCAGCTCCACGGTATCCGTGAAGACCGGGGCCGGCGTGGAATCGGTGCGGAACAGCCCCTGCTCCTTGCAGTAGCGCTCCACGAGGTCCAGCTCCTCCCGCGTGCGGCCCGTGGCGCGCAGGTAGCGCAGCGTCTCGGCGTCCACCGGGAAGAAGCCGCAGGTGGCCCCGTATTCCGGAGTCATGTTGGAGACCGTGGCCCTGTCCTGCGCCCTCAGCGAGGAGAGGCCCGGGCCGAAATATTCCACGAACTTGCCCACCACGCCCTTCTTCCTCAGCCGCTGGGTCACGGCGAGCACCAGGTCGGTGGCCGTGACGCCGGGGCGCAGCGCCCCGGAGAACCTCACGCCTATCACCTCGGGCATGCTGATGAACACGGGCTGGCCCAGCACCGCGGCCAGAGCCTCTATCCCTCCCACTCCCCAGCCCAGCACGCCCAGGCCGTTCACCATCGGCGTGTGGGAATCCGTGCCCACGAGGGAATCGGGGCAGGCTACGCCGTCTCCGTCCCGCCAGACCACCTTGGCGAGGTACTCCAGGTTCACCTGGTGGCAGATACCGGAAGCCGGCGGTACCACGCGGAAATTGGAGAAGGCCTTCTGCCCCCAGTGCAGGAACTCGTAGCGCTCGCGGTTGCGGCTGAACTCCATTTCCGCGTTGACCTCCAGCGCCTTCGGACCGGCGTAATCGTCCACCTGCACGCTGTGGTCTATTACCAGGTCCACCGGGCTGAGCGGGTTCACCCTGGCCGGGTCCCCGCCCAGCGCCGCGAGCGCGCCGCGCAGCGCGGCCAGGTCGGCCAGGGCGGGCACGCCGGTGAAGTCCTGCATCAGCACGCGCACCGGCAGGAAAGGGACCTCGACCCGCTCCACGGCCCCGGCGGCGTAGCGGGCCAGCCTGAGCACGTCGTCGGCGCGCACCTCGGCGCCGTTCTCCCGGCGCAGCGCGCCTTCCAGCAGGACCTTGATGGTGAACGGCATGGCGGCCAGGTCGACGCCTTTCAGGCCGGACAGGGCGGAAAGGCGGTAATAGCCGGCTTTGCCGGAGGACAAGGGCAGCGCGGCAAGCGCCCCGAAGGAATTGGTTGTACTTTTTGGCGACGGCATCAGCACCCCTTCCCGCGATGCGGAAGACGCCCCCGTCATCCCGCCGCGGCCCTGCGGTATTTTAAAGAAATATACTTAAATTAGGCCGGAGCCGTCTAATCGGCCCGGAACGGGGAAGGAGGGACGCCCGGGCTATCTCCGGTAATGCCCGCTCTTGCCGCCCTTTTTCTCGAGGAGGAGTATTTCCCCGATCTCGAGGTCCTGCGCGAACATCTTGCACATGTCGTAGACGGTCAGCGCCGCGGTACTGGCCGCGACCAGCGCTTCCATCTCCACGCCGGTCTTGCCGGTGCAGCGGGCTTCCGTCACTATGCGCACCCCGGCCGCCTCAAGCTCGAAATCCAAGCCGACATAGTTCAGCGGGAGGTTGTGGCAGAGCGGTATCAGGCCGGCCGTGTTCTTGGCGGCCAGTACGCCGGCGAAGCGCGCGGCCTGCAGCACGTCCCCCTTGGGGAGCTTGCCGGCCTTTATCAGCCGCACTATCTCCGGGTTGAGCTTCACATAAGCCTGCGCCCTCGCTATCCTTTTAGTGTCTTTCTTATTTCCCACGTCTATCATATTCCCCTTCCTTATTTGATAATCATCTAGAGGTCCCCTCCTTCAGGTTGTGTAAGATTGCTTTGTCTAGGAACAAACTTACAAACCTGAGGAGGGAACACTTATGAGATTATACGCCGCAATCGACCTGCATTCCAACAACAGTGTGCTGGTTATCTTGGATGAGACCGACAAAATCGTCCACGAGCGCCGCCACCCGAACGACCTGCCGACCATCCTGGCCGCGCTTGAACCACACCGGGAGAACATCGAGGCTATCGCCGTTGAATCGACGTACAACTGGTATTGGCTGGTGGACGGGCTGATGGAGGCCGGCTACACGCTGAAACTGGTGAACACGTTGGCCGTTAAGACTTACGACGGGCTCAAATACACTTCGGACGAACACGACGCCCGGCACCTGGCCCACCTGATGCGCCTTGGGCTTTTACCGACGGGATACATCTATCCAAAGGAAGAGCGCGCGATAAGAGACCTGCTGCGGAAGCGGTCGTTGCTGGTGCGCAACCGCACCCTGCACATCCTGAGCATCCAGAACCTGGTAAGCCGAAACAGTGGCAACGGGATAGTCGCCACGGCGATAAGAAAGCTGGACGACGAGGCGCTCAGCCGGATCTGCGGCGGCAACGCCAATCTGGTGCTGGCGATAAAGAGCAGCCTGTCGGTGCTGTTCTGCCTGGACGCGGAGATCAAGGGGCTGGAGAAAGTGGTGCTGGCGAAGGCTCGGCTTAAACCGGAATTCAAGAAGCTTCTGACCGTCTACGGCGTTTGGAACATCATAGGCATGACCATTATGTATGAAACCGGGGACATCGGGCGGTTCGCGAAGGTGGGCCATTTCGCCTCGTATGCGCGGTGCGTCGGAGCCGTCCGTTTAAGCAACGGCAAAAAGAAAGGCGATGGCAACCGGAAGAACGGCAACAAGTACCTGAGCTGGGCGTTCATCGAGGCGGCGCACTATGCCGTGATGCACAACGAGAGGATACGGAAGTTCTATCAGCGCAAGAAGGCCAAGACCAATACTGTGATCGCTTTGAAGGCAGTGGCGCACAAACTGGCGCGAGCCTGCTATCACATTATCAAGGAGCAGACCGATTTTAACGAGGAGCGGGCGTTCGCGTAAAAGATTTAGTGCTGTAAGCGAGCTCACGGTGGGGATGGTAAAACCGAGATTAATTGATTAGCCGCTTACAGCACCACTGTTTTAGGCGAAGACGCCCCGGCCGCGAGCCTATACGGGGCTGGCTCGACGTAAGTCGAAAACCATAATACTGTCGGCGGCAAGTGCTGCCATTGAATGGACGCGGCAGGGAACCAACGGTTTTCTGGGCCCCTGAACAAGGGGCAGGGACGGCGGCAGGCAGTATCGCCGCAGTCTTGAACCTGATGAGTGCTTGGTGCGGCTTCGGCCGACCCACATAAAAGAGAACCTGGACGCGGATAAGCCTTGAACAGAACGACGTAACGGATTTTTAAAATGAAGAACCACTACCTGTGGGAGGAACTGTCTTGCCTCTTGACGCGGAGACCTCTAATGAGTGTTACCACCCAAGAAGGATGGCGCGGCTATGGCGCTGAGGGCCGTCACGGAGGTCCGAGCTTGCATAGCGCGAGGACCGAGTGGCGAGGGGCGGCTACGGTGTAGCCGACCCCGTGCCCGAAGAGACATAGCCGCGCCATCCGCCCGCTCACCCCCCGCGTCCGCTCATCTCTATATCGCCGGCGTACTCCGACTCCTTGCCGTGCCTGGGCTTCACTTTGAAAGCCCCGCCCAGATATTCGTCCAAGGCCGCGTCGGGGGCCCCGGACCTGAGCAGCTCCCTGAGGCTGTGCGTCGGCGCCGAGAAGAGGCAGGGATACACCCGGCCTATGGAGTCCATCCTGATGCGGCCGCAGGCCCCGCAGAAATTGTCGCTGCGCCCGCTGATGAAGCCGATCTTGCCCTTGGCGCCTGCGCGCGTGAAGACGCGGGCCGGGCCGTCGGACGGGCCGGGCGGCAGTTCGCGCAGCGGGCCGTAGACCGCCTCCACGCGCTTCTTCGTCTCGGAGTTGGGCACCAGCGCTCCCTTCAGCCCGGACGAGCGTTCGTTGGTCGGGAAGAACTCTATGAAGCGCACGCTCAGCGGGAAATCAAGGGCGAGGCGGGCGAACTCGGCCACCTCGCCGTCGTTCAGGCCGCGCATGACCACCATGTTCAGCTTCACTTCGGAGAAGCCGGCCCGCAGCGCCGCCATCAGCCCGTCCCAGGAGTCCTCCAGCGCGGGGCTGCCCGTTATCTTCCTGAAGACGGCGGGCTCCAGGCTGTCCAGGCTGACGTTCACGCGGTCCAGGCCGGCCTCGCGCAACGGCACGGCCAGGTCCTTCAGCAGGATGCCGTTGGTGGTCAGCGCCAGCTCGCGCAGACCGCTTATGCCGCGCAGCATCTTAACGAGGCCGGGCAGGTTCTTTTTCAGCAGCGGCTCGCCGCCGGTCAGCCTTATCTTCCGGACACCGAGCCGCACGAAGGAAGCCGCGGCCCGGACCAGTTCCTCGTGGCGCAGCAGGTCGTCGTGCGAGAGAAAGTCCTGCCGCTCGCGCGGCGTGCAGTAGACGCAGTTCAGGTTGCACCTGTCGGTCAGCGACAACCTCAGGTAGTCTATCGCCATCCGAGGAACCTGCCTTTGGCGTCCTTCCCCAGCTCGCCGTTCTCCCGCACCATCGTGAAAGCGTCCGCGGAGGCCAGGGCCAGCACGTCGGCGGAGCCGTTCGCCCGCGCCGGCGCCAGAGAATACGCGGCCCGGACCTTGGACAACTCCATGGCCAGCCTGCCCGTGCGCGGCCTGAAGGCGGCGGAGCAGCGGCCCGCCGTGAATTCCGGGCCGTGGCTGGACGCGCCGGCCATCTTCAGGATGGCCGGGCGCACGTAGGCGTGATAGGCCATGAAGTTCGCCACCGGGTTGCCGGGTATGCCGAAGACCAGCTTCCGCCCCTTCACGCCGAAGAACATCGGCTTGCCGGGTCTGACGCGCACCTTGTGGAAGACCTCTTTCACCCCGAGGGACTTGAGCGTCCCTGGGACCAGGTCGTAATCCCCCATCGAGACGCCGCCGGAGACTAGAACTATATCCGCCTTCAGCGCCCTCGAAAGCGCGGCCCTTAGACGGGCCGGCTCGTCGCGGACTATGACCGGCTCCGCTTTCATCCCGTCCTCGCGCAGCAGCGCGGCCAGCATGGGCCCGTTGCTGTTGTAGATGCTGCCGCCGGGAAGTTTTCCGCCCGGCTGAACTATCTCCCCGCCGGTATTCACCACCGAGACGGAAGGCAGCCGTCCGCAGCGCAGGAAACCCTTGCCCGCCGCGGCCAGAGCGGCTATATGGGACGTCCTGACAACGGAGCCGCGCCGCAGTATCAGCTGTCCGCGCTTCATATCGGAGCCGCGCCGGGATATGCCCGCGTCTTTTTTTACAGCGGACGAGAACCTCACAAAACCGCCAGCCTCGCGCGTCCGTTCCACCATGACCACCGCGTCGGCCCCGCGCGGCACTGGCGCGCCGGTCATGATCTTCAGGCAGGCCCCGGCGGGCAGGCTGCGGGCGCGCCCTCCGGCCTGTATAGTCCCGGCCTTCTTAAGCCGGATGCCGGCCCTAACGTCGCGCGAGCGCAGGGCGTAGCCGTCCACCAGGGCCTTGTCGAAAGGCGGCATGTCCAGCGGCGACCGGACGTCCGCGGCCAGGATTCGGCCGGCGGCTTCCTCTAAACGCACGCGAACGGCCGGAAGTTTCCGGGCCCTCTTCAGCACGGCCTCTATTGCCTCTTCGAAGCTTATCATGACCTGGCCCCCTGCAGCCGCGAGAGCGGCGTCCAGCGCAGCGCGCCTTCGGCCGCCAGCCCCAGCGCCAGCGCGTAGGAAAGGTTGCTGGTGGCCAGGCCCAGCGCGCCCATGGCCAGCGCCACCGGGAGAACGGCCTTCTTGTCCAGCATCAGCCGCGCGTGCAGCAGGCCCGTCCAGGCCAGCAGGGCGGCCAGCAGCCAGCGCGGTATGGCGGCCAGGGCGGCGGCGGCCCCGGCCGAGCCCAGCAGGAGAGCAAGCGAAATGAAAGCCGCGCCGAGGATAATGGTGGAACCGGCGGTCCGGGCGCCGAACTTGTGATGCGCGGTCACGCCGCCGGAACCGTGGCAGACGGGCATGCCGCCCAGCAGGCCGGCGGCCAGGTTCGATAGCGCAATGGACATCGTGACGGACCGCGGCCGCACCCTGGCGGCCTCCTCGCCGAAGTAGCCGGCGCTGACGTCGCAGGTGGCCGCCACGGAGTTGCCCAGCGTCAGCGGCAGCTGCGGCAGCACCAGCACCCAGAAAGCCGAGGCCAGCTCCGGCAGCGAAGGAAAAGCCGCGGCGACCGGCGCGGCCGCGCCGGCATGAGGGGAGGACAGCAGAAGCTTGTAGGCGGCCTTCAGCAGCAGCAGGCCCACGCCCAGCTGTATGCCCCTGACCACGGTGCGGGTGAAAAGGCGGTTGATCCTGTCGGAGAAGCCGGTCAGCGAGAAGACGGCGAGGATGGCGGCCATCCAGAGGGCGCAGGCCCGCAGGGCCGCGCCGCCAAGACCGCGCGCGATGACAAGCGCGGTTGCGGCCTTGAGCGGCTGCACAGGTATCGGCAGCCTGAAATAGAGCCCCGCGCCGATATAGACAGCGCCGAACAGCAGCAGCGCGCGGGAGAGGTCCAGAGAGCCGGAGGCGGACAGCGCCAGCAGCACCGGCACGCTGATGCCCAGGTCGCCCAGGGCGCCCGTCCATTCGCCGGGAGAAAAGGAGATGCGGCGCAGGCTCATGCGAGCTTCCCCCCCGGGAAGGACCTGCGGAAGATGGCCTCGGCCTGCTTTTTCACGGAGGCGTCCAGTGCCTCGAAGCGCTCGAGGAAGCGCAGGCCGCGCGCGGTAAGCGAAGAGCCGCCGCGGCCGCTGCCGCCGCGCTCCCTGGCCAGCACGCCGCAGCCGAGCGCCGCCTCCAGCTTCCTGACCAGGCCGTGGGCCTTGGAATAGGACATGCCCATCTCCCTGGCCGAAGCGCTGAGGGAGCCGGAGCGCTGAACGCCGCGCAGCAGCCAGACCAGGCCTATGCCCATGAAAGGCTCGCCCGCGGCGTCGCGCAGGCCCAGCCGCACCTTAATATGCATCCGATATAGTTTACAAAATATATCGGGGCAGGCTGGCGCGCTCAGGCCCTTTCGAGCTGGGAGCTCTTTATGTTCCGCAGGTATTCCAGCAGGCGCCGGTGGCTTTCCAGCCCGGAGCGGCCGGCCTTCTGGTAGACGTAGAAATTATCCTCCAGCAGCTTGACCCGCGGGAAGACGTCGGCCAGCACTCCGGCGCGCAGCTCCTTGAGCACCGTGTACCGCGGCACGAAGCCCACGCCCAGCCCCTCTATGGCCGCGTTGATGATGGCGCGTATGTGGTTGAGCTCCATAATATCGGAGAACTCCGGCCTGGCGGCGGCCGGCAGGGCGTTCAGGAAGTTCCCCCACCACTCGCCTTTCTTGTCCATCGAGAGCACGGCGCAGCGCGCCAGGTCCCCGGGCGCCTTCAGGCCGCGCTTCCTTACGAACTCGCGGGAGGCTATCACCACGTATTCCTCGCGGAACAGCGGGGTCTTCTGCAGGCCCTCCACCCGGTGGTCGCGGCAGTCGATCACGATGTCCAGCTCGTCGTCCAGCAGCGGCTTCAGCAGGTCGTGGCGGAACTGGAAGTCCAGGTGGAAGCCCGGGTTGCTCTGCAGGAAGCCCTTGAGGTATTTAACCAGCAGCGTAGTGCCGAACTCCACCGTGGCCCCGAGCCGTATGGCCCCGGGCCCGGCGGAACTCAGCGCGGCTATGCGTTCCCCCGCGGCCTCCAGCTCGTAGAAGACCTTCCCGCAGGAGGCGTACAGGATGCGGCCGGCCTCGGTCAGCGCCAGCTTCCCGCCGGACCTCTTCAGCAGCGGCTCCCCCAGCCCCCGCGAGAGCTTGGCCACCGCGTGGCTGACCGCCGACTGCGTCACGTAAAGGCGCCGGGCCGCCGCGGTATAGCTCAGCGTGGCGCCCACGGCGAAGAAAGCCCTGAGCTGGTACAGGTCCATGTTTTGAATATTATTCATACCTTTGATGAGTATTATGAATTATACTAATATGCCGGCAATTGATAATATATCCTTACGAGTAGTCCGAACAGCCGAAACGGAGGCACGATGAACACTATCCTTCAGGTACCCAAACCGGTCAACGAGCCGGTGCTCAGCTACGCGCCCGGCACCCCGGAGCGCAAGGAGCTCAAGGCCAAGCTAGCCGAGCTGCGCGGCCAGGTAGTGGAGATACCTCTCATAATAGGCGGCAAGGAAATACGCACCGGCCGCACGGTGGACATAGTCATCCCGCATGAGAATAAAAAGATCATAGGCCGCTTCCACAAGGCCGGCCCCAAGGAAGTGCAGCTGGCCGTCCGCGCCGCGGCGCAGGCCAGGAAGACCTGGGCGAAGATGCCCTGGCACGCCCGCGCGGCCATCTTCCTTAAGGCCGGCGACCTGCTGGCCACCACGTGGCGCCAGACCTTGAACGCCGCCACGATGATAGGCCAGAGCAAGACCCCGTTCCAGGCCGAGATAGACTCCGCCTGCGAGCTGGCCGACTTCTACCGCTTCAACACGTACTTCGCCGAGCAGATCTACTCCCAGCAGCCCCTCTCGCCGCGCGGCAACTGGAACTACGTGGACTACAGGCCGCTCGAGGGCTTCGTGTTCGCGGTCACGCCTTTCAACTTCACTTCCATAGCCGGCAACCTCCCCACGGCCCCGGCCATCATGGGCAACACCGTGCTCTGGAAGCCGGCCTCCACCGCCGTCTACTCCGGCTACTTCCTGATGAAGCTCTGGCAGGCGGCGGGCCTGCCCGACGGCGTCATCAACATGCTGCCCGGCTCGGGCGGCGAGGTAGGCGACCCGGTCATCAACAGCCCCGACTTCATGGGCCTGCACTTCACCGGCTCCACCGGCGTCTTCAACGGCATGTGGAAGACCATAGTGGGCAACTTCCACAAGTACAAGGGCTACCCGCGCATAGTGGGCGAGACCGGCGGCAAGGACTTCATCTTCGCGCACCCGTCCTGCGACCAGGAAGCCCTCAAGTGCGCCATCGTGCGCGGCGCCTACGAGTTCCAGGGCCAGAAATGCTCGGCCGCCAGCCGCTCCTACATCCCAAAATCCGTCTGGAACAAAATAAAGGACGACCTGGTCTCCCAGATAGAGGGCCTGAAGATGGGCCCGGCGGAGGACTTCTCCAACTTCGTCAACGCAGTGATAGACAAGAACGCCTTCTCGAGCATCACCGGCTACATAGACTTCGCCGCCAAGGACCGCGGCGCGAAGATACTGGCCGGCGGCAAGTACGACGACTCCAAGGGTTACTACATACGCCCCACCCTGATAAAGGCCTCCAGGCCCGACTTCAGGACCATGCAGGAGGAGATCTTCGGGCCCGTGATGACGGTCTACGTCTACGACGACAAGAAGTTCGACGAGACCCTGCGCCTCTGCGACCAGACCTCGCCGTACGCGCTGACCGGCGCCATCTTCGCGCAGGACAGGGCGGCGATCCTGAAGGCCTTCGACAGGCTGGAGAACGCGGCCGGCAACTTCTACATCAACGACAAGCCCACCGGCGCCGTGGTAGGCCAGCAGCCGTTCGGAGGGGCGAGGGCCTCCGGCACCAACGACAAGGCGGGCTCCCTGCTGAACATGATGCGCTGGACCTCCCCGCGCGCCGTAAAGGAGAACTTCGTGCCCCCGTACTCCTACGCCTATCCCTTCATGCAGAAGGACAAGGCCTGAGCCTTAATGCCACAAACAAAAACGGCCGGGGAGAAACCCCGGCCGTTTTTATTTTGCCCGCCCCGGCTTACAGCCAGGGGTAGAGGCGCCCGGCCAGCCTGTCCAGCAGGGAAGGCTTGTAGCTGCTGATACGGACGCTGAGCGGGATATCGATTTCGAACAGCCCGCGCTCTATCTGCCCGGCCAGGCCGGCGTCCAGCACGACCGCGTTCAGCTCGTGGTTGTTCTTGAGGCTGCGGCTGTCCAGGTTGGAGGAGCCGAAGCTGCTCCAGACCCCGTCCAGTACCGCCACCTTCTGATGGGCCATGCGGCCCTGGTACTCGTAGATCTCCACGCCGGCCTTTATCAGCCGCGGGTAGAAGGCGCGGGAGCCGCGCAGAGCTATACCCTTGTTGTTCATGCCCGGGAAGACCAGCTGCACCTTCACGCCGCGGGAGGCCGCGTCGCAGAGGGCATCCACGATATCCGGGTCGGCGAAATAGGGCGTGGCGACCCGTATGGACCTCTGCGCCGTATGGAAAGCCCTGAGGTACATGGCCTTTATGTTCCTGTCCTCGTTGCCGCGGTGGTAGACCACGCGCAGCTCCACGCCGCCCGGCACCTCCGCCAGCTGAGGATATAGGCCGGAGGTATCGCGCACCGGCTCGCCGGATTCTGCCCAGGCCCCCAGGAAGGAATCCTGCAGGCGGGCAACGGCGGGGCCGGTTATACGGGACTGCTGGTCATGCCACTCCACCTGGTAATGACCGCCTATATTCATGCCGCCGGTAAAGCCGACCTTCCCGTCTATCACCATCACCTTGCGGTGGTCGCGGCTGCCGGTAAGGCGGGGCGACATCCGCACCCTGGCCTCCGCGCCGTTCTCGTTCAGGTAGGCCAGCAGCTTCCTTATCTCCTCGTTCTTCGCCACGCCGGAGCCGTAATTGTCCACTATCAGCCGCACCTTCACTCCGGCCGCCGCCTTGGCGGCCAGCTTCTTCGCCAGCGCCCAGCCTATCTCGTCGGCCTGCAGCTGGTAGACCTCGATGTTTATGGAGCTCTCCGCGGCGTCTATGGCCTCGGAAGCGGCAGGAAGGACCTTGGAATCTATCAG
>JAJZOZ010000138.1 GCA_021811405.1 bacterium | reverse complement strand
CGTAAGAGGAGGGCGCTTCCGCGGCGAACGACTGCAGAGCCGGGGCGACGGTGAGAAGCAGCGGCAGTAAGATCTTTTTCATGCTGTAAAGCCTCCGGGGACCTTGTTGACCATAGTCAATGTATATAAATTATATGAGCAAAATCAAGTCCCCAACAAGGCCAAAGGGCCCAGGCTGATATAGGCCCTTAGGCCTATGATTTAAGTCAACCCATGCGTTCGGAGACCGGCGCGGGGGCGGCTCGCAGCGCAAGTCAGAAAAGGCCGGATACGCCCAGCGCCGCGTACCAGATCCCGGCGATCAGCAGCGTCAGCCTTCCTATCTCGTTGGCGCGGCGCCCTATCCAGGGGGTGCCGAGAAGCACCGGGGAGATGAACAGCGAGGTAGCGGCGAAGAAGCCGCAGAAATAGGCGGCGCCCTTCAGCAGGTCGGCCAGTTCCAGCAGGCGCACCAGGCCGGCGGCGAACGGCGGGCAGACGTTGATGCCCGTCACGAAACCCAGCGCCAGCGGCAGGCGTTTGAAGAAAGGTCCGAGGTCCGCGCTGAAAAGGCAGGGGCTTTTTATCCTCACCCGGGCCAGGGCCAGGAAGGCCATCAGGAGACCGCAGCCCGCCATGCAGGCCGGCAGCACCCAGCCCGGCAGGACGTAGCGCCCGGCCTGGCCGGCGAGGGAAGCGAGCGCGGCGAAAAGCATATAGGCCGCGAAGCGGCCGCCGAGGAACTGAAGGAAGATGGAGAAGTTGAACTTCCAGGTCTCTTTCCCTTCCGCCAGCATGTACGGCGCCAGCAGCGGCAGGCAGGAGGCGAGGCAGTAGAAACCGGTGGAAAGGCCCAGCAGGAAGCCTTCCGAGAACAGGGCGGGCACGGCTAGATGTCTGCGGCCCTGTTGCAGCGCTTGCACCAGCCGGCGGCGCGGCCGCCGTTGTTCTTCCGGTTGAGCTGCACGGAGTCCTTGCAGCCCGGGCATTTGACTTCCATGCCGGACAGGTCGAGCTTGGGGAAGTCCTTCTCGAATATCTCCTTGCTGGTATAGCGCGGCTCGAGCCATTTACCGTCTTTCATATAACCTCCGTGTGCGGTTCTAGCGGGCGATCAGCCTTACGACGTCGTGCATGGCGGCCGGGACCCAGAAGGCCGTGAAGGCCGTTCCCAGCGTAAGGGCGGAAAAGACGTAGAAGTACTTAACGGACGCCAGGCGCCCGAGCGCCCCGGCCCTCTCCGGCAGTTCCAGGCCGAAAACCGTATAGCGCAGCGCGGAAGCCGGGCAGGCCTCGAGGCACTGGCCGCAGAGGTTGCAGTAGGCGAGTATCTCCGCCGTCTTCCCCGGTTCGCACTTTATGGCGGTCACCGGGCAGGAGCCGGCGCAGCGGGCGCAGCCGTTGCAGCTGGCGGCGTCCGCCGAAAGGCGGAAAGGGTTCAGGCGGCCCCAGAAAGCCTGCCAGGCGGCGAACGGGCACAGGAAGGAGCAGAAGAAGCGCCTGCGCGTAAGCACCGGCGCCGCCAGCAGCGCGGCGAGGGCCAGTATCATCAGCCCGTACTGAGCGGCGCGCAACCCCCCCTCCTGGTTCAGGAACGTGTCCGTCAGCTTGAACGGGCAGAGCCACAGGCAGTACTGCGGCAGCATGTACGCCAGCGAGACCAGCATGAAGAAGATCAGCAGCGCGGCGGGAAAATCCCTGAACTTCAGCGCCCAGCGGTCTATCTTAAGCGCGGGCTTTCCAGGCAGCGCGCTCAGGGAATCGTCTATGCCGCCGTAGAAGCAGGCCCACGAGCACCAGCCCCGCCCGATGGCCAGCGTGACGAACAGCCAGGCCGCGCCCAGCGTAAGCGGGCCCCAGAGGCGCCAGTCCCCGCTCATCAGGGCCAGGTACTGCTGGTAAAGGTAGTTGAGGAAATACGGCGCCATCGCGATATGGCAGAACGGCGTGTCCGCGAAGCAGGAAGGTGCCAGCGCCTTGCTCAGAAGGCCCAGCTTGAAGTGAACGAGGAAAGCGGCGGCGGAGAGGCCAAAGAAGATCCGGCGAAAATAGGAGACGCGCCCGGTATAGGCGATGGCGAAGGCCGCGGCGCCGGCGAGCAGGGACCACGCGAGCGCGTAGAACCGGCTTATCTCGCGCCCGGCGATAACGGAAGCGAAGACCAGCGCCGGAACGAAGACCAGCGCCGCGAACAGACCCGCCGCGGCGGCCCTTTCCCCGGGCTTAACTTCGGCTTCCATAAGTATTGTTATAATATCAAAAATCATGGGGCTCTTCTTCCTGTTCGGCTGTTTCTCGCTGCTGGCGCAGACCGTGCTGCTGCGCGGGGCGGCCCAGGTGTTCGGCGCGCACGAGCTCTCCCTCTCTTCCGCCCTGGCCTTCTGGCTGCTCTGGACGGCGGCCGGAGCGGCCCGCGGGGCTAAGCTCTCCGGGGAAGGAGCGTTCCGCCTCCTGGCCGCGCTCAGCGCCGCGGCCGCCGCGCTTAACGTGCCGGCCGCGAGGCTCGCCCCGGCGCTGCTATCGCCGCTTTCGCAGCCCGGTCTGTTCACGATACTGGCCGGATCGGCGCTGCTGATACTGCCGGCGGCTTTCGTCAACGGGCTCGCCGCCGGCGCGGCCCTGCGGGGAGCCCCGGCCCGCTTCTACGCCGCCGAGGCCGGCGGAGCCGCGGCCGCGGGCGCCTTTTCGGTCCTCTATTACCGGTATTTCCCGTCCGTGGACCCGCTGCTGATACTGCTGCCGCCCGGCCTGGCGCTGGCCGCCGCCT
The DNA here is from genome assembly GCA_021811405.1 of bacterium. GTDB lineage: Bacteria > Elusimicrobiota > Elusimicrobia > Elusimicrobiales > UBA9959 > UBA9959. The sequence goes on along the minus strand of JAJZOZ010000138.1, from coordinate 3,686 downwards.
GCGCGCTGGGCCGCCCGCGCTCCGCCGGCCGCGCGCTGACCGCCGCCGGGGCCGCCGCGGCCCTTTGCCTCGCCGCGGCTTTAGGCCCGCGGTGCTGGCGGCTCAAGCCTCCGGCGCCGGTCCCGGACAGGGCCGTGCAGACCGGCGGCTCCGTGCTCTACACAGCGCCCGGCGGACTGACCTACGAGGACGGTCGTCTGCTGCACGCGCCCGGGGACGCCTCCGCCGAGGAGCTGGTCCATGTACCTCTTCTTGCCCTTAAGCCGCCTCTAAGGGTGCTGCTGGTCGGAGGAGGGGCCTTCTTCGCCCTGCCCGAGGTCCTCAAACACGCCCCGCAAGAGGCCGACATAGCGGAGCCGGACCGCTTCAAGGCGGCGGCGCTGCAGGAAATGACCGGCGTGCGGGGAGGGCGGTTCAGGCTTTTGCTAGAGGACCCGCGCGCGGTAAGCGGGCGGGACGGCCGCTACTCGGCGGTGATACAGGCCGAGGGCCCCCCGGAGAACGCCGCACAGAACAGGCTCTACACGCTGGAATATTTCCGCGAGGCCGCCTCGCTCCTCGCCCCCGGCGGGATCTTCGTCTTCCAATTGCCTTTCGCCGAGAACTACGTGCCTCCGCAGACTGTCTACACCGCGGCCTCGGTGCTGGCGGCCGCCCGGGCCGTCTTCCCGTCGGTGCGGCTGCTGCCCGGCACGAAACTCACGGTACTTGCCTCGGCCGCGCCGGTAGGACTGTCCGTCCCGGAGCTGGCCGCGGAATACGCCGGGCGCCGGCTCAAGGCCCGGACCGTGGTCCCTTCCGCCTTTCCTTTCCTGCTGGACCCGTACCGCCGGACCTGGGCCGGGGCCGAGATAGAAAGGGTGAAAAGCCCGCCGCTCAACACGGACCTCAACCCGCTGGCCTATTTCCGTTTCTGGCGGTCCTGGCTTTCCATGGTGCTCTCCCCCTCCTCGTTCCTCGGCCTGGCGGCCCTGGCGGCGGCGGCGGCGTTCCTGGCGTCGAAGTTGAAGGGAGGACTAAGGTTCTCGGCGGAAGAAAGGACGGGGGAGGCGTTCCTGGTAGGTTTTTGGGGACTGGCTCTGGAGACGGCCGCGCTGCTGGCCTTCCAGGCGCGCACCGGCAGGCTGAGCCCTGAGCTCGGGGCTATGTTCTCGTTGTTCATGGCCGGCGCCGCGGGCGGCGCTTGGGCGGCCAGGAACGCGGGGAGACGTACCGTGGCGGGCGCAGAAGCGGCCGCGGCTGGGCTGGCGCTGGCGGCGGCGGCCTGGCCCGGGCTGGCGATGTCCCCCTGGACGGCCCGCGCCCTGCTCCTCTGCGCGGGAACGGCGTCGGGCGCTTTCTTCTCCGCCGCGGCCTTAAGGAACGGGCCCGGCGTCTATTCGTGGGACCTCGTCGGCGGTGCGGCCGGCGGCCTGGCGGCGGCGGCCTTTGCGGTCCCTATAGCCGGCATCCGGTCGGCCTTCCTGGCCGCGGCGCTGGCCGCGGCGGCCGCGCTGGCCGGGGGCTACTTCTTCTCCTCGAAGACGTCCGCCCCGAAAGAGTAAATTTTCGCGCCGGGCCGCTTCCAGCAGTCCCGCGGCAGGCCGGCCTTCTGCTCGCAGAGCTCCCCCATGAAAACGTCCTTCTCCGGTATCTGCTCCCAGACCTGCGGCAGGAAAAGCCCGGACTTCCCGTCCTTTACCAGGAATACCCCCTCCCCCTTTTTCACTTCGGACGCCTTTACGGGCCTCAGCGGGGAAAGCACCGACACCTCTATGCGCACGCCGGGCAGTTCCTCCTTCAGCAGCGGCCGGAAGCGGCCGTCGCGGAAAGCGGCCGCGAAGGCTCCGTAGCGCACGGCGTCCATCAGCGTCATCGCGGGGACCACGGTCCCCACGCAGCCGCGCAGGGCGCCGGCCTTGGTGAGCGTGACGAAGGCCGCGCCGGGCAGGTTGAAGCGCGGGTCGGGCTCGAGGCCCTCGGGCGGCGGCTCGTCCGCGAAATATTTCTCTATCGTAGAACGGGCCTCCCCGAGCAGGACTTCCTTCTCGGCCGCCGAAAGGGCAAGGGAGGCCGGCCGCCCGGACCTGACGAAGAGGCCGCTGATATAGCCGACCACGCTTTCAGGCCCCGCCTTGGGGTTCTCCGAGCCGGAGTCGGAGATCTTCAGGGTGCGGAAAGAGCGGGCGCCCAGCAGGCGGGCCGCCTCCATCCCGGCCTCCAGCGCGGCTTCGCCGCAGGCGCAGGTCTCCAGCCCGGGGATCTTTTTGCGGAGCAGGTAATGCGAAGTGGTCCAGACCAGTTCCGGGTCCATGGCGCGTATAGCAAGCAGCATCGCGCCGTCCGCCTCGGCCGCCACCGCCTTCGGAGGGTAATGGGAGAAGTCGGAGGAAACCACTATCAGCGCCTTCCTGCCTTTCAGCGCCGCGGCCAGCGCCGCGCCGACGGCCCTGGCCGTCGCGAGGTCGTCCGTATTGAGCGTGGCGGCCAGCAGCTTGAAGGGCCTCTTCAGGCGCCGCTGCAGGAACGGCAGCTGCACCTCCACCGCGTGCTCCCGCGCGTGGGCCGAAGGCCGGTCCTCGAAGAGAGGGCTGGCCTTCATCAGCGCGGCGGCCAGCTCGCGGTCAGTCGGCACCCGGCCCAGCGGCGTGGAATAGTCGTCGGAGGCCAGCAGGCCAGCGCCCTTCACCGCCTCCGTATGGCCCGTGGCCAGCACCACTACCACGTCGTAGGTATCCTTTACGGACCAGTAGGACATGGCGGCCAGCTTCCCTGAGAACTCGTAGCCGGCGTGCGGGGCCAGTACGGCCACCGCCCCGGGGTCCGGCCGGAAATCCTTAGGGACCACGAGCCAGGCGTCGACTTCGCGGGCGAGCTCCGCGGCGTCCGCGGGATAGAACTTCCCCGCCACCGCCGGTTCGCGCGCCTGCGCCGCGCAGGCAGCGAAGGCGGATAGCGCCGCCAGGAACAGCTTTGTCCGCCTCATTTCCATATGCCGGGGATCCTGGTACCGTCCCAGGGGCAGCGCCCGCCGTTAGGGGTAAGCCTGTCCTCGAGCACCGCGTAGCCGTAGCGCCGCACCAGTACCCTGCCGCACTTGGGGCAATAGGTATTCTCCCCTTGCGAGCCGGGCGCGTTGCCCGTATAGACGTAGCGCAGGCCTTTCTTCAGGGCGATCCTGCGGGCCTTCTCCAGCGTTTCAAGCGGAGTGGGCGGGACGTCCGAGGCCAGGTAGTTCGGGCTGAAACGGGAAAAAAAAAGGGGCGTGTCAGGCCCCAGGTTACCGGCTACCCAGCCGGACAAAGCGGCCAGGTCCTCTTCCGAATCGTTCAGCCCCGGGATGACCAGGTTGACCACCTCCACCAGGGCCTTTTTCTTCTTCAGCTCCAGCAGCGCGGTCTTGACGGCCTGCAGGCTGCCGCCGGCGTAGCGGCGGTAGAAGTCCTCGTTGAACCCTTTCAGGTCTATCTTGACCACGTCCATGTAGGGCAGCAGCTCGTCCAGCGGCTCCGGGTTTATGTAGCCCGCGCTCACCATGACGTTCTTCAGCCCCTTGAGATGGGCCAGCCTAGCCGTGTCGTACATGTACTCGTAGAAGACCGTTGGCTCGGAATAGGTGTAGGCCACGGAGCGGCAGCGGGAGGCCAGCGCGTAGCGCACTATGTCGGCGGGCGGCAGATAGGCGGTCTCGGCGGTGAAGATCGGAA
>JAJZOZ010000009.1 GCA_021811405.1 bacterium | reverse complement strand
GCGAGGTCTTGGTGCCTTTCGTCGGGTCCCAGACGTTGTCGCGGGTGTCCCTGGTGAGCTCCACGTACACCGAGGAGGTCACGCTGGTGCCCTCCTGCAGCTCGCCCTGGTAGATCTGGTCTACCCCGGTTATGCGCACCTTCTCGTAGGTGTACGAGGTGCGCAGCTGGTACTTGTCCTCCTGGAAGCGCGGGCCGAGGGAGATTTTGCCGCCGGTGCGGCGCTCCGTGTAGGCAGAGATCGTGTCGCGGTAGGGCTTGTAGTGGCGCGTGTTGAACACGTCCACGCCGAGCGAGGTGGGGTGGTCTCCCACCCAGGGGGTCATCCAGCTCAGGTAGTAGTCCTGCACGCGCTTGCCGAAGTTCCAGGAGAGCGAGGTCCGCTGCGCCCTGCCGAACAGGTTCATGTGCGACATCGACAGCGTGCCGACGAGGCCGTCGGTGGAGGAGATGCCGGCGCCGGCGGTCAGCATGCCGGGCTTGCCCTCGGTCACGTCGAAAACGAGGTCCACCTTGTCCGGGTCCGGGGTCGGGTTGATGACCGGGGCGACGTCGTCGATGAAGCCGAGGTTGAAGATCTTCTCCTGGCTGCGGCGGATCTTGGAGGAGCTGAACACCTCCCTCTCCTTCTGCGTGATCTCGCGGCGCAGCACGTAGGTCTTCGTGGCCTTGTTGCCCTCCACGTCGATGTGGTCCACGTAGATCTGCGAGTTCTCGGTGATCAGGAAGGTGATGTCCGTCTCGCCGGTAGCCTCGATGAAGCTGCGCTGCGGTACGATCACGGCCTTCAGGTAGCCCTTGTCGGCGTACTTGTCCTGCAGCGCGCGCACGGTGTCGTCCAGCTTCTCCTGGCTGAAGTACTTGCCCCGGCGGTACTCCACCAGCGGCAGCAGGTCGCTGGGCAGGTAGACGGAATTGCCGGAGAAGTAGGTGCCGCCGAACTTTATCTTCTTCCCCTCGGTGATGGTTATGTCTATGGTGGCGCTGGAGCGGTTCTCGTTGAACGTGGTCGAGGTCCTGTCCACGGAGAAATCGGCGTAGCCGTTGTTCTTGTAGAACTCCTTGAGCTTCTCTATGTCGGAGGAGAGCTCCTGCGGCGCGTAGATCTTCTTCGGGCGGTTCTTGAACTTCTTGACCAGCTTCTTCACCGGGAAGCCCTCCGCCCCGTTTATCCGGACGTCCGCCACCCGGGCCTTGTTGCCCTCCTTCAGCTTGATGGTCAGGTCGCAGGCGGAGGCCGCGGAGTCGAACTTCACCTCGTAGTCGGTCTGTATGTCGATGTAGCCCTTCTCGCGGTACATGTCGGCTATCTTTATCAGGTCCTCGCGCACCTTCAGCTCGTCGAAATAGTCCTTCTTCTTAAGCGTCATCTCGTCCTTGACGCGGCCCTTGGACAGGCCCTTGTTGCCGCTGACCTCGAGGCTGCGGATGATCGGCTTCTCCGTGACGATGTAGGTGACGCGTACGGCCTCCGTCACCCCGGCGGCCCTGGCCAGCTTCTCCGGCACCTCCGCTCCGGGCACCTTGGCTATGTCCACGGAGACCTTGTCCACGCTGCCCAGCGCCAGGATGGCCTCGATGTCGTCCTGCACGAAGTCCTTCATGTAGACCCGGCCCTTCCGGGCCTTGCCGGCCTTGATGACGGTCTTGGGCTTGAGGTTGACGTTGCCCTTTACGGCCGCCTCCGCGACGGCCCAGGGCCCCGCGTCCGGCTCGTCGGAGTCGGACTTCGGCACCTCTATGACCAGGTGCTCGGCCGGCAGCACCACGCGCGGCGCGGCCGGCGCCTGCTGCTGCATACCGGGGAGGTCTCCCGGGGCGGTGGCCGTAGATTGGGCGCCGGCCATGGCGGCCGGCAGGGAGGAAAGCAGGAGAAGAACCGTGGAAATTCGCATCTTTGTCCTTGTTGTCAGATGAACGGCGCCGCCGCCCCGTGGGGCGGTGGCGGTGGATATCGATATCTTACTATTTTTGGCGCCCGCTCATAAAACCGCTTCCGCGGGATTTATGCTAGAATTAGCGGGGCCTGATATCCCATTATCACAATTACGGACCGGGGGGCGGAAAGGTTGCGGTCCGGCGGGGCTGCGGTCCCGGCTTCCGCCCGGCGGGCCGGAAACGGAGGAACTCAATGAAAAAAGTATTCATCCTCGACACCAACGTGCTGATCCACGACCCGCTTTCTTTCACCAAATTCGAGGATAATACGGTGGTCATCCCGATCTCCGTGATCGAGGAACTGGACACCTTCAAGCACGCGGCCGACGAGCGCGGCAAGAGCGCGCGCATCGTCTCGCGCAAGCTGGACGAATACCGCCTGAAGGGCAAGCTGAACGCCGGAGTGAAGATGGAGAGCGGCGGCACCCTGGTGGTGGACCTGGACCACGTGCAGGTCCTGCCGAAGGAATTCAAGCTGACGGAGATGGACAACCGCATCCTGAACACGGCCTACTGGTACGGGCAGAAGAAGCACACGGCGATACTGGTCACTAAGGACATAAACCTGCGCCTGAAGGCGGAGGCCGTGGGGCTGGTGTCGCAGGACTACGAGTCCGGCAAGGTCAAGGTGGACGAGCTCTACCCCGGCCTGGTCACGCTGCAGGTGCCCGCCGCGGCCGTGGACAAGTTCTACAAGGACCACGTGCTGGACAGCCCGAAGGACAGCGAGCTCTCGCCCAACGAGTTCGTGGTGCTGCACGCCAAGGACGACCAGAAGAAGTCCGCGCTCGGCCGCGTGGACCCGGCCGACCCGTCGAAGATCCGTTCGCTGAACCCGGAGCCGTCGCCGTGGGGCATCCGTCCCCTGAACAAGGAGCAGCGCTGCGCTATGGAGCTGCTGCTCGACGATTCGGTCAAGCTCGTCACGCTGCTGGGCGCGGCCGGCACCGGCAAGACGCTCTGCACGCTGGTCTGCGGGCTGCAGAAGTCCGTCGAGGAGAACGTCTACCGCAAGCTGATCATCTGCCGCCCGATAGTCCCGGTGGGCAAGGACATAGGCTTCATTCCCGGCACCAAGGAGGAGAAGCTCTCGACGTGGATGGGCGCCATCTACGACAACCTGGAGTTCGTGATGGACAAGCGCCACCAGGAGAGCGCGCTGGAGAAGTTCGAATACCTGCTGCAGAACGAGAAGATAGAGATCGCCTCGGTCACGCACATCCGCGGCCGCTCGCTGCCGAAGCAGTACATGATAGTCGACGACGCGCAGAACCTGACGCCGCACGAGATCAAGACCATCCTCTCGCGCGCGGGCGAAGGCACGAAGGTCGTAGTGACCGGCGACCCGTACCAGATAGACAACCCGTACCTGGACATCGCGTCCAACGGCCTTACCTACATAGTGGACCGCATGCGCGGCCAGAAGATGTACGGCCACCTGACGTTCACGAAGACGGAGCGCAGTTCGCTGGCGGCGCTGGTGGCCGAGCTGCTGTAGCTCCCCGCGGTAAGCAGTGCGGGAAGGCCGGGCCGTGCCCCGGCCTTCCTTGATTTCGGGGCGTCTGGGTCTTTGGGCCCAGGCTGGCCTGGGCCCTAGGGCCCTAGGCAGCCGGCGGCTATATACTAAAATATAGGTGCGGAAATGCCGGGGCGAAAGCGGGCCGGCGCCATTACAACACAAGGAAAAAGAACATGATCAAAAGATGGTTCAAGACCGCCGTAATACTTTCCCTGCTGGCGTACTCGCCGCGGGTCTTCGCCGAGCGCCCGGCCGGCGCCGCGCTGGGCGACCTGTCCGGCGCCGTGGTCCTGCAGGGCCTGGACGCCATACCTTCCCCGAGCGAGATAGTGGTCCCGCTGGCCGCGCCCGCGCAGGACGCGGTCCGCGCCTCTTCCCCGGCCCCGGCCCCCGGCCGCTCGCTGACGCCCGTCATCGGCGACCAGAACCGCGCCGCCAAGATCATGAGCCTGATAGGCAAGATCCATAACGGCCAGCCGCTGCCGTACGCCCACGACGGCACCATCTTCACCAACAAGGAAGGCCGCCTGCCGGACATGCCCAGGGGCTTTTACAAGGAGTACACGCTGATCATAGGCGACGGCGCCAGCTCGGTGGTGATAGGCGGGACCACCTATCCCGTGGCCCCGGCGCTGAGCGCCCGCGGCGCTGAGCGGATCATAATCGGCGGCGGCGAGCGGATCTATTACACGCCGGACCACTACGCGCATTTCATAGAGCTGACGATAGTTTACTGAACCATGGCTCCCGGGGAAGAAGGCCTTTTCCTCGACCTGAGAGGTTCGGAAGCGGCGGAGGGATTGGAGAGAAGATTCCCTCCGCCGGACTATTTTATCGCCTACGTGGACGGCGCCGCGGCCGTCGACAAGGCCGGGCTGATGGAGGCCGTCTCCTCCGCTTTCAGGTTCCCGACCTATTTCGGGCGCAACTGGGACGCCCTGCTGGACTGCCTGCGCTCGCTGCCGGACGAGCTCCCCGCGAAGGGCTTCGTGCTGGCGGTCCGGAACTCCTCTGCCTTCCTGTCCGCCTCCGCCTCCGACCGGGAGGCGTTCGCGGACATGGCGGGGGAGGCCCGGACCTTCCTGCGCGAAAAACGCGCTTCCGACCTGAGGGTGGTCCTTCTCTAGGGGCCTTTCCGGCGCCGCGCCCCGACCCGGGAGAAGCGCGCCGGTCCCCGGGACGCCCAAGTTTGCTATCATCTTTCCTGTCACCCGGCGCCCCGGGCCGGGGCGCGCGGCTATCGTGACATGCTCCGCGCTATGGGTGTCCGTACTATGCGTTCATTATCCCGCTTTTGCGGCCAGAGGCTTTCCGCGGCGACCGCCGGAAGGACCGCGCATGCGTAGGCTGGTCTTCTGCCGGGTCCTGCCGGCCGCGCGGCTGGCGAAGCTGCTCCGCGAATTCCCGCCCTTCCCGGGCGGGGAGGCCGCCCCGTGCTGCGTCAGGCAGCTGGCCGACGGCTCGCTGCTCCTGGACCGGACCGGGGATATCAGGCAGCTGGTCTTCCTGGAACGCGACGCCGGGGGCGCCCGCCTGAAAGAGCGCCTGTTCCACGAGTCCGGCGACCTGTCCGCCGGCAGGAGCGTGGATTTCCGGCTTTTCGGAGTAGAACTCTTCCGGCGTATCTCGGGCGAGTTCGAACGCCGCGGGCGGTTCGGCGCGGCCGCGGCGGAGCTGAGCGATTTCGCTCCGGTGCCGGGGGCCTTCTTCCGGGGCTTCCTGTCGGTCCCGCCGCTTTCCGGGCGTTCCCTGTCCGCCGCGGTAGACGCTTCCCGGAGCGCCTCGCTGCTGATCGGCGACGAGGAGTGCTGGTTCGACGTGGCCAACCACATAGAACCGTTCTGCCTTTCCTACGCCGCCCCCGCCGGGGATGCGCTGGACCCGTACGACAGGTCCCGCGGCGCGCTGCGCGGCGAATACCTGGGGTACCGGGCCGGACGGACCTTCTTCTATCCTCTCGGCGACGGCGAGATGCTCACCGGCTGGGCCGGCCTGGCGGAGGCCGCCGGGCGCGCCGGCAAGGCCGCCGGCGGGAAGGCCGGCGTGGTGCTGGATTCCGGCTGCCTGGCGCAGGTCTGCGGGGTGGACACGCGCGGCGTGGCCGACGGGCTGCGTGCCGCCGGCGCCGCTTTCGTGACCCTTACCACGCCGGTCTCGCGGGCGGAACAGCCTTTTCTTCCCGGGGACCGCGCCAAAAAACGCGGGGCCGGGCGCCCGCGCTCGGTGGACTTCTTCAACGCCGGGGACGACGGGTTCCGCGCCGAGCTGCGCGCGCTTTGCGCGGCGGCGGGGCTTTCGGTGAACTCGTTCTGCCTGCCGGAGTATTCCCGCGCGCTGGCCCCGTCCTACGGCCGCGGCGCCGTGGCGGTGGTATTCTCGTCGGCGCGCAACGCGGGCGCCGTCAGGTCCGTGCTGGGAGGGGTCGCGCCGCTGCTGGGCGACGAGTGTTTCGGCCCGGCGCAGATGTCCCGCCTGGCCGCCCGCCTGGCCGCCGCGGCCGGCGTCCGCGCGGCCCGCGCCTTGCCCGCGGACCTGCTCTGCCCGGGCGCCGCCGCCCGGCTGGCGGCCGTCAGGCGCGCGTTCCGCGGCCTCCGCGCCGCCGTAGTACTGGAAGCAGGCGAACTGCATCAGGCCCTCGGCTGCCGCGATCCGCGCTTGCGCGCGGATATAACCGCGGCCTCGTTCCTGTCCGGCGCGGACATGGCGGAGGCCCCGCTGGAGACTTCGGCCAGGCTGAGGGCCCTGCGCGAGGACGCGGGGCTTGGCCTGGATTTCTTCCTGCTGGCCAGGCGCCCCCCGCTGCCCGGGATCCGCGCCGCGATGTTCCGCGCGCTCAGGGCGGCTTTCCCCGGTTCCTCCGCGCGCATTTTCGGCACGGAGGACGCGCTTTACGCCGCGCTCGGCTCGGGCAGGCAGCGCGGCGTCTTCTCCGGGTACCGTTTCGACGACAGGGCGCTGGAGCGCGGCAGGATGCCGCTGGACCTGGAGCTCGTGGGGCAGGGCGTTTCCGGGGCCCTGGCCGGCTACGAGATCCTGGCGCGCAAGCTGTCCGCGGGGCTGTTCGGATGAAAAAAAACATGGAGACCGGGGATTTTTCCCAGCCGGCGGTTTACCCCTACCTGCTCGGCGCCTACGCCTGCGTCAACGCCGTGCCCGGGGTCACGATGCTGGTTGACGGCCCGAAATGCGCGGAGGCTAAGGCGGAGTACCTTTACGGCAGCGGGGACCTGTTCTCCGACCTGCTCGGACATTCCGCCCCCAACAGGGTCGTCTGCACCGGCACCTCTCCGGAGCGGATGACCGCGGACCCCGAAAGCGGGATCGTCGCGCGCGCCGGGAGGATGCTGGAGACCTCGTCCCCGGAGGCGTGCCTGCTGGCGCCCATGCCGTTCGCGGCCGTGGCCGGCCTGGATTACGCCCGGGCGCTCGGGCCGCTCTTCTCCTCTTCCGGGGTGCCGTTCTCCGCGCTGCCAGGCAGCTCCCTTTCCGGAGACTGGCTGGCGGGCTACGGCGACGCGCTGGCGGCGCTGGCGGGCATAATGCCGCTCGGGCGGGCCGCTCGCCGCCCCCGGAAGGTGGCGGTGGTGGGCAATCCGATGTACCGCAGGGAATACGACTGCCTCGGCAACGTCAGGGAACTGGAGTCGCTGGCGGCCGCGGCCGGGGTGGAGCTGGCGGTGTGGCCGGGCGGGGGCTCGCTGCGGAGCTCGGCCCGCGAGCTAGCGGGCGCCTCGGCCGTGATCGGGCTGCCGCACGGGCTGAAGGCCGCCGAAGTTCTGGCCCGGCGGATGGGAGTTCCTTTCGTCGGGGCGCCGTTGCCCTTCGGGCTCGCCGGCACCGGGGCTTTCCTGGCGGCGGCGGCCCGCTGCGCCGGCCGCTGCGCGGAAATGGCGGCGGTGATAAAGGAGGCCAGGGCCAGGGTATACGGGCGCAGCGCGCGCCTCGTGAGCGCGGTCCTCTCAGGCGGCAGGGCCGTCTGCGTGATCGACCCCCTGCTGGAGCCGGGCCTGCGCTCCGTGCTGTCGGATATCGGGGTGGAGCCGGCGGAGGTCGTTCATACTTCGCGCGCGGCCGGCGGGCGGGCCGGCAGCGCCGCCGGCCTCAAGCGCCTTATAAAGGAGTCGTTCCCGGGGAAGTGCGGCCTGCTGATCTCGTCCAATCTCTCGCCGTTCTTCGTCTACGTCGGCGGCGCCTATCTGGAGTTCGGCTTCCCGGTCTACAACCGGCACTGCCTGGAAGAGAGCCCTTTCCTGGGGTATTCCGGTTTTCTGCGGTTCATAGAGCAGGCGGCCAACACGGTGCTGGCCGCCAGAAAGGACCCTCCATATGTCGTCTGAGAAAGCTTTGCGCTGGGTGTTCTTCGGCAAGGGCGGGATCGGGAAATCCACGATATCTTCCGCCGTGTGCTGCGAGCTGGCGGCCCGGGGCCATAAGGTGCTGCGGGTGGGCTGCGACCCGAAGAAGGATTCCTCATCCGGGCTGATGGGGCACCGTCCGGTGGTCACCTACTCCGAGCTGTACTGCGCCGGGAAGGTCTCCGAGGACAGGCTGATAATGTCCAACGAATACGGGATAGACTGCGTCGAGGCCGGCGGCCCGGAACCCGGCACCGGCTGCGCCGGCCGCGGCGTCTCGCTGCTGCTGGATTACCTGAACGAGAGCGGCCTGGTGCGGCGGCGCGGCTACGACTCCGTGGTCTACGACGTGCTCGGCGACGTGGTCTGCGGCGGCTTCGCCGCCCCGATGCGCATGGGCTTCGCGGACAGGGCCTTCATAGTGCTGGGGGTGGACCTGATGTCGATGCTGGCGGCCAACAACATAGCCAAGGCCGTGGCGCGCTACTCCGCCAACGGCGTGACGCTGGGGGGGCTGATAGTCAACCGCGTGCGGAAGGCCGACCACGCCCCGCTCGCGCTCTTCTCCTCGGCCATAAACTCGCGCGTGATCGGCGCCCTCCCGGACGACCCGGCCGTCGTTTCGGCGGACTTCGCCGGGGAGCCGGTGCCGGCGTTCAGCCCCGGAGCGCCTTTCACCGCCGCCGTCAGGGCCGCGGTGGGCCGGATGCTGGCCCTGAAGTCCTGCCCCAGGCCCAGGCCGATGTCGGACGCCGTCTTCGCCAAGTTCAAGCTGGAGCTCGCCGCCAGGGCGCGCGCGGCCGGCCGCGGCCGCGCCCCGAAATGACCTAAAAAACGGACCCCGGAACAGCTATTGAAAAGGGGGGGGTTTTCTGTTATACTCTTAATGATATATATACGCCGCGGGGCCGCAGCTGGCCGCGCAGCGCAGGTGTTTATTTTCGCTCTTATCGGGGGCGCATTATGAGGAACAATAACGAGATCGTTATCAAGTTCTCATCGGACTGGCTTGATCGGCCCGGCCTGACGGGCTGGTTGAGCCGGTTGGGTCTTTCGCACCGGAAGACGGCCGTGGGCCTGCTGGCCTGGCTGTTCGTCTGCTGGCACCCGGGCTTCATAGGCTCGGAAACGCTGACGCTCACCACGTATTACCCGGCGCCCTACGGCGGCTACGTCAGCATACTCACCACCAGCCAGACCATACTGGCCCGGGACGGCGGCAACGTCGGAGTAGGCACCGGCGCCCCGGCGGCCAAGCTCCACGTGGTCGGCAGCTTCGAGCTGCAGAACGGCTCCCAGTCCAACGGCAGGGTGCTTACCTCGGACGGGAGCGGCCTTTCCAGTTGGGCCGACCCCCCCGGCCTGCTCGACTGCTCCTGGCAGACCTACTCCTACGGCACCGTCTCCACCTGCATCGGCACCAAGACCGCCGTCGTGGCGGCCAGGGTGGGCAGCCAGATGCAGTCCATGGGCCCCCCGGGGTCCATCCCGAGCTCCGGCGAAATGCTTTGCTGCAGGCTGAAATAAACTACGTCCGAGGAACAGCATGAAAAAACAGGTTAAGATCGATCTTTCGGTATATCCCCTTGAGAGCGTCTACGCCGCGGCGTACACGTTCTCCAAGGACGCCTACGTGAAGCTGGGCAAGGACAAGGGCGGTTCGCTCTCCGTGGAGCTGGAGCCGAAGAACGGCAAGTTCCCGGAGGGCCGCGACCTGGAGGGCGAGTTCCGCAACGAGCTGCTGCACCACGCCTTCCGCCTGAAGGTCTCCTCCGTCAACCAGGTCCTGCGCGAAAGGATAGTGGTCAGGGCGCTGCTCTCGGCCCAGCCGAAGACCGCCGAGCCGGCCGCCGCGGCGCCGGTGCTGGACGCGGAGCTGGAGAAGGAGATCGAGAAGCTGCTGAAGGAAGCGGAGAGCGGCGACTACAAGGACGATTCTCTGGGCATAGCCGTGCCGTGGGAAAAGAGCAAAAATGCCAAAAATGCCAAGAAAACAAAAAAAGGAAATTGAGTTCAACCCCCAGAGGACCGGCTTCCTCCGCTTCAAGCGGTCCGGGGACGAATACCTGGTCACCAACGACATAGGCGAGTACGCTTTTCTAACGGAGAAGGTCTTCTCGAAGCTGGCCGCCGGCACGCTGGACAAGAAGTCCGCGGAGTACAAGGACCTCTCCCGCAAGGGCTTCGTGCGGGACTACATGGACTTCGCCGGCCTGGCCGACAGGTGGCACGAGAAGAACCACTTCCTCTTCTCCGGCCCGGCCCTGCACATAGCGGTGCTGACCCGCCGCTGCAACCACGACTGCGTCTACTGCCACGCCTCTTCTAAGAAGGGCGGCCGCGGGCTGGACATGACGAAGGAGACCGCGCTGAAGGTGCTGGATTCCGTCTTCGCGTCGCCGGCGCCGTCGGTCACCATAGAGTTCCAGGGCGGCGAGCCGCTGCTCAACTGGCCGGTGCTGGAGTTCATGGTGAAGGAGGCCGCCGAGCGCCTTAAGACCACCGACAAGAAGGTGGGCCTGAGCCTGGTGACCAACCTTTCCGCCATGACGGCGGAGCGCCTGGATTTCCTGCTCAAGCACAACGTGGCCATCTGCACCTCGCTGGACGGTCCGGCCGACCTGCACAACAAGAACCGCGTAGCCACCGGCGGCGGCAGCCACGCCGAGGTGCTGAAGTGGTGGAAGATCATAAAGAAGCGCACGGCCCGGAGCAAGAACGGGCCCGACGCTCTGCTGACCGTGACGAAGCAGTCCCTCGGGCGGCACAAGGACATAGTGGACGAATACGTCCGCATCGGCGCCCGCTCCATCTTCCTGCGCTTCCTCAACCCGTTCGGCGCGGCCAAGAAGGCCTGGGGCCGGATAGGCTACACCGCCCGGGAGTACATAGAGTTCTACACGAAGGCGCTGGACTACGTCATAGACCTGAACCTGAAGAAGAAGGCCTCGCTGGTCGAGCACACCGCCAGGATATTCCTGCGCAAGATCCTGACCGATACCGACCCGAACTTCATGGACCTGCGGTCGCCGTGCGGGGCCGGGATAGGCCAGATCGCGTACGACTACGACGGCAGGGTGTTCACCTGCGACGAGGGCCGCATGCTCGCCGCCGAAGGCACCGACGCCTTCTGCATGGGCGACCTGAAGAAGGAGGCCTACGCGGACCTGGCGGCCAGCCCGACCGTGAAATGCGTGGTCACCGCCTCGGTGACGGACATACAGACGCTCTGCTCCTCCTGCGTCTACAAGCCTTACTGCGGCGTCTGCCCGGTCTTCAACTATTCCGAGCACAACGACCTGTACATGCACCATCCCAACTTCCGGTGCGAGATCTACACCGGGGTCATGGATTACCTGTTCGCGCGCCTGCGCGAGCCGAAAGTCAAGAAGCTGTTCGAGTCCTGGGCCGGCAGCAGCGCCGGAGTGGCCGGGATACACGTCTAGAGGGAACACGGGGCAAATTATGGCTGGAAAACAGAAAAAGAAGCTGTCGGGGGACCTTTCTCGCTTCCTCTCCAGCGAGGAAGGAAAGATAGTCAAGAGCGACGTGGTCAAGGCCGCGGTCGTCCTGGGCCTGGTGGCCACGGCCGTCGGGGCCGTGACCGAGCACGCCGACGCGGCGACCCATTCCAATTACTTCCACAGCAGCGGCAACGCGTCGGGCCACGTGAGCCACGCCTCGCACGGCTCGCACGGCTCGCACAGCAGCCACGGCTCGCACGGCAGCCACGGCTCGCACGGCAGCCACGGGCAATGGTGAGCGCCATGAGGAAGGGATACAGGCGCGGGGCGATGTCCCCGAAGCTGCTGGTGGCGCTGCTGGTGGCGCTGATGGGCGTGCTGCTGGCCCTGAAGATGGTGACGGACAAGAAGGCCGCCAACATGGGGCTGGAGCAGCCGGTCCCGCCCCCTTCGCCGTCGGAGGCGCAGCAGGAGGTCGGCCAGGCGCTGCCGCCGGACGCCGCGGCGCTGAGCAGCCCGGTCTCCACGGAGACCCGGAGCAACATCCCGCAGGGCGGCCAGTACGAGGGCTCTTACGGCGGGTATTATTCCCAGCCGGAGGACGTCCCCGTGAACGCGGCCGACGCCGACTGCGTGAAGGCGTTCTCGGACAACCCGGACGCGATCATCCGGCATTTCGACAAGAACTTCAAGTTCTTCTTCAACACCAACAGCAACATGCCTGAGGACGATACCATCCTCAACCTGTTCCTGGATTACGGGGTCTGCCGGCTGATAAGCGGCGGGCAGCTCGACTGCGTCCAGGACAACCTGAACCGGGTCTGCTACGCCGCGGACTACTACGAGTTCCTGTACTCCGCGATGCGCAAGACCATCAACGACGGCAAATGCGAGAAGTTCATAAACAACGCGTTCAGGGACGGCCGGCCCAGCCCCGACTTCTGCCGCGTCATCTCCGACTCCATAGCCCGGAAGCGGACCCCGGAGTGCAGGTCGCTCGGCCTGCCCCCGGGCTGCGAATCCAACTTCCTGTTCATACGCGGGCGGGCGGCCTGCAGCAGGCTGAGCGGCCCCAGGAAGAAGGAATGCCAGCTCAGCGCCGCGCTGGTGATAGGGGACGCCATCCCCGACGACAAGTGGCTGCCGCGCGTGCTGGAGTCCAGGGACCCGTCGGTCTGCGCTCCTCTGGCCAAGAAACTCGCCACCGGCTACTGCACCAGCTCGTTCCGGCACAAGATAATGGCCGACATGGTAAAGCAGAAGGCTGAAGATGACAAGAGGATGGGCGTACAGCAGCAGAGCAAGCAGCCCAAGGGCAAACAGGCGGAGAAAGGCCAGTAAACCGGCCCTGCCGGCCCGCCGCGGGGGCGCGCCGGCCCCGCAGCTGACCCTTATAGTTACCCGGCGCTGCCAGTCGGCCTGCCCCGAATGCCCCGTCGCGACCGGCCGGGCGGATATGCCCGGGGCGGTCCTGAAAAGCGCTATAAAGCGGTACTGCGCCGCCGCCCCCGAGGGCGGCGCGGTGAAGTTTTTCGGCGGAGAGCCGCTGCTGCGCTTCGCGCTCGTGCGAGCGGGGATAGCTCAGCTGGAGGCCGCCGGCTTCGGCGGCCGCGTGGAAGTGGGCACCAACGGCCTGCTGCTGGACGCGGCCAAGGTGCGTTTTTTTTCCGCCAGGCCCGGGGTGCAGGTGAACGTGAACACCTCGGTGAGCGTCAGCGCAAGGTTCTCCGGGCTGCCCAACCTGATCTGGAACCTGCTGCTGCCGGAGCGCGACCCGTGCTCGGCGCTGGAGGTGCTGCGGCGGGTGCTGGACGTCTCCGGCGGCAGGCCGCCGCGCGTCAACGTGCTGCCGGCCTACTACCGCGCCTGGACGCCGGCCGGCCTCTCCAGGCTCTCGGGCGCGCTGCGGCGCATCAGGGAGCTCGCGGATTCCGGGGCGGTCCTCATAGAGAACGCCTCGCGCTCGGGCCCGGTGCCGCTGTTCAACCCGGGGATAACCGTGGACACGGACGGGAGATGCTATCACTCCAACCTCGTCCTGGCCGCGAAGAACGCGGGGCAGGCGGCGCATATGCTGGCGGGCGGGCTGGAGGCCCTGGACGGGCCGCCGCGGGTCCCGCCGGATTACGCCGGGATGGCGAAGGCGCTGTTCGGGGCCGGGGCGGTGGCGGGCGGGCTGGCCGCCGACCGGCTGGCGGAGAAGATACTTCTTGGATGACACGATGACGGAAAAGACCGCTGCGGCCCCGGAAAAGCGCAAATGGGTCAGGCTCACCAGGGCCTGCAACAACCGCTGCCTCTTCTGTCTCGACGCGGACTCCATCTGCGGCGAGCACCTGCCGCTCGCCGAGATAGAGGCCGACCTGAAGCGCGGGCGGGCCGAGGGCTGCCGCCGGGTGGTGCTGAGCGGCGGCGAGCCCACTATACATCCCGGGTTCACGGCCATAGTGGCGAAGGCCCGGAAGCTGGGCTACACGCATGTGCAGGCCATCAGCAACGGGCGCATGTTCTGCTACGGGGCGTTCCTGAGGCGCGCCGTGAAGTCCGGCCTGACCGAGATCACTTTTTCCGTGCACGGGGCCACCGCCGCGCAGCACGACGCGCTGGTCGGGGTCCCGGGCGCGTTCGCGCAGACCATGCTGGCCGTCGCCAACGCCAAGAAGGTGCCCGGCCTGATCGTCAGCAGCGACATCGTGGTGAACAGGCTGAACGCCGATTCCGTCTACGACATAGTCGCCATGCTGCACCGGCTGGGCGTGGACGAGTACGACCTGCTGAACCTGATACCTTTCGGCCGCGCCTGGGAGAACTGGAAGCGGCTCTCCTATTCCCCGGCTTCCAAGAAGGGGATGCTGGAAAAGGTGTTCCGCTTCTCCGAATCCGTCGGCGCGCACGTCTGGACCAACAGGTTCCCCGCCGCGGTCCTGGAGGGCAACGAGCGCTACATCCAGCACCCGGACAAGCTGATGGACGAGGTGCGCGGCATGCGCCGGCCGCTCGAGGCCTTCCTGTACTCCGGCGAAGAGATGCACTGCAGGGGGCCGCGCTGCGCCTCCTGCGTGATGGCGCAGTTCTGCTCGGACCTGGAGCTGCTGCGGGCGGAGGGCTCTCTGAAGACGGTGCCTCCGCCGGCCTGCCTGCCGGAGGACCGGCGGAGGGCGAAGAGGATAACGCCCCGCGCCGGGATCATGAAGGTGGCGGAGTTCTTCATCGCCGAGAGGCTGACCGTGAAGGGTTCGGCCTGCCGCAGGTGCCGCGCCTCCGCCGCCTGCCGCGGCGCGCGGATAAAGACCGTGATGGCCGCGGGCTTTTCGGCGCTGAAGCCGGTGCGCGCCGGGAGGTGCCGCGCATGAGCGGGGACGTCCGGATGACCGACGCGAAGAGAGCGGCCCCGGAGCGGCTGGAGATACACGTTTCCTACACCTGCGGGAACAGCTGCCTGTTCTGCAGCGAGCGCAACAGGCTGCGGCGGTTCCGGACTCTGGACCTTTCAGGCGCGGAGATAGCCGGCATCCTGAGGGAGAAGCGGCGGGCCGGCTTCTCCCACGTGACCTTTACCGGCGGCGAGCCTTCGCTCTGCGCCGCCCTTCCGGCCGCCATCGGCGCCGCCAGGGCCCTGGGCTACAGGACCGCCGTCACCACCAACGGGGCCGCTTTCGCGGACCCGGCCTTCGCGCGGCGCGCCGCGCCGCTGCTGGACGAGGCCATGCTCTCCTGCCACGGCCCTACCGCGGCGCTGCACGACGCGTTGACAGGCAGGAAAGGCAGCTTCGACGACGTTATGGCCGCGCTCGACAACCTGGGCAAGGCGGGCCGAGGCCGGCCGTTCCTGATGGTTAACACCGTCGCCATGAGGAAGAATTTCATGCGGGTCTCGGACATCCTGCGCCGCGTCGCCGGCACCGGACTGGTCAGGCATTACCTGATCTCCAACCCGGCCCCCGAAGGCGGGGCCTGCGCGGATTACGCCGCGCTGGCGCCGGACCTCACCGCGATAGGCCCCCGCATAGGCGCGCTGCGGGAGCAGGCCGAGCTGTTCGGCGTGACGCTGCGCTTCTTCGGCGTGCCGGCCTGCGCGCTGGGCGGGCATTACGACCTTTCCAACGACCTCTATTACTCCCCCCGGCTTACCGTGGAGCGGGCCGCGCTGCCCGGCGGGCGCGCCGGCCTGAAGGAGACGGTCTCGCTGCGCCCGACGCGCCGGCGGGTGTACCTGGAGACCTGCCGCCCCTGTCCGCTGCGGCGTTCCTGCGGCGGCATATTCAGGAAGTACCTCGAGGCGTTCCCCGGGCACGCCGCCTTCTTCCGCCCGGTGAGGGAGGCGAAGCCGGCATGAGCCCGAGGAAGGAGGACAAGCTGCTGCTCGCGTTCCCTTTCGGATGCGACATCGACTGCGTCTTCTGCCAGCGCAACAGGCACCCGCACAGGACGGCCTTCGCCTTCACCGACGAGCGGTGGCGCGAGGTGCTGATCCGCTTCCGCGCGCTGATGCGGGTGCTCCGCCGGCGCGGGGTCAGGCGCCTCTGCCTCGGCGGCGACGAGCCGACGATGGCCCCGGCCTGGCTGCTGGAGTCGGTGGTCCGGATGGGGGTGAAGGAAGGGTTCACCTATATAGAGCTGATGTCGAACGGCGTCAAGCTGCGCGGCCGCAGGCTGGTGGAGACCCTGGTGAAGGCCGGGGTCAACGCCTTCCTGCTGCCGGTCTACGGGCCGGACGCCGCGACGCACGACGCCGTGACCAGGAAGAAGGGCAGCTACGCCGCTCTGCTGAAGGCCATCGGGAACATCAGGTCCTTCCCCGGGACGAAGATAGAGATGCACACGCTGCGCCTGAAGGCCAACCAGGGCCGGATCCGGGAGACCGTCTCCGGCATGATGGCGCTGGGACTGAAATGCGCGGTCTGGGACCTCAAGGAGAACGAGACGGACACCCACGTGGACTACGCCGCGCTCAGGCCCGACGGGGCCCTGCCCCGCAAGCAGCGCGCCGTGGACAGCCGGGTGCGCAAGGACCGGGCGCCGAACTACGTCAAGTACAACATATGCACGGAAAGGACCTACTGAGCGCCGGGGCCGCCTTCGGGGCCGCCGGGGACCGGGCCGAGCTCCGGATCTCCAAGGTCTGCCGCCGCCGCTGCGTCTTCTGCTGCGAGGCGCGCAACCTGCGCTCCGGGGGCGGCTTCATGCCGCTGGCCGAGGCCTGCGCGATCATGAAGAGGCTCAGGAGCGGCGGAGCCCGGCACCTGACGCTGCTGGGCGGGGAGCCCACCGTGCACCCGCAGTTCGGCCGCATACTGCGGGTGGCCAGGCTGCTGGGCTACTCGGTGCAGGTCACCACCGACGGCACCGGCCTGGCGGACCCGGCCGCTGCCGCCGCGCTGCTGCCGGATATCGACGAGCTCTGCCTGTCGGTGCACTGGGACGGCCCGGAGCTGGCGCGCGCGGTGACCAGGCTGCCCTCGGCCTTCGAGGCCGTGGAGCGGGTCTTCGGGAACGTCGGGCGCCACGGCCGCCTGAAGCTTTTCATGTGCCATACCGTGATCTGCTCGCTCAACGCCCGGAAGGCCGCCGGCATAGCGAAGTACGTCTTCTCCCGCGGGCGTCCGGGCGTCTACATGCTTTCGCAGCTGATACCGTGGGGCAGCGTGCGCTCCTCCTACGGCGGGCTGACGGTCCGGCTGCCGGAATTCGCCCGCGCCGCGCGGGCGGCCGCGGGCGTGATACGGGCCAACGGCGCCAGGCCCGTGGTCTCCGGCGCCCCTTTCTGCGCGCTGGGCCCGCTGGCCCCTTTCTCCAACGACCTGCTCTTCTCGCCGCGCCTCGTGCTGGAGCGCGGGCGCTCCTACCTGAAGGAGAACGTGCTCTCGGTGAAGAAGAGCGCGGTCCCGCCGCTGAAGCGGACCAGGACCGTGCGCTGCCTGGGCTGCGCGCTGGCGGACCGCTGCGCCGGGGTCTTCAAGGCCTACCTGGACAGGTTCGGGGACGGCGAGCTGCGCCCGGTCGCCGCGGCCGCGGCGGCGCGGATACTGCGCGGCCGGCCGGCGGCGGAGGGGGCTGCGCATGGCTGAGCGCATAGTCATCCTCGGCAAGGGCGGCATAGGCAAGTCCACGATAGCCGCCAACCTCAGCGAGCTCTACGCGCTGGAGGGCAAGCGCGTGCTGCACGTCGGCTGCGACCCGAAGAGCGATTCCGCCCTGCTGCTGACCGGCGGCGAGGGCATCCCCACCGTGGTGGAGGCGCTGCGCGGCGGCAGCCCGGCGCTGGAGGACCTGATCTACAGGACCGGCAGGGGCGTGGACTGCCTGGAGGCCGGAGGCCCGGCGCCGGGAGAGGGCTGCGCCGGCATGGGCCTGCTGAAGACCTTCGAGCTGCTGGAGTCCGGCCGCGAGAAGGTGGCCGCGGATTACGACGCGGTGGTCTTCGACGTGCTGGGCGACATAGTCTGCGGCGGCTTCGCGGTGCCGCTGCGCAAAGGTTTCGGGCGGAAGGTGCTGATAGTGGTCTCAGAGGACCTGATGTCGCTTTACGCCGCCAACAACATCGCCAGGGCCATGACCGTGCACGCCGGCAGCGGCGCCGGCCTGATGGGGCTGGTGGCCAACGGGGCCGACGGCGGCCGCGGAGGCGCGGTGGACAAGTTCGCCTCGCTGATCAAGGCGGGCATACTGGCCCGCTGCCCTTCGGACCCGGCCGTCCGGGAGGCCGAGGCCGCCGGCGCCGCGGTGGTGCGCGTGGCCCCGCGCTCGCCTTTCGCCGCCGCGGTCAGGAAGATCAAGGCCGCCCTCGACGCCGGCGACCCGCCGCGCGGGCTGCCGCGCCCGGTGGACGGCAGGATACTGCTGCCGCTGCTCTCCGGGCGGGGGCGGAAGAAGCCCGCGGCGGCGGCGCCGCCTCCCGCCGCTCCGGCGGCCTGCCCCGCGGCCGGGGCGGGGGCCGGCTCCTTCCCCGTCTCCTCTCCCGCGCGCAAGCTCTCCCCGCCGGACGGCGGCGGCTGGCGCCGCTTCTTCTCCGAGGGCGTCTTCGCCGGCACCGGCCTGGTCCGCTATACCGGCCGGCAGGCCTTCCTGGCCCACGAGGACAGGGAATGCGCCTACGGCCAGGAGCGGCTGGAGGAGAGCGAGAAGGTGCCTTTCCTGCGCGGCCCGGCCAGTCTGCTGCCGGGCAGCGAGCTGCGCCGCGAGGAGGGCTCCTCCAGGAGCTCCAGCGCGTTGGGCACGCGGGAAGTGATAATGGGCAGCGGCTCCCGCGTGGCCGAGATAGCCGCCGGCCTGGGCCGCGGCGGGCCCGACTACATCTTCATGACGAACGGCTGCGTCCCCTACGCGATGGGCGAGGACGTGCAGAAGCTGGCCGCGGAAGCCGAGAAGGCCAGCGGCGTGCCGGTGGTGATCAGCTCCACCTGCCTGGACGGCTGCTCGGTGCCCGGCGAACTGATGGGCTTCCTGCGCGCGTACGCGAAGGGCGGCGGCCGGAAGCCCGCGCGCCTGCCCGCCGGCGCGGCGCTGCTGCTGGGCTACGGCGGGTCCGGGCTGCGCGAGCTGGACGGCATACTGGCCGCGGCGGGCGTAAAGGCCCGCTGGATGCTGCCGGAATACGACGGGGAGTCGCTGGAGGCCCTCAGGTCGGCCGGCCGCGCCCTGCTGAGCGATTCGTCCATCTACGACAGGCTGGAGGCCGCTTTCAGCGGGCGCTGGAAGAAGTCTTTCAGGCGCCCGCCTTCGCCCTACGGCTTCCCCGCCACCGCGGCCTGGCTGCTGGAGGCCGCCGCGCTGGCGGGCCGGGAGAAGGCCGCTCGGGAAGCCGCGCGGAAGGCCATGGCGGCCAGGGCCGGCGAATGGGCCGCGCTGAAGGCGCGCGCTGCCGGCAAGAGGATAGCTTTCGTGGCCGGCGAGGCCGACCTGGACCGGGTCTTCGTGCCGGCCCGCTCCGCCGGCATACCGCCGGCCGGCTTCCTGGCCGAGGCCGGCTTCGGGCTGGACCTGCTGGTCTACGCCCCCGAGGCGAAAAGCCTCGGCCGTTTCCGGGGCCGGATCTCCGCCCTCGGCATCAGGACTTCGGCTTTCTCGACCGAGGCCGAACTGCGGCGCCGGCTGGCGGCGCCCGGCATCTCCGCCGTCTGGAGCGATTTCAACTGCGATTACCGGGTCTCCGACGCCGGCAAGGCGCAGGTCTCGCTGGACATGTTCAGGCCCGGCTTCGCCGGGGCCTGCAGGACGCTGGAGACCATCCTGGCGGTCTGCGGGGCGGATTTCGCGAGCTATGGCAGAAAAAAGAACTGAAGCCCCGGACCGGGGCGAGAGCTGCACGCCGTCCTTCCTGACGGGCCTTTACCTGGCGGTCAACGCCGTCTCGGACGCTTACGCCGTGGTGGACGGCACGGACTGCGTGACCCGCAAGGCCGAGTGCGTGCACGGCTCGCACGACCTGTTCTCCACGCTGCTCGACTGCCGCGGCGACGGCCGCGTGCTGCATACCCGCTCCCACTCCGGGGAGATAATAGCCGGCGACAGCTCCGGCGCGGAGGCCCTGGCCGGCGCGCTGTGCGGCCGCGCCGGCGCGGTGCTGCTCTCCTCCCTGCCCGTGATGACGCTCACCGGCCGGGACTACGGGAAGCTGGCGGCCTCCCTGACCGGGCGAAAAGGCACCAGGGTGGTGAGCGTCGCCGCCAACGCGCTGGACCTCGACTACCTGGACGGCTACGCGCTGGCGCTGGAGAGGCTGGCCGCCGACATCCCGCTGAGAGAAGGCGCCGGGCGCCGCGGCAGGGCCGCCGTAGTAGGACATTTCATGGACCGCAACGAGGGCGACCAGACCGGCAACATAGCCGAGCTGCGGCGCATGCTGGCGCTGGCCGGCGTGGAGCTGGTCTGCGCGTGGCCCGGCGGCGGAGATCACGCCTCTTTGAAAAACGCGGAGAAGGCCGGCCTGATAATCTCGCTGCCTTACGCGCGCGGGGCGGCCGCCACGCTGGCGCGCAGGACGGGGGCTAAACTGCTCGAGCTGGAGCTGCCGCTGGGACTGGCCGCCTCGGCCGCCTGGCTGAAGGCCGCGGCCTGCGCGGCCGGGACGCCGGCGGCGAAGGCGGACGCCCTGATAGCGGCCGAGCTCTCCGCCGCCCATTCGCCGGCGCGCGCTGCCGTGGGCGGCGCGCTGGCCGGCAGGCGCCTCTGCTTCACCGGGGACCCGTACCTGGGCAGGGCCTTCTGCGCTTTCGCAGCGGAGCTGGGCATGGGCGTGGCCGGCGTCTTCCTGACCTGCTCCGGCGGGAAATGGGCCTCCGCCGAAGCCTCGTTCCCGGGGAGGCCGGTATTGAGGGATTTCCCGGCGGGGACCTACGCCCGGGCCGTGGAGGGGCTGTTCTCCGGCGGGCATTGCGACCTGCTGGTGTCCAGCAGCGTCGGCCGCCGCTCCGCCTTCCTGGGGCTGCCGGGCATGGACCTGGGCTTCCCGTCCTACCGCTACCACGCGCTGCGGCCGGAGCCTTTCCTGGGCTTCGCCGGGGCGGTGAACCTGGTGCAGCGTATGTTCAACGCCGCGAGGAGCGCATGACGAAACCGGCCGGAAAAGCGCTGTACGCGGCCTCCTCCGGGGAGTGCAACAACAACTGCGTCTTCTGCACCGACGTTTCCTGGAGCGGCCGCCGCCGCGGCGGCGGCGCCGTGAAGGGGCTGCCGGCCGCCGCGAAAGGCCGGCGGGTGGTCTTCACCTCCGGCGAACCCACGCTGAACCCGGACCTGCCGGCCCTGATAGCGGAGGCGGCCCGGCTCGGCTGCAGCGGCGTCTCCGTGATAACCAACGGCAGGATGCTGGCCTACAAGGATTACTGCTCCAGACTGCTCTCCTCCGGGGCCAGCGAGGTCATCGTCTCGCTGCACGGGGCGAGGCCGGAAGTGCACGACGCGATAACCGGCGTGCCAGGGAGCTGGGCGCAGACCGTGCGCGGCCTGTCCAACCTGCTGGCGCTGCGGCCCAAGGGTTCCCGCGTGCAGGTCTCGGTGAACGCCACCGTGAACGCGCTCAATATCGGCGGCCTGGCGGAGCTCAGGGACTTCTTCCTCTCGCTCCGCGGGCTGAAGAACGCCGTCTTCCACGGCCTGCTGCCTTTCGGCCGGGCGCTGAAGGACTGGAAGAAGCTGTCGGTCAGGTATTCCCGGCTGGTGGAAGAGCTGGCCCCGGAGCGCGGCTGGCCGGAGAACCTCCGCCTCTGGGACGTGCCGCTCTGCGCGGCCCTGCCGCGCGCGCCGGAGGGCGCCTGCGAGTTCGCTATGCGGCGCACCGAGATGCTGAAGCGCCGCGGCGGCTGCGTGGACGGCCACCGCGAAAAAAAAGCGCTGCGCTGCTGCCGCGCCTGCGCGAAGCTTTCCGTCTGCGGCGGCGTGTACGCCAGATATCTAGAGACCTACGGGGACGGGGAGTTCCATGCGCTCTAAGGCCGGGAAAGGCGGGGACCCGAGGGAGGATATCCCGTACGAGCTGGTCAGGCTCGGCTACGCGTGCAACGAGAACTGCGTGTTCTGCAACGTGGAATGCCAGCCGGAGGAGCGGCGCCGCGACGACGGCGTCCTGCGCGCCGCGATGAGGGCGGCGCTGCTGGCCGGGGTCAGGCCCGGCGCGCGGATCTCGATCAGCGGCGGGGAGCCCGGGCTCTACGAGGGGCTGCCGGCGCTGATAAAGCTTTACCGCTCGAAGAAAGCGGCCAGGGTGGACGTGCAGACCAACGCGGTCCGCTTCGCGGACCGGCGGCTGGCCGCCGCCGCGGCCTCGGCCGGGGCCACCAGCGCCTTCGTTTCGCTGCACAGCCATTCGGCCCGCGTGCACGACGGGATAACCGGGGTGCGCGGCTCGCACGCGCTCTGCCTGAAGGGGATAGACAACCTGCTGGCCTGCGGGCTGGAGGTCATACTGAACCCGGTGCTGTGCTCGCGCAATTACCGCGGCGCGGCCGGGTACATGGCTTTCGTCGCGAAGCGCTTCCCGGCGGTAAGGACGGTCTCGCTCTCGGTGGTGCAGCCCCGGGGGCGCGCCAAGTCCGACCCCCGCCTTGTGCCCGATTACGCGGCGCTGTCCCCCTTCGTGGAGGCCGCGCTCTCCCGGGCGGAGAGGAGCGGGATAACGGTGAACAACCCGGTCTGCGGCCTGCCGCTCTGCGTCGGGGGCTGGCACAGGCGCGCGGAGAGGTGCGTGGAGACCGCGCTGCGCAGGACCGGCCGCCGGTACGAGGCCGGGAAGGTCTTCCCGCCGCCCTGCTCCGGCTGCCGGGCCAGGGCGTACTGCGGCGGGGTCTGGCCGGAATACCTGGAGATACACGGCGTCAGCGGTCTCGGAGCTTTATAACCATGGCGAAGCTATACTACCTTCAGCTGACCAGGGAATGCAACCAGAACTGCCGGTTCTGCTCCAATCCCTCCAACGGCAGCGTGATCAGCGCCGAGAAGGCCGGCGCGATGATGCGCGACTACGCGAAGCGCAAAGCCTCCGGCATAATCTTCACCGGAGGCGAGCCCACGCTGCACCCGAAGCTGCCGGACTTCATAGCCTACGCGAGGACGCTGGGCATGGAGCCCAGGATAGTCACCAACGGCCAGCGCACCGCCGACTTCAGGTATTTCTCCAGGCTGCGCGGCGCCGGGCTCAGGCACCTGCACGTCTCCATACATTCCCACGTGCCCGCGCTGCAGGAGCACCTCTCCAGGACCAAGGGCTCGCTGGCCAACCTCTTCAAGACCCTCGGGAACGCGGGCAGGCTGGGGGTCTCCGTCAACGTCAACACCGTCATCAACCGCTACAACTCCGGCCACCTGCACCTGGCCGTCCGCTTCCTCTGCTCTAAGTACCCGTTCATCTCGCATTTCGTCTTCAACAACATGGACCCGGGTATGGAGCGCGTGGTGGAGTTCCCGGACACCATACCCACGCTGGCCGGCTTCGAGGCCTCGCTGGCCGCCGCGATGCGCTTTCTCTCCGGCAGCGGGCGCACGTTCCGCGTGGAGCGGGTGCCGCTCTGCTTCATGGCCGAGTTCGCCCACTGCTCCACCGAGACCAGGAAGATAGTGAAGGGAGAGAACCGGCTCACGTATTTCCTCGACGAGAAGGAGCTTATCGTGCAGGAGGACTGGAGCTACGGCAAGGGGGAGCGCTGCGCCGTCTGCACGCTGAGGAGGATCTGCGCCGGGCTTTACAAGAAGGACGTCTACTACAAGTCCGAGGAGCTCTGCCCGCTGTTCACCGACCCGGCCGCGATAGCGGACCGGATACTCGGGCGCTAGACTATGTACCTGCCGATCGTAAGCCTGCTGCTGACGCTCTACCTGACCGTCCTGCTGCTCGGGGTGGTCAGGGAGGACGACCTCTGCGGCAAGATACGCAACAAGAGCCTGCTCCGGGGAGGGCTGGCCGTCCTCGCCGCCGCCGCGGTACTGCTGGCCGTCAGCGTGGCCGGCATCAGGTACGGCCTGCACGGCCTCTTCTGGGAGCCCTTCTTCGTCTACAGGTACTACCTGGTCCTGCTCGAGAACGCGGCCCTCGGGCTGCTGGCCGGCGTCATACTCTGGAAGACCGCGGTCTGGCCGGCCGGCGACGCCAAGCTCTTCGCGCTGCTCTGCGCGGCGCTGCCGGTGGTGATCTCCTACGCCAGCTGGACGCCGGTGGCGCTGGTGATGTCGCTCCTGGTGAACATCTTCGTTCCGCCGGCCGCCGTGTATTTCTGGCAGATGGCGAGGGAACAACTGGGCCAGCTGTTCTCCGAGGGCACGATACGCGCCTTCGGGCGCGGCTGGGCCGGCGCCCGCGCCGCGGCCGCCGGGCTGGCGAAGGAGCCGGGGAGGCTGGTGACGTTCTCCTTCAGCGCGCTGCTGTTCAGCTTCGTCTCCGCCTGGAACGGGGTGAACAGGGGCGGCTTCCAGGTGAACAGCAATATCCTCTTCATCCTGATGTTCGCTTTCGGCGGGCGCGCCGGCGCGCTGGCGGAAAAGGCCGGCCCGAAAGTCCTGCTGGGCGGGCTGCTGGCGCTGGCCGTCGCCTCCAGGCTGGACCCGGGGACGCTGAGCCTCGCCAAGCTGATGCTTTACGGCTTCGCGATGAGCCTGCAGTTCATGGTGTTCAGGGGCGTCCTGTACGCCGTGGCCGACCGCCACCTGAAGCTTTCCGGCACGCGGCGCGTCTGCCTGGACAGCCTGGCACCCGGCATGATAATCTCGGAGGAATACCTGCGGCAGCTGCACGAGGCCGAGCCCGAACTCGCCGAGAAATACGGCTTCGACCGGTACCGCGACGGCCTGACCCCGGAGCAGCTGGCCGGCCTGAAGGAATACGTAAGGAGCCGGCCGGCCGATTCCCCGGACGACGTGGGGGTGCCGGTCTTCCACGTGCGCCCCTTCGCTTTCTGGATCGGCGCCGGCCTCGCCGTGACCGCGGCGCTGTCCGGCGGCAACGTGCTGCTGCTGGCCAAGCTGGGCCTGGCGCGTCTCTGGAGCCTGATATGAACGGACCGTTGAAGAGGATAGATCTCAAGGTGGCCTTCGGCTGCAACAACATGTGCGTGTTCTGCGTGCAGGGCAAGAAGCGCGAGAAGCACCAGCCTAAGCCCCTGGCCCAGCTGCGCGGGGAGCTGAAGCGCGGCTACGAGGACGGCGGCAGGGAGCTGGTCCTGACCGGCGGGGAGCCCACGCTGCACGGGGAGTTCCTGCGGGTGGTGCGCGAGGCGAAGAAGATCGGCTACCGCAACATCCAGATACAGAGCAACGGCCGCATGTTCCGCTACCCGGAGTTCTGCCGCGCCGCCGCCGCGGCCGGCGCCACCGAGGCCTCCCCGGCGCTGCACGGCTCCAGGGCGGAGATACACGACTACCTCACCGGCGCCGCCGGCTCTTTCAAGGAGACCGTGACCGGCATAATGAACCTCAAGAAGGCCGGTTTCCGCGTCATCACCAACACGGTGGTGACCAAGCCCAATACCCAGGACCTCCCGGCCATAGCCGCGCTGCTGGCCAAGCTGGGCGTGGACCAGTTCCAGTTCGCCTTCGTCCATATCCTCGGCAGCGCCGCCGCCAACGCCAAGTGGCTCGTCCCGAAGAAGACCGTCATCGAGCCGTTCGTCAAGCACGGGCTGGACATAGGCCTGGCGGCGGGCCTGCGCGTGATGACCGAGGCCATACCGTACTGCTTCATGGGCGGCTACGAGGAATACGTGGCCGAGACGATAATCCCGCGCACGAAGATCTTCGACGCCGGCACCGTCATAGAGGATTTCGGGAAATACCGGCTGAACGAGGGCAAGGCCAAGGGGCCGAAATGCCCGTCGTGCGCCTTCTTCGGCAGGTGCGAGGGCCCGTGGCGCGAGTACCCGGAGCTTTTCGGGTGGGGCGAGTTCGTCCCGTGCCGCCCGGCGGCTCCCGCGGCCGCTCCGAAGCGGCGCAAGAGAGGCGGATGAAGACCTCGCGCCTGGTACTTTCCTGCGGCTGCAACCAGGACTGCCTGTTCTGCGACGCCGGCGGCGTGAAGCGGACGGCCGGAGCCGCCGGGCGGGCCGCCGCGCTTGCCGCGGACCCGGGGAACGCGCGTGTCAACATCACCGGCGGGGAGCCCACTCTGCATCCGGGCCTGCCCGGCCTCGTGCGCCGGCTTAAGAAGGGCGGCAAGTACGTGGCGCTGCTGACGAACGGGCTGAGGCTGGCCTCGGCCGATTACCTGCGGGAGCTGGCAATGGCCGGTTTGGACGAAGTGGTGGTCAGCTTCTTCGAATCGGAGCCTGAAAGATACGACGCTCTCGCCGGAGTGAAGGGCGGTTTCGCCAAAAAGGCCGCCGCGCTGAAGAACCTGCGCCGCTCCGGAATAAAGACCTCCGTCAATTTCCTTGTCTATTCCGGCAACCAGTCCTCCGCGCCGGCCCTGGTGCGGGAGCTGAGGAAGAAACATGGCGTGAAGGATATCGTGCTCTCGCTGCTGGAGCCGGACTGCGAACGCGTCCGGGCCAGGCGCTGGCTGATCCCCGACGCGGCCGCCGCCCTGCGCTCGCTTTCCGCCATAGCCGGCCTGCGCCGGAAGCTGGGCTTGAGGTGCATGCTGCCGGCCGGCGGCGCCGTGCCGCCCTGCGTGGCGGAGGAGCTGGGCCTTCACTGCCCGGCCGGAGAGGTGTCCGGCGCGGACTTCCAGCCGCGCCTGCGGGTGAAGCCGGCCGGGGTATGCTCCGCCTGTCCGCATTCCGCCTCCTGCCCCGGGTTCGTAAAGGCTTACGCGGTGGGGATGGTGAAATTCCTTATGGCCCGGAGGCGCCGTGGCTGAAGCGGCCGCGCCCACAGGCGGAGTTTCAGGGGAGAGCCTCAGCAGGCTTTCCCTCTCCGTTTCCGACGCCTGCGGCAACCGCTGCGGCTATTGCGCCTGCGGTCTGTCCGGCTCGCTGGCTCCGGACGGCAAGGTGCTGGCTGGTCTCAGATACGGCAGGGCCATGGGACTTAAGCACGTAGAATTTACCGGCGGAGAGCCTGCCCTGCATCCGGGGCTGCCGCGCTTCGCTGCGGCCGCGCGCGCCCTGGGTTACTCCACCATAGGCTTGTCCACCAACGGCCGCGGCCTGCTGCGTCCCGGTCTGGCCGCGGGACTGGCTTCCGCCGGTCTCGGCTACGCCGTAGTTTCGGTTCCTGCCGCAGACGGGAAGAACTACGCGCGCATCTGCGGTACCGGCCGCGAAGGCTTCGCGGAGAACCTCGCCGGCCTGCGCGCGGCCCGGGCGGCCGGCATCAGGGAAGTGGGCGCTTCCGTGCCCGTGACGCGTGCCAACTCGGCCTCGCTCGGGGACATTCTCGCCCTGCTCGACGGCTTCGGCCTCTCCTTCATCACGCTGGCGAGGCCGCTGGCCGGCTATCCGGGCGGCGCCGCGCCGCGCGGGCTGCTGGACCGGAAAGGCTTTATAGCGGCCGTGAAGGCCGTGCGTTCCCGCATAGCCGGGCTTTCCACCAGGGTGCTGGTAGAGGAACTGGGCGGAGACCTCGGTTTCCTGCCGCCCGCCTGCCGCATAGACGAGCTGCGGCGCAACAGGTACCTTTACTTCGACGCCGTGGGGGGCGGGCGCCTCGTAATGCCGGACGCCGTGCTGGCCGGGGAGCGGCCAGCGGCGGGCGCGGATTTCCTGGCCGCGATAGACCTGCAGTACGGTCCCAGCGATTTTACGGGCTCCTTCGACTCGCGCGTCATACGCGGCAGGCAGTATCACCGGCTGGCGCGGGAGAAGCTGGATTTCGACCCCGGGTCTCCGGTGCTGGGCAGGTTCCTCTCCGTGCTCAACAAAGAGAGGACCCTGAATATCTGGGGCAGGGACAGGGCCGACCGCTTCCCGGCGCTGGGGGAGCTGCTGCGGCGCTGCCGCGGCGCGGGCTACGGTAAGATAAAGCTCTGGACCACCGGCCTGGCGCTGGACGGCGACGCCGCGCTGGACAGGCTGAAGGGGCTCGGCGTCACGGGGCTCGAGCTGCCGATATACGGCGCGTCGGCGAAGGCGCACGACGCGGTCACCGGCCGGCCCGGCTCCTGGCGGAAACTCGCTTCGCTTATGGAGAGGCTGGCCAGGCGCGGCGACCTGGATGTCAGCCTGCATTCCGTGGCTCTGAAGAAGAATTTACGGGAGCTGCCGGCCCTGAGCGGGCTTGTGCGCTCTTTCTCTCCGGACTGGGACTTCGCCGTCTGGCATTACTACCCGGACAACCAGGGCCCGGGCGGGGAGAAGCGCTACCTGGCCGCCCTGCCTTCCTACTCCGGGCTGCTGGAGGCCTACCGCCGGAGGCCCGCCTCCGGCCGCGCTGCTTTCACCCTTTTCCCGGACTGCGTGGCGGACAGGCTGCGCGGCGTCTTCCCGGGCGCCTTGCGCTTCCGCCAGGCGCCGGCCGCCAGGCTGCTGGTCTTCCGGGACGGCTTATTTTATTATAATGAGATAAATTCCTCCGCCGAGTTCGGCCGGGTAAGGCCGGCCTCCTGCGGCGGCTGCCGGCGCTGCCCCGGGGTTTTCGCCGAGTACCTGGGCAAATTCGGGGCCGGGGAAATAGGATGAGAACATGTACCTTCTAGTCGTCACCACCTGGGCCTGCAACCTGCGCTGCACGTACTGCAAGGTCCATTTCGAGAACAAGTATATACCCGAGGACTACCTCTTCAAGGCGGTGGACCTGCTCTGCGGCTCGCAGGACAAGGAGCTGAAGCTGGAGTTCTTCGGCGGCGAGCCGCTGCTGCTGCCGTTCGACCTGATCCGCAGGACGATAGAGTACGGCGAGCGGAAGGCGGCCTCGCTAGGCAAGACGGTCAAGTTCATCATGACCACGAACGCGACGCTGCTCGACGAGGCGAAGATAGCCTATTTCAAGGAGCACGGCGTGCTGCTGAT
This sequence comes from bacterium, assembly GCA_021811405.1. Classification (GTDB taxonomy): domain Bacteria; phylum Elusimicrobiota; class Elusimicrobia; order Elusimicrobiales; family UBA9959; genus UBA9959. The sequence goes on along the minus strand of JAJZOZ010000009.1, from coordinate 6,762 downwards.
AGTCAGCCTGGACGGCGACCGCCGCTCGCACAACAAGAACAGGCCGCGGATGGGCTGCAAGGACGAGACCTACCCGCTGGTGGTGAAGAACCTGCCGATGATCTTCCGCAACGGGCTGGACGCCTACTGCTACACGGTGGTCACGCCGGACACCGCGCCGCGCCTGATAGAGAGCTTCAACTCCCTGGTGGAGCTGGGGTTCAAGAAGGTCTGGATCATGGTCTCCTGCGGCCCGAAGTTCACGGACGCCAAGCTGAAGCTGCTGAGGAAGAAGCTCAAGGAGCTGGTCCCGGCGGCGGTGGCCGCGCTGAAGGACAGGGGCGTGGCCCTGCTGAACGTCAAGAACTGGCTCTCGCCGATGCCGATGAACACCGAGCTGTCCGTGAACATCGACGGCAACATCTACTCGGCCTGCCTGGCCTACCTGGTCAAGGACGACGCGGTGCGCAACCGCTACATCCTGGGCCATATCTCGGACCCCGAGCTGAAGATAGACGACCTGCACCCGGGCCGGCTGTCCAACACGCGGGCCATGTCCATCATCTACCGCGAGAACGGCATCGTGGGCAACCTGCGCAACAACGTGAAGGCGGGCCTGCTCTTCACGGAGTTCGCCGGGAAGATGCGCGCCGAGCTGGCGAAGAAGCGGCTGCTGAAGAAATATAATAAGCTCACCAGCGACATAGAGGGGCGCTGATGCGGCGCGAGGGGTTCCTGCCCGGCCTGTTCAGGCTGCTGGGGGAAGGCGCCCCGCAGGTGCCGCCCTCCGGGCTGGCCGGCCTCACCGGCCTCTTCGCCCGCAGGGTGAAGCGGAGCTGGCTGCCGCTCAACCAGAAGCTGGACGTCTGCGTCTCCTCCTCCGACCCTGGGGCTTTCCGCTTCAGCGTCAGCGATTTCGGCGAGCGGGGCGCCCTCGGCCCCGTCATAATGCGCTACGCGGCCTCTTTCGGCGGACGCTACGACCTGGCCGCCCTCGGGCGCTTCCTGAGGGCCGGCGCGTCCCTGGGGCGCTCACACCAGACCACGCTCGGCCTGGACTGGGGGACGGGCAAGGACGCCCCCCGGCTTAAGGTCTACCACGAGGAGCTTTACCCGGTTCACGGCGGGGCCGCCAAGGAGCGGCTGCTCTCCGCGGCCTGCGGACCGTCGGCGGCTCCGGCCGGCGCAGAGCTGGCCGCGCTGTCGGCGGTATGCCTGGACCTGACCCCGGACGGCGGCGGCGACTTCAAGTTCTATTTCAGGCGGGAAGCCCCCGGCGGGCTGCGCGTGCCGCCCTGGCAGAAGAGGGCCATGGCGGGGCTGAAGCTGGAAAAAAAGTGTTTTTATTACGAGATGCGCGCGGCCGGCTCCGGCCGGAAGAAGGCCTACAAGGTGTACGAGACCGGCGGCATCGGGGACCTCACCCCTGCGATGAGGGAGATCTGCGGCCTCTACGCCTCGGGCGGGCATCCGGCGGCCCTGGAGCGGATACTCGGGCTGGTCGCCTACGCGCGGCGCTCCGGCATGACGATGGCCCCGGTGCTGTTCGCCGCCGGCGACGGCGCCGGAGGGGCGGGCAGGACGCTGGACGCCTACTTCTGCTTCAAAAGGGCCGCGGCCCGGCGGAAGCGGGGGCGGGCGCCATGAGATCGCTCAAGCTGATAACCGGTTATACCTGCAACAATTCCTGCGCCTTCTGCTGGGACAGGGAGTACCGCGGCGCGGTCCCTGACAAGAGCTACCGCGCGGTGCTGGGCGAGCTGGCCGCGGCCAGGCGGGCGGGCGCGGAGGCGGTGGACGTGCTCGGAGGGGAATCCACGCTGAGAAAGGATATCTTCGCCATATTCGAGGCGGCCAAAAGGCTGGGCTTCCGCCAGCGCCTGCTGACCACTAACGGCTGGATGTTCGCCGACGGGAGGTTCGTGAAGGCGCTGCTAAGGGCCGGGGTGACCGAGGTGCGCTTTTCCGTGCACGGCGACAGGGCCTCAGTGCACGACGCCCTGACCGGGACCAGGGGCGGGTTCGCCCGCATTCTGAAAGGCGTGGCCAACCTGCGTGCCGCCGGCTTCTCCTGCGTCTCGGCCAATACCACCGTGGTCAGGGAGAACGCGGCCCGGCTGCCGAAGATAGGGAAGCTGCTCAAGCGCCTGGGCATGACGAAGTGGAACATCATCTACGTGGGTGAGAGGCCGGGGAAGATGCCGCATACGCCCAGGGTCTCGGAAGCGGCGCCGGCCATACTGGAGTGCCTGCGCGCCGGGGACCCGGACGCCACGCTGATAAACGCGCCGGTCCCGTGCTTCTTCCGGGAGGCGGCGGACAAGGTGGAAATGTTCGAGCGGCAGGCCAGGCAGTACGTGTCCGGCCGGGGCCGCTACCGGAAGGCGGACAGGGAGAAGCATCCGGAGAAGAGGCGGATCCCGGCCTGCCGCCGCTGCGCGATGCGCGGCGGCTGCGACGGGGTGTACGCCGCCTACGTGGAAAAGTTCGGAGAGGAGGAGCTGCCGCCGGCCTGAAGCCCCGGCGTCTCCAGGGAGGAAAAATGAGGATAGCCATGCTTTGCCTGCTGTTGGCCGCCGCGGTTTCCGCCGGTGCCCCGGCGTCCGCCGCGGAGGCCCCCGCCCGCGAAGTGCGCGCCGCCGCGCTCGATCCGGAAAGCGAGAGGGCGCTGCTCCGCCTGGTGGAGTCGCCCGACGACGGGAAGCGCCAGGCCGCCGCCAGGGCCCTGCTGAGGGGGCCGCGGGAAAGGACGGTCGGCGCGCTGATCGGCTTCCTCGGCTCCGACGACGCGGAGCTGCGGGGCGCGGCCGAGAGGGCGCTGGAGACCGTCGGCGGAGACGCCGTCCCCCCGCTGCTGCTCGCCGCGGAGCGCAGCGGGCCGGCCGCCATGCTGTGGGAGATAAAGGTGCTGGGGGTCATCGGGGACGCCCGGGCCGCGGATTTCCTGGTGAAGAGCCTGCGCAGCCCGGAGGCCCAGGTGCGGGAGAAGGCCGTGCAGGCCCTGGGCAGGATAGCGGAGCCTTCTACCTACAAGCCGGTCTCGGCCCTGCTGGCGGATCCCGTGGTCTACGTGCGCACCAAGGCACTGCAGGCCCTGGTCCGGATAGACCGGGACAAGGCCTTCGGGGCGGCGCTGGAGATGATGAAGGACAGGGACCCGCTGGCCAGGACCTACGCGGTGGAGGCGTTCGCCATGATCGGAAAGCCGGCCGCCGTGGACGCCGCCATAGTCGCCCTTAAGGACGATTCCCCCGTAGTGCGCGAGGCCGCCGCCGCAGCGCTGAAGAACATGCCGGGCGGCAAGGCCGTGACGGCCCTGCGCGAATACCGCAATTCCGGCGGGGACGGCGGCCGGCCGCCGGAAGGCGCCGACAGGTGCGCCGGCAGGAAAGTGGACGTAGGCACCGTCATCTCGGACTATTCCGGGGACGCCAGGCATATGCCGGAGCAGCACCTGTGGGACGCGCTGGCGGACTACGGCGCGTGCGTGTCGCTCTCGAAGGGGTCCCCCGAGGGCTGCGCCGGGCTCAGCTCCATACATCCGGACCTGAGGCGCGGCTGCGAGGAGACCGCGCTGCAGTACCTTTCCGCCTTCGCGGCGCTCAAGGCGGGCCGGGCGAAGTACGACTCTTTCTGTTCCGGCTGGGCCGGGATAGTCAGGCCGAAGTCCGGGGCCGCGTTCTGCGGCGAGTATTACAAGCTGCTGACGGCGGCGTCCCCGAAGAGGTGCTGGAACCCGCTGATGAACCCCGAGACCTGCCTGGTTCCCGAAGTCTACGACTTCGTCGGCGCGGTCAGGTCCGGCAGGGGCGAGGATTGGCGCTACCGCGCGGCGTCCTCGCGGGACGCGGCGGCCTGCGCCCCGCTCTCGGAGAAGATAATGAAGATGTTCTGCTTCGACTAGGAGCCGGTCCGGGGCCAGCTGTTGCGGTGGTTGACGGCGGGGTAGAGCTTCGCGGGCCGCCCCGCCGCGCTGGCGGCGAAAGAGGCGCGTATGTTCTCCGGGAAGAACGGCAGCGCCTCGCGCACGAACCTCTCCATCCCTATCAGGCAGAGGCCGCAGAAGAGCAGACTGGCCGGGCCGGACCTGGTCAGGGAAACCTTCTTGTCCGCTATCTTCACGTAGTTCAGGCGCGCCAGCTCCGCCAGCGGGCCCTTGAACTTCTTCAGCAGGTCCGTCCCGAAGCGCTTCCTGAAATAGTCCAGCGGGACCGGGACCCCGGTCCTGAAGCAGACGAAGAGGAACTTTATCATCTCCCCTTCCATGCTGACCGGGGTGCCGGAGAACATCGGCGCGCCGGGGGAGAATTCGACCATGGCCTCCGCGTCCTGGAGATAGCTGTAGCGGCCGTACATCAGCGACCGCGCGGCGGCCCCCAGCCCCAGCGTGGAGGACGGGGCCGGCGAGAATTCCCCGGTATACACGGTGTAGAGCGAAAAATCCTTCAGGGCCTCGCGCCGGCTGAAGATCCATTCCCTGGAGTTGTTCCTGCAGGTCAGGACATAGCCCGCTTCGGCCGCGATCTTCCTCATGGGCCCCGCCGTTCCGGCGCGGAAGCTTTCCAGCGCGGCCGCGGCCGCTTCGTGGTCGCCGCCGTAGTAGCGGTCCACGTAGCTGGGGATGAGGTATAGGTCGTAGACCGAGATGGTCTGCGGGGAGCTCCTGGCTATGGCGCGGAAGGAGTCCAGGAAACCCGCGGCCGTCTCGCCGTAAAGACCCATTATCAGGTCCGCGTTGCAGCCGAACTTCAGGCCGAGGGAGTTCACCTCCCCGATCAGGCGCAGCACCGAGTCGCGGTCCTGGGGGCGGTCTACGGCCTTGAGCACCTTCTCGTCGAGCGTTTGCACGCCTATGTTTATCTTGTTGAAGCCGAAGCCCGCGGCCGCGCGCAGCTTCGCGGAGGTCATGCTGCTGGGCGCGCATTCCAGTATCCGGTTGCCGTCGGGAGTGAAGCTGAACCGGGAGAAGACGGCCTCGAGGAGGTCGCCGAAAGCCGCGTCGTCGAGCCTGCTGGGGGTGCCGCCCAGGTACAGGTGGTCCGCTTCCGCGCCGCGGAACGCGCGCCCGAAATGCTCTATCTCCTTTATCAGGGCGCCGGCGTAGCTCCGCATCTCCCGCTGTCCCGCGCCGGGACGGGTATAAAGGCCGCAGAAGCTGCACCTGGTCCTGCAGAAGGGGACGTTGACGTAGACGTTGGTCAGGGCGCCGTCCGGGCGGCGGCGGGAGCGCAGGAACTCCTCCCAGAGGCCGGCGGCCCTGTCCGCGGAGAAGCGCTCCGCGCCTTTCTTGCTGGACATGCGGTAGTACAGGTCGCAGAGGTCGAAGCCGTTCTCGGAAAGAAGGCGGGCGGTCCTGCCCACAGCCAGCAGGCGGGCGGCCCTGGCGGTACGCGCGGTAGTGGTTCGGGTCATACGGCGGCGGCACGGCGGGGGAGCGCGGTCCCCGGCCCGTTCCTCCGGCAACTAGACTTTATCTATTTTATCCCGGCCCTGCAAGCGCGCGGCAAGTTTACAAGGCCGGCGGCTATTGAATAGAATATGGGCGTACCGTCCCGCCGTCGTCAGGCGCCGGACGCCCCAAGGAGAGAAAATGAACAAGGAAAAGCTCATACGCCAGGCCGCCGACAAGTACAAGAAGGACATCGTGGCCTTCGCGCGCAACATCATCCGCACCCCCAGTTTCTCGTGCCAGGAGGGCAAGCTCGTCGCCCTCATAAAGAAGGAGATGCTCAAGGTCGGCTTCGACAAGGTCAAGATCGACAGGATCGGCAACGTCATCGGCTTCATCGGCCACGGCAGGAAGAAGATCATGATGGACGCCCACATCGACACCGTGGGGATCGGCGACCCCAAGGCCTGGAAGATAGACCCGTTCGCCGGCATCTACAAGAACGACACGATCTACGGCCGCGGCGCCACCGACCAGAAGCTGTCGATGGCCTCGATGGTCTACGCGGGCAAGATCATAAAGGACCTCAAGCTCGAGGGCGACTACACGCTGATGGTCACCGGCTCCGTAATGGAAGAGGATTGCGACGGCCTGCCGATACTGCACATGATCCAGAAGGAAGGCCTGAAGCCCGACTTCGTCGTGATCACCGAGCCCACCGACCTGAAGGTCTACCGCGGCCACCGCGGCCGCATGGAGATGAAGGTCGTCACGAAGGGCCGCAGCTGCCACGCCAGCGCCCCCGAACGCGGCGACAACGCCGTGGTGAAGATGACCGGCATCATCAACGAGATCACCGCGCTGAACAAGCGCCTCAAGAACGACAAGTTCATCGGCAAGGGCACCGTGGCCGTGACCTCGATAGAGTGCAAGACCCCGTCCTTGAACGCCGTGCCCGACGAGTGCACGATCTACCTGGACCGCCGCCTGACCGTGGGCGAGACGCTGAAGAGCTCGGTCGCCGAGATCAATAAGCTGCCCGCCGTGAAGAAGGCCAAGGCCAAGGTGGAGGTGCTCTGGTACAACGCCGTCGCCTGGACCGGCGCGAAGGTGGACCAGGAGAAGTACTTCCCCACCTGGGTGCTGCCGCGCGAGCACAAACTGGTGAAGGCCGGAGAGCTCGCGGGCAAGGTGGCCCTCGGCAGGAACCCCGTGGTGGACAAGTGGGTGTTCTCCACGAACGGCGTGGCCTCGGCCGGCCGCCTCAAGATCCCGACCATCGGCTTCGGCCCCGGCAACGAGGTCTACGCGCACACCGTCAACGAGTTCATGCCCGCGGAGGACCTGGTGAAGGCCGCCGCGTTCTACGCCGCGCTGCCGCAGTACCTGTAAGC
>JAJZOZ010000137.1 GCA_021811405.1 bacterium | reverse complement strand
TGTTCACCGCCTCCCGCGAGCTCGTAGGCGGCTACCAGCGGGACTTCGACTGGCTTTGGGGCCAGTCCCGCCCGGTCTCGGACCCCGCCGCCTCCGCGGCCGCGTATACCCCGCCCCCGGCCGACCCTACGGTGGAGCTGAACTTCAACGGGACGCTGCTGCCGGACTACGTTTTCTCCCCCCGCGGCGGCACCGAACGGACCATCGTGAAGGCGATAGACGCCGCCCGCGCGGAGGCGGACGTGGCGATGTTCACTTTCACCTCGGAGAGCATCATGGGCGCGCTGAAGCGGGCCGCCGCCAGAGGCGTGCGCGTCAGGCTGATGGTCTTCGCGGGCCAGGACTTCCCTTTCGCCGCCGAGGCCAGGAACAGCCGGATGGAGCTGCGCTTCAAGACCGGCCGCGGCGCGGACAAGGGCCAGATGCACAACAAGTTCGCGGTGCTGGACGGCCGCCTGCTCGTCAACGGCTCTTTCAACTGGACCAATATGGCGGAGAACAGCAATACCGAGAACACCATCTTCACCATGGACCCGGACTACGTGCTGCCGTACAGGGCGGAGTTCGAGAAGCTCTACGGCACCGCGAAGGAATGACGCCCGGGGCGTAAAAAAAGGCCGCCCGAAGGCGGCCTTTTTTATTCCCCGCACGCTCAGCGGCGGCGCCTGCCGCCCCCGCCGCCCGAAGGCCTGCGGGAGGCGCGCTGGTTCCAGCCGCGGTTGGTGGCGGCGTGGTTGTAGCCCCAGAGCGTCTCGGCGGGCACTTCGGGGTGGGTGACCTGAGTCATCGGGATACCGGTCAAAGTCTCAATGCTGCGCACGTCTCCGCCCTGCTCGGGCATCGCGAACGTGACGGCGCGCCCGGGCTGGCCGGCGCGGCCGGTGCGGCCTATGCGGTGCACGTAGGCGTCGTCCTCGGCGGGCATCTCGTAGTTCACGACCAGCTCTATGCCGGTGACGTCTATGCCGCGGGCGGCGATGTCGGTGGCGACGAGGATGCGGTACTTGCCGCTCTTGAAGCCCTCCATCGCCTCCTTGCGCTGGCCCATGCTGCGGTCGGAGTGCAGTTCGGCCACGGCGTAGCCGGCGTAGCTGAGGAAGCCCGCCACCTTCATAGCGTCGTAGCGGGTCTCCACGAAGACGAGCACGGTACCGGTGTATTTCTCGAGCAGCTTCATCAGCAGCATCGGCTTGGAGCTCGAGCGCACGACGTAGAGCTCCTGCACGACGTTCTGCGCGGCGGTGCCGGACTTGGCCACCTCCACGCGCACCGGGCCCTTCATGTGCTGGCTGGCCAGCTTCATGACCTCGTCGGGTATCGTCGCGCTGAACAGCATGGTCTGGCGCTGCGTCGGCAGCTGGCGGATGATGCGGTTGATCTGCGGGGCGAAGCCCATGTCGAACATGCGGTCGGCCTCGTCGAGCACGAGGATGCGCGCGTCGTGCACCTTTGCGGCGCCGCGCTCCATGTGGTCGTAGACGCGGCCCGGGGTGCCGATCAGGATGCGGGCCTTGCGGTTGAGGTCGCGCAGCTGGCCTTCCTTGCCTTCGCCGCCTATCAGGCACGCGACGCCCATGTTGAAGGCGGGCGCGAAGTCGCGGCAGACCTCGGCGACCTGGAGGGCCAGTTCGCGGGTAGGCAGCAGCACGAGGGCCTTGCCCGGGGCCTGCGCGAGGCGCTGTATCATGGGTATCGAGAAGGCTATCGTCTTGCCGGTGCCGGTCTGGGCGATGCCCACCATGTCCTTGCCTTCGGTGGCTATCGGTATCGACTTCTGCTGTATCGGCGTGGGCTGCACGAAGCCCTTGGCGTCCAGTATGTCCATCAGCTTCGGGGCGATGCCTAGCCCGTAGAACCCGGATCTTTTCTTGAGACCCAGGGCGTGCAGGGCCTGGGTCCCTATCTTTTTTAACAGTTTTTTCATAGAGCGTTGACTATATTATAGTTATTTTGCCCCGTGCCGTCAGGGAAAAAACCGCGCCGCGGCCGCGGGCGGGCGCCGCCAGCGAGCGGCAAGGCCGGTCAGGCGAGCTCGAAGCGCTCGTACAGCCCGGGCCGGAAGACGTTCTTTACTCCTTCCTTTGCGAGCGCGTCCGCGAGGGCCGCGCGGGCGTCGTCCTCGCCGTGTACCAGGAAAACGCCGCGGGCGGGCCTGACGGCCTTGATGAAGGAGAGCAGGTCGCCGTGGTCGGCGTGCGAGGAGAAGACGTGCATGGTCTCCACGCTGGCCGCGACCTCGTGCTGGAGGCCGAAGATCCTGACCTTCTTCTCCCCTTCCTGCAGGCGCCTGCCCAGCGTGCCCTGGGCCTGGTAGCCGACGAGCAGGATGACGTTCTCGTCGCGCTCTATGCAGTTGCGCAGGTGGTGCAGCACGCGGCCGCCTTCGCACATCCCCGAGGCCGAGATGATGATCATCGGGCCTTTCTTGTTGTTCAGGGACTGCGACTCCTCCTTGCTGCGCAGGTAGCGGATGTAGTCGAAGCCGAACGGGTCCCCGTCCATGCGGGCGTAGGCCTGGAACTTGTCGTCGAAGCAGAAGCTGTCGCGGTGCTTGTCGAAGATCTCCGTGAGGCTGACGGCCATCGGGCTGTCCACGTAGACCGGCAGCCTGGGGACCTTGTTCTCCCGGTAGAGCCGGTCCAGGATGAAGACTATCTCCTGCGTGCGCTCGAGCGCGAAGCTGGGGATAACGACCTTGCCCCGGGACGCGGCCGCTCGCTTTATCACTTCGGCCAGCTTTTCGCCCGCGTCGGCCAGTTTCTCGTGGAAGCGCCCGCCGTAAGTGCTCTCTATCACGAGGTAGTCCACCCCGTCCGGGGCGACGGGGCTCTCCATCAGCAGGCCCTCCTGGCGGCCGAGGTCCCCGGTATAGAGCAGGCGGACCTTGCGGCCGCCCGCGTCCAGGTCCAGGCGGGTCATGGCCGAGCCCATCACGTGGCCGGCGTTCAGGAAGCGGGCCTTCACCCCGCGCAGCGGGGAGAAGTCCTCGTTGTAGGCGACCGGCGCCATCTTGGAGAGGGCGAGGGCGGAGTCGTCCTCGTCGTAAAGCGGTTCTATCGTCTGCCCCTCCGCGGCGTGGATCTTGTTGAAGAACTTGGCGTCGGAGACCTGCAGGCGGGCCGAGTCCGCCAGCATGATGCCGGCTATCTCGGCGGTGCTGGGCGTGGAGCTTATCGGGGCCGAGCAGCCGTACTTGTAGAGCAGCGGCAGGAGGCCGCAGTGGTCCACGTGGCCGTGGCTGAGTATGACGGAGTCCACCGAGGCCGGCGGGAACTTGAAGTCGCGGTTCTTCTGCTGCGCGTCGCCGCGGTGGCCCTGGAACATGCCGCAGTCGAGCAGCAGGGTGCCCGCGGGAGTCTCCAGCAGGTGTCTGGAGCCGGTCACTTCGCCCGCCGCCCCGTGAAAGCTTATCGTGAATTTGTCTGACATCGTTTCACCTCGGTATCTGGGCGGTCGTCATTGAACATGGCTGCGGCACAGTAGTGATGATACAAAATTAGTCCCCCGCCTGTTTTATTTGGTAAACTCGGGTTATGCCGTCAGCCCGGCGCAGCCGCAAGAGCATACTCCCACCGGAACAGGCTATGCACGCCCTGCACCCGCAGGTGCCGCGCAACGAGGTCATCCACGCCCTGCGGGAGCGCGTCAAGGAACTGACCGCCCTCCACTCCACCGTCTGCATACTCCAGGACGACGCGCTGCCCGTCAGAGAGGTGCTGGACCGCGTGGTAAGGCTGATCCCGCCCGCCTGGCAGTACCCGCAGATCACCGCCGGGCGCGTGATACTAGGCGGCCTCGAGAGCCGCACGCGCTGTTTCCGGAAGACACGCTGGCTGCAGGCCGCGGACTTCCGCGTGAGTCCAGCTTTGGGCGGGCGGCTAGAGGTATACTATCTTAAAAAGATGCCGCAGGAGGCGGAAGGCCCTTTCCTCGCCGAGGAACGCAACCTGATAAACTCGCTGGCGGACATGTTGAGGGCCTACTTCGAGCGTCGCCAGGCCTCCGCGGCGCTGATGGACGCCCATCGCGACCTGGAGAAGCGGGTCCGCGAGCGTACCGCGGAGCTGGAGAAGCTCAACGCCGCGCTGAAGGCCGAGGTGCACGAAAGGGAGCTTCGCCAGCAGGAGATACTCTCTTACCAGCGCCAGCTGCGCGCCCTCTCCGCGGAAGTCATCCTGACCGAGGAGCGGGAACGCCGGGAGATAGCGACCGACCTGCACGACGTGATAGGCCAGACCCTGGCTATGGCCAAGATGAAGGCCGGCGCTCTGCGCGGCCGCTGCCTGGCCCCGGAGCTGGCGGAGGACCTTAAAGGCCTTGCTTCGTTCCTCGACGAGGCGATACTCGCCATGCGTAACCTCACTTTTCAGCTGGCCTCTCCTATACTTTACGAGCTGGGCCTCGAGAGCGCCCTGGAGCGGCTGGCGGAGGATATGCACCGCCGGCACGGGCTGAAGACGGAATTCCGCAGCGACGGCCTGCGAAAGCCGCTTCCCACGGAAACGAGCGTCATGATATTCAAGGCGGTGCGCGAGTTGCTGAACAATTCGCTCAAGCATGCCCGCGCTTCCGGGGTCCGCGTCCGGGTGCGGCGCACCAGCGGGCGCATAGTCGTGACGGTGCGCGACGACGGGCGCGGCTTTTCCGCCGGCGAGGAACGCAACTGCGCCAGCCGCAGCGGCGGGTTCGGACTGTTTTCCATACGGGAGAAGGTCTCTCACCTCGGCGGCGCCTTTCGGATCAGCTCGCGCCCGGGCGCCGGCACTCTGGCGGTGATAACCGCTCCGCTCGACAGGAGGAAGGATGCGGCAAAAGATACTGATCTGCGACGACCATAAGATCTTCAGGGAGGGCCTGCGCTCGCTGCTCGAGCAGCATTCCGGCATTTCCGTGGCGGGAGAGGCGCGGGACGGCCTGGAGGCGGTCCGCCTGGTGCGCGAGCTCGCGCCCGACCTGGTCATCATGGACATCTCGATGCCGGGGCTGAACGGCATCGAGGCGACACGCAAGCTGGCCAAGCTCCGCCGTCCGCCGCAGGTCATCGCCCTGTCGATGCACAACGACCGCAAGTACGTCACCGAGATCCTCAAGGCGGGCGCCCGGGCGTACCTGCTGAAGGACTCCGCCTTCGACGAACTGCTGGACGCCATAAAGGCCGTCGCCTGCGGCAGGTATTTCCTGAGCGCCGGCATCACCAGCATAGTCCTCGACGACTACCTTAAAGGCCCTTCCCGCGACCCGCGCAGCGCGTTCACGCTCCTGTCGGACCGCGAACGCGAGGTGCTGCAGCTTCTCGCCGAGGGGATGAGCACCAAGGAGATATCCCGCAACCTGGAGCTCAGTGTGAAGACCGTCGAGACCCACCGGAAGCGCATAATGGAAAAACTCGCCATAAAGACCATCGCGGGCCTGACCCGCTACGCGGTCAGGGAAGGGCTGGTCAGTCTCTAGCTGGGTAAGGTTTTTCTACCGCCGCGTTCAGGGATTCCCCGATAGTCCCCCCTTTCGGCAAACCCTATAATCATTACGTGAGGGCAGTTGAAGTATTCTTAATTAAATCATTGGAGGGAATCTATGTTCGATACCGGTAATACCGGGTTCATGCTCGTGTCGACCAGCCTCGTCATGCTCATGACCCCCGGCCTCGCCTTCTTCTACGGCGGGCTAGTCGGCCGCAAGAACGTGCTGGCCATAATGATACAGAGCTTCGTTTCCATGGGCGTCACCACCGTGCTGTGGTACGCTTTCGGTTATTCGCTGTGCTTCTCCGGAGGCCAGGGGGGCGTCATAGGCGACCTCAACATGGCCTTCCTGCGCGGCGTGGACGTGACCACCGCCTTCGCGGGTTCCACCAGCATACCGCTGCTGGTGTTCTTCGCCTACCAGATGATGTTCGCCCAGATCACCCCGGCGCTCATCACCGGCGCGTTCACGAACCGCATCAACTTCAAGGCCTACCTGATCTTCCTGGTGGGCTGGCTGATCTTCGTGTACTTCCCCCTCTGCCACATGGTCTGGGGAGGCGGCCTCTTCGCCGCGCACGGCGTGCTGGACTTCGCCGGCGGCATAGTGGTGCACGCGACGGCCGGCTTCGCGGCCCTGGCCTCCGTCTTCTTCGTGGGCAAGCGCAAGGTGGCCGACGCCGGCGCTCACAGCATACCGCTGGTGGCCCTCGGCACCGGCCTGCTGTGGTTCGGCTGGTACGGCTTCAACGCCGGTTCCGAGCTGAAGGTCGACGCCGTCACGGCTCTCGCTTTCGTCAACACCGACGTCGCAGCCTCCTTCGCGGCCATCACCTGGCTGTTCATCGCCTGGTCGCTCGAGAAGAAGCCCAAGTTCGTGGGGCTGCTGACCGGCTCCATCGCGGGCCTCGCTACCATCACCCCGGCCGCCGGCTACGTCACGACCAAGGCCGCCGTCTTCATCGGCATCCTGTCGAGCGTGGTCTGCTACATGGCCGTCAACATGAAGAACAAGCTCGGCTGGGACGACGCGCTGGACGTCTGGGGCGTGCACGGCGTGGGCGGCGTGCTGGGC
>JAJZOZ010000136.1 GCA_021811405.1 bacterium | reverse complement strand
GGCGTTCAGCTCCTCCTCGGTGGTCTTGAAGGGCAGTCCGCCCACGTATATACGCTTGCTCATTGTGTTGTTCTCCTAATGACTATCGCAACCTCTTCTCAGGTCTCTTTATCTATCTCTCTCTTCCGATCGTCAGTTGGGAGAATTAGGCAAAAAAGTGTGAGTTCAGGTCTGACTACCATTATATTATGGCATTTGGGGCGTCGGCCGCGCATGAGCACTTCGGCCCGGAGCTTCTGGGCCCTGCCGGGCAATATATAAGGAAGACAGTTTATATATAAAGGGGGGGTCCCGCCGGGACCAAAAGGCCTACGGTTTTGGCGCCATTTTTTACCGGAAAACCGGGACTTTGTGCTCTAGGTGGGCGCGCGCGGTTGCGCTAGAATTATAGTATCGAATTCGCAAAATCAGGGATACAGGGGTGTGTGATGAAAAAGTCATTCCACGCGGTGTCGTTGGTTCCTTCTATACTGTTGGCCTCGAGCATGGTCTTCGCCGCCGACGGTTCCGTAATGCGTTTGTCCGACGTAAGCTCCGACGCGCATAAGCTCATACAGGAGCAGAGAGAATTCAACGGCCAGCTGCCCGGCCAGCCCGGCTGGCACCCGGGGCAGCCCGGCCAGCCCGGTCAGCCCGGCTGGCATCCCGGCCAGCCCGGCGGCGATCATGGCGGTCCCGGCGGCGACCACGGCGGCAACAATGGCGGTGACCATGGCGGTCAGCCGCATCCCCAGCCTCAGCCGCAGCCTCAGCCGCAGCCTCAGCCTCAGCCGCAGCCTCAGCCGCAGCCTCAGCCCCAGCCGCAGCCCCAGCCCCAGCCGCAGCCCCAGCCGGTGCCGGTGGATACCACCCACGCTTATAACGACGGCCTCAGGGATGGCGCCGAAAGGGGCGTATGGGAAGGAAGGCGCGAAGGCCACAGGGACGGCATCCGCCAGGGAGAGATAGAGGGCCGCAATAACGGCGTCAATGAAGGCGACAGGGCCGGCCGCGCGGCCGGCAGGCGCGATGGGTGGGGCGTAGATCAGGCCGCCGGAACCCTGAACGGCAGCCGCGAAGGCCAGAACACCGGCACCAATAACGGTATCTCCGCCGGCCAGAAGCGCTGCTATGACGAGGGTTATACGGATGGCTACAACTCCGCCTTCGCCGCGGCTAAGGCTCAGGGCGAGCAGGACTCTTCTTCCTACAGCGCGGGCTACGCGAAGGGCCAGGCCGACGCGGCCAGTGTCGAGGCCGGTAACGGCCAGAGGGCCGGCTACCAGGCCGGGTTCAGCCAGCGCGAGACCGAGCTCCAGAACTCCTTCACCGGCAGCGGCGCCGTGCGCGGCGTCTTCGCTAAGAGCGTCCTGGCGCTGGACGGCAGGATGACGCTCCCGATAGAGATGGCCCGCGGCGGCTACGCTACTCCCGAGGAGAGGCAGGCCTACGACAGGGGTTATAAAGAGGGCTATCAGCGCGCTTACCGGCAGGCTTACGAGGGCGGCAAGCGGGAAGGCTACAGGGAGAGCTACGATATGGCCTACAGGCGGGCCTACGACGAGCAGTATTCCATAAGCTACCGCCAGGGCTACCAGGAAGGCAAGGAGCAGGGCTACCAGGAAGCCTATTCCGCGGCCTATAACTCCGCCTACGCGGCCTACTTCAACGAATACAGCGGCAGGGAATACGCCGACCAGAGGACGCAGGGCACGAGCGTCGGCCGGGCCACCGGCCAGAAGGAAGGCTTCGACGCCGGCTGCGCCGAGGCCACGAAGCGCGGCTACAAGGACGGCTACGAGAAGACGGCCGCCCAGGTGTACCCCGGCGCTTTCGAGGCCGGCAAGCAGGCCGGCATAGCCGCGGCCGACAAGTTCTACGCCGAGAACTCGGTGCTGAAGGTCTTCAGCGCCAGCCTCTACGACGAGAACGGCAACGGCAAGTTCGAGGCGGGCGAGAACGTGGCCCTGTCCGTAGAGATCAGGAACTTCGGCTTCCAGAAGTCCGGCGTCATCGCGCTGACGGTCAAGAGCGACCGCGGCGAGATAACCATGTACCCCGACCTGAAGGTCGAGAGCGTGGGCGGCCGCGCCAAGGGGACGGCCAATCTCTGGCTCGGCAGGCTGTACGACGTGGTCGCGCCGGACTCCGACGCGATGAGCGTGACCTTCACCGAGAACGGAAAGAACATCGGCGACGCCCGCCTGGTCTATATGCGGACCAACGCCAACAAGGTCGCGGTAGTGGCGAAGGACGACGCGGACATCACCAAGAAGGACACCTGGTTCTTCCCCGGCAAGATCACCACGCTGCACCGCGGCGACAAGGTGCTGGTGATCGAGCAGAAGGGCAGCTACTACAAGGTCCGCAAGTCCGCCAACATGGGCGGCAGCTGGAGCGAGGGCTTCATAAAGGGCGACAACGTCACCCTGCAGTAAGGAAAGCAATAAGTCAAAGCGAAGCCGCCGGGCGGAAAGCCCGGCGGTTTTGTTTGGTAGAATCTCGGTATGAAGGACCTGCGTAACCTGCGGTCAGCGGCGGCCGCGCGGGCGCTTTCCTGCGCCGGCACGCTGCAGCGGGCTATAGATCTGCTGGGCTTCGTGCAGGCGGACCCTATTCGCGCGCCCGCCCGCGCCCAGGACCTGATACTGCGCCACAGGACGGGCGGCTACAGGGCCGGCGACCTGGAGCGGCTCTACCCGCGGCTCGACGTGGAGGAGGACTACCTCTACGCCTACGGTTTCGTGTCGCGCCGGGTGTGGCGGCTGCTCCACCCGCGCGGAGCCGGGAAGGCGTCGGCCTTCGAGAGCCGGGTGCTGGCCGCGGTGTCGGACCTGGGCGAGGCGCACCCGGCGGAGCTGGAGGCGAAGCTCGGTTCGCGGCGGGTGACCAACGCCTGGGGCGGCCTGTCCAAGGCCACCACGCAGGCGCTGGACTGGCTGCATTACCGGGGACTTCTGCGCGTGGCCAGGCGCGACGGCGGGGTGCGGGTGTTCGCGCCGGCGAGTCCTCTGCCGGAGACGCTGCCGCCGGAGCGGCGCATGCGCGAGCGGATCCTGGCGCTGGCGAACATCCTGGCCCCTGTCCCGCTGCGCCAACTGCGGGCCATGGCCGCGCGGCCGCTGCGCCGGTATTTCCCGGGGCTTGGGACTGCCCCGGGGTTCCTGGCCGCCATGATAAAGGACGGGGAGCTGCTGACGGTGAAGGCCGGGGGCGAGATCTACGTAGTGCCGCCCGGCTGCGACCTGGACGCCGAGGCGCCGCGCCGGGTGAGCTTCCTGGCGCCGTTCGACCCGCTGGTCTGGGACAGGGAGAGGTTCGAACGTTTCTGGGGCTGGGCGTACCGGTTCGAGGCCTACACCCCGGCCGCCAGGCGCGTGCGCGGCTACTACGCCCTGCCGCTGCTGTGGGGGGACGACGTGATCGGCTGGGCCAACGCCGCGGTGAGCGGAGGCCGCCTCGCGGTGGAGACCGGGTTCGCGAAGGCGCGGCCGGCCGGCGCCGCCTTCAGGCGCGAGCTGGAGGCGGAGACCGCGCGGCTGGCCGCCTTCCTCGGCGCGGGACTATAGGATTGAAAAAGGGGGGGACGTATGAGAAAGCTGAACGTGTTCAACCTGGTGACCCTGGACGGGTATTTCACCGGGGTCGGCGGCGATATCTCCTGGCACAGGGTGGACGAGGAGTTCCGCGCCATAGCCGTGGAGAAGGCGTGCTCCGGCAATACGCTGCTGTTCGGGCGGGTCACCTACGAGATGATGTATTCCTACTGGACCTCGCCCGACGGGCTAAAGGACGACGCCGAGGTGGCCCGCGGCATGGGCGCTTCCCCCAAGGTGGTGTTCTCCCGGACCCTGCGGAAAGCGGACTGGGAGAATACCCGGCTGGCCAGGGCCGGCCTGCTGGAGGATGTGCGGGACCTCAAGAAGGGGAGCGGGAAGGACCTCACCGTCCTCGGCAGCGGCACCATCGTCGCGCAGCTGGCGGAGGCCGGCCTGGTGGACGAGTACCAGACCATGCTGGTCCCGGCGGCCCTGGGCCGCGGCAGGACGATGTTCGAAGGGGTGAAGCGGAAGCTCTCTTTCCGGCTGACCGGCCTGCGCCGCTTCTCCAACGGCAACGTGCTGCTGACGCACGTGCCGGAGTAGCGCTGCGCGATCCGAGTATTCCCTTTGGTCCCGTAAAGGGCTGGGTCCAATAACTTCCTACGGGTGGGCCGTAAGCCTTTTATCGGTCCGGGGGGTATTTTTTAGAATCTGTTCATAGGGGTCGGCCGCTCGGCGGCCGATATAAAGGAGAACAGATCCATGATAAAGAAATTAGCTATCGTCGGCGCGGTGGTGGCATCCGCGGCCGGCTACTGCTCGGCCGGGGCCGGGCTGGAGCAGCTTATGACCGCCGGCGGCAGTTCCGCGCGCGCCCCCCAGGCGCAGGTGCCGGTCCCGGATATGAGCCGGGCCCCTGAGCGCATCCTGCCTTTCCAGCCTATCGTGCTGAACGAGGCGGACAGCGGCAAGACCGTGCTCCTCTCCATCGGCGGCGAGCTGAGAGTGATCGTCAGCGACCCGCGCGACGGCGGCTACGTCCTGCAGGACCCCGTCTACGACCGCGCCAAGCTGACCCTCGTCGGGCGCTACCAGACCCCCGGGCAGGGCCCGGTGGGCGACCGCGGCAAGGTGGAGTTCCGCTTCACCGGCAAGGCCGAGGGCATGGCCCGGGTGCGGATAACGGCCAAGAGGCCGTGGGAGAACGGCAAGCCCGGCATAGTGAAATTCTCGGCCACGATAGAGGTGCGGCGGCTTTACTCCGTCATGGGCCGCACGGCCGTTGACACGGACAAGAGCGTTCCCGCCGGCCTGGCGAACCTTCAGAGGGCCGTCGCGGCCGCCGGAGTGCCCGCCCTGACCGATTACGGCCGCAGTTTCTCCATACGGCAGTACCCCGGGAACACCGGCGTGAAGGCCATCCTGGCCGACGTGACCGGCAACAACGAGTCCGACATCGAGCTGAGCTGGTTCTCCCGCTCTTCCGGCGACAAGGCCGCGAAGAACTTCGCAGCGGCCCTCAGGGCGGAGGCCAAGCTGGAGGCCGAGGACGCCGACGAGACGGAGAGCCCGAAGATCATCCGCTCCATAGCCGACGAGGCCGAGAAGGCCTTCGCCGGCACGCGGAACTTCGTAAGCGTCAAGGCGTACGAGCACTCGATAGCCGAGGACGGCGACCTGGAGTCCCACACCCTCATCGGCGAACTCCCGAACGGCGCGCTGTACGTGCTGGCCTTCACCAACTTCCCTTTCTGAGACGGGAGGAAGATCTTAGCTGTTGAGCCGCCGGGTTTCCCCGGCGGCTTATGGAGATAAAATGAAAAAGACATACCTGTTGACGGCGGCGGTTCTTGTTTCCCTTTCCGCCGGCGCGTTCGCGTCCGGGCAGAGCTTCGAGCAGAGCGTGGAGGACGTGGTGAGCTCGGTAAGGGAGCTCAAGGCGCCTCCTCCCGGCGGTTTTCACCCGGGCGGCCCCGGCCATGATCCGGCGGGGCCGGGGCATATAACCCCGCCCGTAGTGCCGCACCCGCAGCCGGGGCCCTGGCATGATAACCCCGGGCACAATAACCCCGGCGGTCACGGCGGCGATTGGGACCATCACGGCGGCGATTGGGACCACCACGGCAACGACTGGGACCATCATGGCAACGACTGGGACCATCATGGCAACGACTGGGACCACCACGGCAACGACTGGGACCACCATCCCTACCAGCCGCCCTACCACGGTCCCGTCTACGAGTGCACCGACTGGACCTTCAACGCCGATACCCCCAACCCTTACTCGAACAAGATCTACTACTACGACGCCGCGGGCAGGATCTACAGCCAGAAGGTGACCATCAACATAGCTCCGCGCGACTTGAAGCCCTGGGAGACCGAGACCATATCGGTATGCCCCGGCAGGCTGGACCTGGACAAGTCCCTGTTCTATTACAACGTGTCGCAGAAGGATAACAGCGGGTTCGGCTCTTTCTTCACCGGCGAGAAGTCCTACCTGTACACGCTGGTGCCTACCGGCCGCAAGGTTTCCACTCCCGACGGCCAGGGCCTGGCCATGCTTTCCGGCGGCCTCGACCAGGCCGGACGGGTCTACATCACCATAGCGGACAAGTGGGCGGCCTTCTACCCGGGGCAGCGGGTGGACTTCTTCGTGAAGGTGATGCGCATACCTTCCAACGTCCAGGGCCTTTCCGCGCAGGAGCTCATCGACGCTCTGAAGGAGACCCAGTTCAGCGCGAGCTTCATGGTGGCGCCCCAGTACACCCTGCAGCTCTTCGACAGGGCCCTCCCGGGCATGTACACCGTCACGGTGAGTTACGTCCGCAACGGGCAGAGCATGTCGCAGCTGTTCACGTTCTCGATATAAGCCCGAAGCAGGCGGGAATGAGGACGGCGGCGCTTAACGGCGCCGCCGTTCCGTTTGTGTGCCCAGCATGAAACCAAGTCAGGAGGTGCAAGTCCTCCGAGGAGACAGGTTGCAGGAAACTCAAGCGAAACGCAAGGCGGCGGGCCGCGAGGCCCGCGCTGAAAGAAGCGCGTAGCGAA
>JAJZOZ010000135.1 GCA_021811405.1 bacterium | reverse complement strand
ATGTTCGCCCAGATCACCCCGGCGCTCATCACCGGCGCGTTCACGAACCGCATCAACTTCAAGGCCTACCTGATCTTCCTGGTGGGCTGGCTGATCTTCGTGTACTTCCCGCTCTGCCACATGGTCTGGGGCGGCGGCCTGTTCGCCGCGCACGGCGTGCTGGACTTCGCCGGCGGCATCGTGGTGCACGCCACGGCCGGCTTCGCCGCGCTCGCCTCGGTGTTCTTCGTGGGCAAGCGCAAGGTCATGGACCCGGGCGCGCACAGCATACCGCTGGTGGCCCTCGGCACCGGCCTGCTCTGGTTCGGCTGGTACGGCTTCAACGCCGGTTCCGAGCTGAAGGTCGACGCCGTCACGGCTCTCGCTTTCGTCAACACCGACGTCGCGGCCTCCTTCGCGGCCATCACCTGGCTGTTCATCGCCTGGTCGCTCGAGAAGAAGCCCAAGTTCGTGGGGCTGCTGACCGGCTCCATCGCGGGTCTCGCTACCATCACCCCGGCCGCCGGCTACGTCACGACCAAGGCCGCGGTCTTCATCGGCATCCTGTCGAGCGTGGTCTGCTACATGGCCGTCAACATGAAGAACAAGCTCGGCTGGGACGACGCGCTGGACGTCTGGGGCGTGCACGGCGTGGGCGGCGTGCTGGGCGTGATAATGCTCGGCGTGTTCGGCACCACGGCGGTGAACGCCGCCGGAGCCAACGGCCTCTGGCACGGCGGGGCGTCCTTCTTCTTCAAGCAGACGCTCGCAGTGGCGGGCACCGCGGTCTACGCCTTCCTGTTCTCGTACGGGATGCTCTTCGTCATCAACCTCTTTACCCCGGTAAAAACCGGCGAGAAAGAGGAAGAGGTCGGACTGGACGAGGCGCTGCACGGCGAGACCGCCTACCTGCACTGATAGCCGGCTGACCGCCCGCCCGGGCATTGCCGGGCGGGCGTTTTTTTTGTATAAAACAAACAGGGGGAGTCCCTCATCCATCAGGAGGATAAAATGAAACTTTGCAAATATCTGCCGCTCGCCGCGCTGTGCCTGCTGCCGACCGCGGTCTCGGCCACGCCGTCCACGCAGATCTGGATCCCGTCCACCGACGTGCAGAAATACAAGTCCGTCCATCTGAACGTGGATAATTATATCTCCTCTTCCAAGGAGAGCGGCGGGACCTGGAAGGCCCCGGTGTTCATGATAGGACCTACCATGGGCATCTTCGAAGGCGCCAAACTGAAGGCCGAGGCGGGCTTCGACATCATGCGGGCGGGCGCGGCCGCCGACAGTTCCCCGCTTTACCTTAACGCCAAGGTGGGCGCTCCCGCGGGGGCGTACTTCGCCAACTCTCCCGCTTTCGCCGCGGGCATCTACAACCTCGGCACCAACCAGGATACCACTGCGCAGAACGTGGTCTACGCCCTGGGCGCCAAGGCGCTCCCTGGAATAGGCCGGCTTTCCGCGGGGTATTACGTGGGCAATTCCGCGGTGCTCGTGGACGAAAAGGGAAAAAGCGCCAACAACGGCGTTCTGCTGTCCCTGGACCGCGCGATGACCGAGGTCTCCGACAAGCTCTGGGCGGCTATAGATTACCAGAGCGGCCGATCCTCCCTCGGAGCACTTAGCCTGGGAGCATCCTGGGCGTTCACCCCCAGCACCAGCATCCTGTTCGGCTACGATTTCTACAACAACACCAAGGTTACCGGGAAGAACACTTTTACAGTCCAGGTAGACATCAATCTCTGGTAAGACTTATTTCTGGCCGATAAAAAGGGCGCCTGTGGGGCGCCTTTTTTATTTGCATCCGTGAGCGGAAGCGGATGGGACTAAAGTCCTATGCTGGCGATAGGACCTTTGGCCCTTGCGGGATAGGCCCCTATGATTAAAATATGTTGACGGCGGTCAATTGACGTCCGTCAAATAAGGAGCGACATTTTGAACATTTCAACAGCGCTGCTCTCCCTCTTCCTCCTGACCCCGGCCTGCGTTTCGGCGCAAAAGGCCGCTCTGCCCGCCCTGGATGCCCTGAAGCTTTCCGCGGCGGGCTTTTCCTTGCAGGAACGGGCCGATATCCCCCTGCCCCTGGCGGCGGGCCAGGCCGACCGCGCGCCGGAGGGCCTGCAGGGAGAAGCCCTGTTCGACTACCTGCACGACGCCACCGCGCCGTCTTCCGCGAAGGCCATCATCTCCTACAAACAGGCGAAGTCCTTCATGTATTCCACGGCCGACAATACCGGCTGCGACGGAAAGCCCGGCATAGTCACCCTTTACTCGAAAGTCTGCATCAACGGCACCGGCGGCGACGGGAATTCTTATAGGGAGAGGGGCGACCAGGACGGGGACGGCGTTTCCGGGGATTTCGTGAACGCGGAGCATATCTGGCCGCAGAGTTACTTCAACAGCGCGCTGCCGATGGTGGCCGACCTGCATCAGCTGGGATCGACGCTCTCCGTCCCCAACGGCCGCCGCGGCAACCTCCGGTTCGCCGAAGTTTCGGCCCCGGTATATTCCACCTCCGCGGGTTCGAAACTGGGGCGCGAGGGCTTCGAGCCGGACGACGGGGACAAGGGCGACGTGGCCCGGGCCATGCTCTATTTCGTCGTGAGGTATTACGACCGCAGCATCCGCACCGGCATGGACTACGCCTCCTTCTGGACCAGGAACGTTCCCATGCTGCTGAAATGGAACAGGCAGGACCCTCCGGACGCCGCGGAGCGCCGCCGCAACGACGCGATAGCCGGCTTCCAGGGCAACCGCAACCCCTTCGTGGACGATCCATCGCTCGCGGACAGGATAGGAGAGGCCGTTTTCGAAGCCCATTGACCGGTCCCCGCCGGAAAGGAAAGGCCCCGTTAAGGGGCCTTTTCTTTTCCTCCGCTCCGCCCGGATCAGCGGGCCAGCTTGTAGGGGTCGTCCGTGACGCTGAGCAGGTAGAGCGCCGCCTTCACGTTATTGGCGCAGGCCCTCGCGATGATGGAAGCGCCGGGGTAGAAGCTGCTCCCCTCGAGCTCGGTGGTGAAGGCGAAGACGCCGCGGGCGGCGTAGGCCCAGTCGGTGGTATCTCCGGTGGCTATGTACAGGTCGCTGGACTGCTCCGGCTTGTAGCCGGTGAAGGAGGCCATGGCCTTGCCCAGCGCGGTGAACACCTTGCGGTCCTTCTCGTTCTCCACCGGGTTGTCCAGGCCGGCCCAGGGATAAAGGACCAGGCTGGAATAGGAGTGGTAGCTCATCAGCGTCTTTATGTTCGGCCTGGCCAGGACGAAATCCCTTATGGCCTGCGTCTCCGGCTCCGAGAAGGCGTACGGGCCGCAGTAGGTGTCGGAACCCTGGTAATGCGAGGCGCCGGCCGCGCACCAGCGGGAGTCGTAGTTGCGGTTGAGGTCCACTCCCAGCGACTTGTCCGCGTTGACGCGCATGTTCTTGCGGTGCCAGCGGTACTTGCCGGCGGCGATGTCGTACTCGACGCCGTCGGGGTTTGTCATCGGGGCGATATAGATGTCCAGGGTGTCGATATATTCGCGTATCTCGGGATCGTTCTTGCGGGAGAGCAGCTCGTTGGCCAGGGCCAGGGAGACCTCCGCGGTAAGATGTTCGCGGGCGTGATGGTTGCCCATGAAGAAGGCGGCGGGCTTCGACGAGGGCGCCTCCCCCTTCTCGGAAGGATTGATCCGCAGGCACCAGATATCGCGGCCCTGCGTGGTTTTGCCGATGGAGAAGAGCGAGGTTTCCGCCGGATTGGCCGCGGCCAGCCTGCGCAGTTCGGCCTCGGTCTCGGCGTAGTTATGGTAGGCGGCGTCTGAGGCCGGGAAATCCTTGAGGTGCGTCCTGGCGTACTCGGCGAGAGGCTGGGAACCGCGGAGAATGAAGCCCTTCGCGGCCAGCTGTTCCATATCGGGCTTCGCGATCAGGCCGGACGCGTAGTGCTCCGCTATCTCAACGATGTCCAGGCCGGCGGCCAGCAGGGCCGTCCTGTCGTACTTGTCGTCGGCGGAGACGGTGACCCAGTAGCGGTCGTCGGTTTCCAGGTAGGAGAGGTCCGCCGGCGCCGGGACCGCCGCGGAGGGCAGGTCGCGGCCGCCGAGCAGCTGGGCCAGGGGGCCCTGGGCTCGGGCGGAGGCGCAGGAGAGAAGGAGTATTGCGGTCAGGATGTTTTTCATGGCGTTTTGCCTCAACTGACTATAGCATACAGCCGGCCGCCGGCGCTACATCCGGGCGGCTGATTAATGATATAATTTCAGGGACGTAGATCAGCGGAGTACGGAGAGATCTTGAGAAACTTCACGCTGTCGCTACTGTTAGCCCTCGCCGCAGCTGCCAATACGGCAGCCGGGGAGTCCGCCCCCCGGATCCCCGACCTGGACCAGTTCCTCGCGGTTCTGCCAGCCCAATCCGCTCCTTCGGTGCCGTCCCCCTCGAGGGCCGCGTATCTTTCCCAGGCTTCGGGTCTTTCGGGCGAGCGCCTGTTCCAGTACCTGCACCAGGCCACCGAGTTTTCCTTCCCCAAGGGCGGGACCGCCTATCTCAACGCCAAGAAATACATGTTCTCGGTGGCGGACAATACCGGCTGCGGCGGCCGCCCCGGCGTGGTAGCCTTCTATTCCCAGGTCTGCGTTCCCGGCGCCAGCGAGCACGGAGAGGATTACCGCGAGCAGGGCGACGCCAACGGCGACGGCTACGTGGATTCGGACGGTATGAACGCCGAACACTCCTGGCCGCAGGGCTTTTTCAACAGCGAGCTGCCGATGCGCGCGGACCTGCACCATATCTTCCCCACCTTCATCAAGCCCAACAACACCCGCGGCTCCTCCCCTTTCGGCGTGGCGGGGCGGGCCGAGTACTCCACCTCCAGCGGCAGCCGCTTCGACGGCTCGGTCTTCGAGCCGGCCGACGCGGTAAAGGGCGACATCGCCCGGGCCCTGCTCTACTTCGTGGTGCGCTACTACGACCGCGACATCAGGGACGGGATGAACTACCGGGATTTCTGGACCAGCAGGGTGCCGATGTTCCTGCAATGGGACAGGCAGGACCCGCCGGACGCCGCCGAACGGCGCCGCAACGACCTGATAGAGCGCTACCAGGGCAACCGCAACCCTTTTGTGGACGACGCCTCGCTGGCCACAAGGATAGGGTCCGCGGTGTTCCAGTCCCATTAACAACGCAGCAAAACTGAAAACCCGGCTGCAAGCCGGGTTTTTTTGTGCCTCCCCGCTATTACTGCGGCTCAGTCGGCCGGGGTAAGCCTGGTCTTGCCGGCTATCACGGCGAGGTTCAGGCGCACGATGTCCGCGGCGTAGGGGACGGCCAGAGAGTCGGCGGTGTCGCAGGCCTGGTGGTAGCAGGGGGTATGGTCCTCCCAGTTCTCTATGGCGAGGTAGGTGGGGATGCCCGCCTCGAGGAAGGGCACGTGGTCGCTGCCCCAGGCGGGCATGGTGATCACGGGCTTGAGGCGGGTATAGGTATAGGCCTGGGCTGCTACCCAGTCGGCGTGGGAGGAGAATTCCTTGTTGGTCTCTATGTTCATCACGCCGTCGCGGTTCCAGGCTATCATGTCCATGTTTATCGCCCAGTCCACCCTGGCGAGCTCGCCGGAGGCCTTCAGCAGCCTGGCGCAGGCCTGGCTGCCGGCCATGCCGGTCTCCTCTCCGTTGGCGGCCACGAAGATGAGGTCGTGGTCGGAGCGGAAACGCGAGAGCACCCTGGCCATCTCGAGAACGCCGGCCGCTCCGGAGGCGTTGTCGTCCGCGCCGGCGTTCTCATAACCCACCGAATCCATATGGCCTATGACCAGTACCGCCCTGGCGCCGGGAGTCCCGGCCCGGCGGCGGGCCACGATGTTGCATTCCTTGTCGGCCTTACGGTCCTTGTAGCACTGCCGCTCGGCTTCGTAGCCCAGGCGGCGGAAAGCGGCGTAGATATAGTCCATAGCGGCCCTGTTGCCCGAAGAGGGAGACAGGTCCAGTTGGCGCGTGCTGCGCTTGCCGGACGCGACTATGGCGTTCGTGAACGAGAGCAGCGAGGACTGGTCTGCCAGGGAGGTCACTGCCTGCACCGCGGGGTCCGGTGAAAGTTTTTGCGGGGGCTGCGGACGTATCGAGGCTATCTCCCCATTTTCGACCGGGCGCAGGAACCGCATGATGTCAGAAGGCACCCCGGCTTCCGGGACCCTGAGCGTCACAAGGCGGACGCGGCCCCTGTCGTAGACCGTGTCGGTGAGGCCTTCTATCGCGAGCAGGAACTCCGGGTCATGGGAGAGCAGGAGGTACTGGCCGGACGCGCTCGCGGTCCCGGCGGAGAAGAGCAGCAGGGAACAGAGCAGGAGGAGACGGGGTTTCACGGGCACAGGCGTATTATATGAGGATAACGGCGCAAGGGTCAAGGGAATGGCTGAACGGCGGCCGGGCTGGACGGGGAGGTGTCGCTTTCGCTGACGCGAAAGCTCCACGCGAACCAGGGAAGTCGGTTCGAGTCAAACAACCACGGCTACAATTTAAAAAGCCCCCATTCGGGGGCTGAGGCTTTGGGCTGGACGGGGAGGTGTCGCTTTCGCTTTGCGAAAGCTCCACCCGAACCAGGGAAGTCGGTTCGAGTCAAACAACCACGGATACAATTTAAAAAGCCCCCATTCGGGGGCTTTTTAAATTGTGCTCGCCGGGCTGGACTCGAACCAGCAACCCTTCGG
>JAJZOZ010000008.1 GCA_021811405.1 bacterium | reverse complement strand
TACCGCGCCGCCGTCCTGGAATCAGGCAACTCCGATTTCGAGGAGGTCGTGAGCCTCTGCAAGCGCGCGGAGTCGCTCTCTCCCGGGTCCAAGCCGGCGGCCTCCTGCGCCAGCATGAGGGCGGAGATAGAACTGCCGCGCCTCGAGCTTTCCGCCGTTTCCCGCCCGCCGCCCGGCGACGGGGCCGTCTCCGTCAGCGCGCGCAATATCCCGCAGGTCTATTTCCGCGCCTACCGGACCGACCCGGCGGAGCTCCGCGAACTTTCGGGAAGGGACGGCGACGCGCTGCAAAAGCTGCGTTACCTGCCGCCGGACGCGGTGCGGGCGCTGCTGTCCCGCAAGCCGGCGCTGGAATGGCGCCAGGCCGTGACCTACCCGGGCAAGTACCGCTACGCCGACCAGCGGGTCGATACGCCTCCTTTCGAGAAGGGGCTCTATGCCGTAGTCGCTTCCGGCGACGGGGACTTCGACGACGGCTCTTCCATCATAAAGGCCGCGATCCTCAACATAACCGACGTGTTCCTGCTGGGCACCACCGGTTTAGGCGGCGACCCGGAGAACTTCCTTTTCGACCCCGCCGCGCCGGGCCGAAACGTCCAGGCGGACGCTATGCGCTTCTACGCCGTGAACGCCCTAGACGGCAAGCCGCTCGCCGGCGCCAGGATAGACGCCGCCTTCTCCCGTTCCGGCGCGGCCGGCTGGCAGAAGCGCGAGCTCTCGGCGGGGGAGGACGGCAGCGCCGCCTTCTCCGACACCTTCAGGATCGACGCGGCCCGCTACGAGTACCTTTCCGTAGACCCGCTGCTGAGCTACGGCGGGGCCTACGCCTACTGGGGCTCGCAGGCCGGCGCCTATCTGAACGTGCCGCCGCCGGTCTCCGTTTTCGCCGAGACCGACCGCCCGGTATACCGGCCGGGCCAGGAGGTGAAGTTCAAGGCCACCGCGCTCCTGCGCCTGCCCGGAGGCTACAAGACCTACGACGGGAAGTCGAAGATCAGCGTAGTCGCGCGGGACGCGAACTGGCAGGAGCTTTATTCCGCCGACCTCCCGCTGACGGGCCTGGGCAGCGCGGCGGCCTCCTTCAAAGTGCCCGAGGGGCGCCTGCTGGGCGGCTACACGCTGACGGCCACCGTCTCCGACTTCGGGAGGAGCTACTCCGGTTCCGCCAATTTCCGGGTGGAGGAATACAAGAGACCCGAGTTCGAAGTGACGCTGGCGGCGCCGGACAGGCCTTACCGCTACGGGCAGAAAGCCTCCGTGACCGGAGAGGCACGCTACTATTTCGGGTCTCCCGTACCGGGAGCGGTGGTGAAATACCGAGTCAAGCGCTCCCGCTATATCCCTTACTACTGCTGGTACTGGCGCTGGGTTTACGGCGGAGGGGCGGAGTCGGAAGTGGCGTCCGGGCAGACGGTGACCGGCGACGACGGGAAATTCTCCTTCGGCTTCACCCCGGCGCCGGAAAGCGACTCCTACGAGGACTACCCTTCCTCCTACCGGGTCGAGGCCGAGACCATGGACGCGGGAGGCAGGACCATTTCCGCCTCGCGGAACTACAGGGCCGGCTCCAAGGCCTATCTTTTCGACGTGGCCCCGCAGGCCGGCTTCTTCACCCCTGAAAAGCCCGCGGCGGTGGACGTGCGCGTTCTCGACCTGAACGATTCTCAGCAGGCGGCCGACGCCGAATACCAGCTCTACAGACTGGAGGGCGAGCCGGGCCAGCCGGATGCCGGCCGCTGGAGCTACCTGGGCGCCAATCCCTCGCTCGAACAGGCCTTCAGCGCCGTGCCCGACGGGCCGCAGGTCTCCAGGGGCAGGGTGAGCGCCGCCCAGAAGGGGACGTCGGCCGTCGAGCTGGGCCGCCTGCAGCCGGGAGCCTACCGGCTTAAGCTCTCCGTCAAGGACCCGTGGGGGGGCCGTTCCGAATCTTCCGTGGTCCTGGTCTGCGCCTCGCGGGAAGCCGGCGGGAACGGGAAGCTGCGCCTGCCCCCGGTCACGCTGTTCGAGCGGGATTCCTATCAGCCCGGCGAGACCGCGAGGGCGCTGATAGGCGGCTCCGGGGTGCGCGGAGCCAAGTTCGCGGAAGTACTGGCCGGCAATTTCGTGCTTTCCCGCGCCACGGTGAAGGAGGGCGGGCTTTCGGTCTTCAGCGTGAAGGTCGGCGCCCCCCACCGGGGCGGCTTCGGCGTACGCTGGCTGGGCGCCGGGGATTTCCGCGTCTATTCGGGCATGGCCGACGCCCAGGTGCCTTTCAGGAACAAGAGCGTCTCGCTCTCGCTGGATTACGACAAGGCGATGCTGCCAGGGCAGAAGGTCTCCTGGACGCTGCGGGCCCGGGACGCGGCCGGCAGGGCCGTTTCCGGAGAGGCCAGGGTCAAGGTGTTCGACCGCTCGCTGGAGTATTACGCCGCCGACGGCGGGGCCTGGCCGGACCAGCTCTACCCGCGGCGCTATTCTTCGGGCGAGGCGCTGGGCTCCCTGTTCACGCCGCAGGTGACCGACCTGCCGGTGCGCAAGGGGATAGTGAGGCGGATGCTCGACGCCTTCCGGGCGGCCTCCCTGGAGCGGAAGCTGGCCTCGCTGCGTATAGCCTCCTCGCAGGTCTACGGCGGCAGGGGCGGTATGGCCTACGCCAAGAGCCTGGCCTTCGAGGGGGGATCAGCGGACGCCCTGGGCGAAGCCGCCCAGGAAATGGCGCCCGCGGCCCGGAACTCCATGGCGATGAAGGACAAGGCCCCGGCTCCCGGCCGGCCGGCCGCGCCCGCCGAGCAGGCCGACCTCCCGGGACCGGACGTGAAGGTCCGCTCCGACTTCTCCGAGACGGCTTTTTACGAGCCGCAGCTTAAAGTCGCGAAAGGCAAGGGGACCTTCTCCTTCTCCATCCCGGAACGCCTGACCTCCTGGAAGATCGGCTCATACCTGATCACCGGCGACGTTAAGCGCGGGGCTTTCTCCGCCGAGGCCGTCACGCGAAAGGACCTGATGGTCAGACTGGACATCCCGCGCTTCTTCCGCGAGGGAGACCGCTCCAGGCTTACCGCGCTGGTCACGAACGATACCGAAGGCGAGCTTTCCGGAGAGGTCTCGCTCCGGATAGCCCGCGACGGCGAAGAAGCGGCCGGGGACTTCGGAGTGAAGACGCCGGCGAGGTCCTTCCGGGTCAGGGCGGGAGGCACG
Source organism: bacterium (assembly GCA_021811405.1). Lineage (GTDB taxonomy): Bacteria > Elusimicrobiota > Elusimicrobia > Elusimicrobiales > UBA9959 > UBA9959. The sequence continues at coordinate 32,971 of JAJZOZ010000008.1, read as the reverse complement.
GCGCCCGTTTACTGGGACATCGCCGCGCCGCGCGGCACCGGCGTCTACAAGGTCCGGGCCGCGGCCCGCGCCGGGCGCCTTGCCGACGCGCAGGAGAACGACCTGCCGGTGCTGCCTTCCCGCGAGCGCCTTATCGCCTCGCAGGCGGCCGCCCTTGACGGCAATTCCTCAAAGACCTTCTCGCTTCCGGAACTGACCGAGCCGGACCCGACCCGGCGCACCGAGTCCGTGCACCTGGAGGTGCAGCCGCAGCTGATCCTGACGGTGCTCAACAGCCTGCCGTTCCTGGTGCACTATCCCTACGAATGCACCGAGCAGCTGCTGAACCGCTACGTGCCGCTGGCCATAACGAACAGCTTCTACGGCAAGTACCCGGCCCTGCGGGAGGCCGCCGCGAAACTGCCCAGGCGCACCACGCTCACCCCGGAATGGGACAGGGACGATCCGGCGCGCCTGATGACGCTGATGGAGACCCCCTGGGAAACGGAGTCCCGCGGCCGCCGGTCCTACTGGCCGGTCGTGGACATGCTGGACCCGGCGAAGGTCTCCGCCGAGAAGGGGGAGGCCTTCGAGAAGCTGAAGTCCTACCAGCTCTCCGACGGCTCCTTCCCGTGGTTCCCCGGCGGCAGGTCCAGCCTCTACATGACGCTTTACCTGCTGGAGGGCCTGGCCGAGGCCGCCCGCTACGGCGTGGACATCCCCGCGGACATGGCCAAGAGGGCGCTCTCCTGGACCCTCTCCGAGATCCCGGGGCACATGAAGCCCGCCCCGGAGGAGACCTCGACGGCGCTATACGCGGCCTACGTGGTCACCTCGTTCCCGGCCGACTGGCCCGAGGCCGCGACGGCCAGGAACTACGCCAAGGCCTGGGTCGATTACGCCGACAGGCATTCGGCCGCCATGACCCCGCTGGGCAAGGCCTACGCGGCGTACGTCTACCTGAGGCTGGGGCAGAAGCAGAAGGCCGGGGCTTACCTGGACGGGGCGATGCAGGGCGCGCGCTCCGACGATATCTCCGGAGTCTACTGGGCCCCCGAGAAGATCTCCTGGCTCTGGTACAACGACACCGTGGAGAAGCACGCTTTCATCCTGCGCACGCTGCTGGCGGTGCGGCCGAAGGACGCCCGGATACCGGGCATGGTGCGGTGGCTGCTGTTCAACCGCAAGAACAACGAATGGAAGTCCACGAAGGCCTCCGCCGCGGCCATCTATTCGCTGCTGGACGTTATGAAGGCCAGGGGCGCCCTGGACAAAGGGGACTCTTTCTCGGTGACCATGGGCTCCGCCACGGAGAAGGTGGAGCTGAAGCCGTTCGACTGGGTCTCGAAGCCGCTGCGCTGGTCCAAGTACGGCGACGAAGTGACAGCCGGGGACCTCTCCCCGACCGTGCGGAAGAAGGGGCCAGGCCTGGCCTTCGCCTCTTTCACCGGCATCTATACGACCGACAGGCAGGCGAAGGAGTCCCCCGACGGGATGATGAACGTCTCGCGCCGGTATTTCCTGCGCGCGAAGGAGGGGGCGGACTACGCCCTGAAGCCTCTCTCCGACGGGGACGCGGTCAATGTCGGGGACGAGGTGGAGGTGCACCTCACAGTCAGGACGCGCTCGCAGTTCGAATACGTGCGCATCATGGACCCGAAGGCCGCCGGTTTCGAGGCCGAGCAGCTGACCAGCGGCTGGAAGTGGGAGCAGCTGGCGCGCTACGAGGAGCCGCGCGACTCCCTCACGAACTTCTTCGTGGAATGGCTGCCGCACGGGGAATACGTGCTGAAGTACCGGCTGCGGCCTACGGCGCCCGGCACTTTCAAGGCCGGGGCGGCGGTGATACAGTCGATGTACGCGCCGGAGTTCGCGGCGCATTCGGCGGGCTTTACGCTGAACGTGAAGTAGCGGGGCCGGCGGGCACATAGGTCCGGAGTGCCTTCGCGGAGGCCGAGGCTTGCGTAGCGCCGAGGCCGAGTGAGGAGGGGCGCGAACGGTGTTCGCGACCCCGTGCCGACGGACCTATGTGCCCGCCGGCCCTGAGGATAGTGTTGGAGATAAGGAGTGCGGAAAAGGGAGTCAGAAGCGGCGGAAGGTGAAGGTGTGCCGGGACCCGGAACCCAGCAGCTTTAACAGCAGGTAGAAGGCGAAGGCGCCGGCCAGCATCAGCGGGATGCCGAGCAGCGCGCCTATGACGGTGGAGGTGAGCAGCGCCCCGGTCAGCAGCAGGGCCGCCCCGGCCAGCCCGAGTACCCCGGCGAGAGCGCCCTTCAGGCGCCAGAGCAGTCCGGGAGGGGAAGGCGGAGGCCCGGCGGGACGCTCCGGGCGCGGCCCGGCCCCGGGGCTGAGCAGCTCCGGCTCTATGACCTCCTCGGCAACGGAAACGCGCCTGTCGTCCATAGTTAGATTCTACCAAAACGGCGTAATATTTTCGTCATAACCGGGCTATATAATATATAACTTTTATCCGTAGCGTTTTGCCAATGGAGAGAGAGATGCTTAAAAGAGCTTTTATACTGGCCGTTTCCCTGGCCTCGGTCTCAGCCGTCCCGGGCCGGTGCCGGGCGGAGGACCAGCCGGCCAACGCCCTGCTGGTGGTGCCTTCGGAGACCGCCTTCAACAAGGGCTTCCAGGACTTCCTGGACAAGAACGGCGCCAAGCTGCTGCATTCCTACCCGCCGAGCGTGTTCATAGGCTTCATCCCCCAGACGCTGGACGAGCGCCTCAAGTCCAGGTTCGGCGCGGAGGTATACCGCGAGAGGGTGGACGACTGGGCGTCCTTCGCCGCTTACGGCGAGAACGCGGTCTTCGCGGTCAATACCTGGAACAAGCGCTTCGTGGAGGACCCGCCGGAGGCCCCGCTGGTGGTCAGCGCCAGGGTGCAGAAGGCCGGCCGCAAGGGCGCCGGGATTAAGCTGGTCTGGAACGACGTCATGAAGGCCGCGTCCTACCGCCTGCAGATCAGCCGGGACCCGGAGTTCTCTTCCGTGGAGCTGGAGACCATCGTGGCGCGCAACCGCTACGACGTGCAGCCCTTTTTCCTGCCGGACGGCGTCTATTACTGGCGCGTGGCCGGCGTCATGACGCTCAACACCGGGGCCGTCTCCGAGGGACCCTTCTCCGAGGCCTATTCCTTCGCGGTCTCCAACCCGGCGCGCGCCAAGGGCCCCGCCTTCGCGGCCCCGGCCATAGAACGCAAGATCCGGATCAAGGGAAGGCCCCTCAGCTGGCCCAACGCTTCCGGGGCCAGGTTCTACCGGATGCAGCTCTCCGAGAAACCGGATTTCGCCTCGCCGCTGCTGGACGTGTTCACGGACACCTGCGCCTACAAGACCTCCGGCCTGCCGATAGAGAAGGGCCGCACCTACTACATGCGGGTGATGGGTTCCGACGGCTCGTCCGCCGGGGGCTGGTCCGAGACCTCCGAAGTGGTGATAGAGCGGTCCGGCCCCGTAAAGAACGACGCCCGCCGCCGCGAACGGAAATAACGGATGAAAAGAACCGCCGCCCTGCTGCCGCTCCTCGCTTTCGCCGCCGCGGCCTCCGCCGCGCCGTACGGCGCCGGCTTCTACGACACGTCCGAATACATGATGGGGAAGGTGGCGGTCAACGTGGTATTCGTGCAATGCGCCGCCGGCGGGACGGATACCTGCACCGAGACCAACGGCTGGACCCTGTCCAAGAGGAACGCCGTGATGAACGGCGTGCAGAACGCGATGGCCTGGTGGGCGGCGCGCAACTCCGCGGCCCACCTCAGCTTCGTCTACGACAATACCACGGTCACTACCGGCTACGAGCCTATCTCCCGTCCCAGCACCGACGAAGGCCTCTGGGTCACGGAAGTGATGGGGAAGCTGGGCTACTCGGAGGCCGACTACTTCGACCGGGTCACCCATTACGACAACGACAAGCGCGCCGCCGCCGGCTCGGACTGGGCCTTCACCATCTTCCTGGTGGACAGCGAGAACGACCCCGACGGCGAGTTCTCCGACAACGCCTTCGCCTACGCCTATATCGGCGGCCCGTTCATGATAATGACCTACGACAACGACAACTACGGGATAAGCGAGCTGGCGCCGGTGGCGGCCCATGAGACCGGGCACATCTTCTACGCCCTCGACGAGTACGCCTCCGCCTCCTGCTCCACGGCCGACCACGCGGGCTACCTGAACGGCTACAACACCAACTGCGAGAACGGCGGCGGGTCCGAGGCCTGCATCATGAGGGGGGACACGCCACCTTATTACGCCTACGCCGTCTGCAGCGCCACTTCGAAGATGCTGGGCTGGACCGACGCGAACTCGAACGGCAAGATAGATATACTGGACCTGCCGCCCAACACCGCCCTCACGGCCTACTCCCCTGACCCTACGAGCAACACCTCGCCGGTCTACTCGGGCCTGGCGGATTCCACCGCCGCTTACACGAACAGCAACACCTACGATTTCTTCGGGGCCGCCCGCACCGCGCACAATATCTCCATAAACAAGATCGCCTCCGTGGAGTACAACGTCGACTCCGCGGGCTGGCAGTCCGCCGCCGCCTCCGACGGCACTTTCGACGGGAACAGCGAGCCTTTCACCTTCACCGCGGCCTCGCTGGGCACCGGCGCGCACACCGTGCAGGCCAGGGCGCTGGACATCTTCGGCTCCTACGACCCGAGCCCGGCCTCGGACTCGCTTTACGTTGACGGCGGGCAGGCGCAGGACATACCTTACGTCTACGACGGCACCGGCGTGGACGTGGACTATACCAGGGTCTCCGGCGCAGCTTCGGCCAACTGGGGGGCTTCGTACCATTCCAGCGGCATCAACAGGTACGAGTACGCCTTAGGCACCTCCCCCGGCGCCGCCGATACCGTCGGCTGGACCTCGGCCGGGACCAGCCAGTACGTTACGAAGACGGGCCTCGCCCTTTCCGAGGGCGTGAACTATTACTTCTCCGTCCGCGCCGTCCCCAACGTGGGCACGGTTTCAGGGACCAGCTCTTCCGACGGCTTCAAGGTGGACAAGACCAGCCCGACCGCCAAGGTAACCCTCCTTACGGCCTCGCCCGCCCCTTTGGGGGCGTTCTCCGCCAAACTGACCCTGACCGAGGCCAACGCGGTCTCGGGCACCCCGCAGCTCTCCTTCCGGACCTCCACCGGCAGGGCGGTGCCCCTTATCCTGTCCTTCCTGGAGGGTTCGACGTGGACGGCCGCCGGCTACATCGAGTCCTATTATTCCACCGGCACCGCGACGTTCCAGTTCTCGGGCTTCGACGCCGCCGGCAACGAGGGCACGGCCATCACTTCCGGCGGGACGTTCCAGGTGAACGGCGCCATAACCGGGGCCTCCGGCGGCTCGGCCGTCAACGACGACGGGATGGGGGCCGTGCTGCCGGCGGGCGCCCATTCCGGCACTTTCTTCGTCACGGTGGACACGGTGCCTGCCTCCGAGCTGGCCGCGGCGGACTCCGCCTCGCCGGACTCCCGGAAGATCTATTCCAAAGACCTGGCGCGGCAGTACACCGCCCGCGACACCGCCGGCACCCCGATAACCGCGTTCTCTTCGCCCGTCACGCTGCGGATGACCTACCCGGACGCGGACAGCGACGGCAGGATAGACACCGACCTGATAAAGGAATCCACCGCCTGGATCTACTACCTGGACACCTCCGCCGGCAAGTGGACGCCGCTCCCTGGCGTGACGCGCGACACCGCGGCTAACCTGCTGACCGCCGAGGTCTCCCATTTCTCCGTCTACTCGGTGCGGGCCGCCGGCGGCACGTACCCGGATATCAGCGCGCTGAAGGCCTATCCCAACCCCTGCTATTTCCATTCGGCGCCGCAGCTTACCATAGAAGGCATCCCCGCCGACGCCGCCGGGGTCTCCGTCTACATCTACAACGAGGCCGGCGAGCTGGTGCGCACCCTTTCGCGCGGCGGCGGCATCGACGGGCTGAACGTGGCCTCCTGGGACGGCAGGGACTCCTCCGGCGCCAAGGCGGCCAGCGGTCTCTATATCTACCTGGTGCGGACTTCCAACTACGGCAAAGCAACGGGAAAGGTGTTCATAGTCTGGTGATATGAGGATTGAAACTCTGGCGGCCATGCTCCTGCTGGCCCCCGCCGCGGTCTCCGCGGGCGGGGCGGGTGACGCCATGCCTTTCCTCAAAATGGACGCTGGGGCGCGCGCCGCCGCCCTGTCAGGCGCCTACTCCGCCGCAGGCGATGACGCCCTCTGCGTCTTCTACAACCCCGCCGGCACCGCCCTGGCCGCCAAAAAGGAGGCGCTGCTCGGCCACAACGAGTGGGTGCAGGACATGCGCAACGAGACCCTGGCCTACGTCCACCCGCTGGACCCGCGCTTCACGGTCTTCGCCGGAGCCAACCTGCTGCTCGGGGGGAAGATGGACCGCTACGACGCCGCCGGCGCCGCGGACGGCTCCTTCTCGCCGCTGGAAGGCGCGGTTTCCGCCGGAGGCTCGGCCTGGCTGGGCAGAGGCTGGTATCTCGGCGCCGCGCTCAAGAACCTTTCCCAGCAGGCGGCCGGGGAGAAGGCCTCCGCCTGGGCGGCAGACGCCGGGGTGCTCAAGAAGGCCGGGGACTGGCGCGTAGGCCTGGCCGCCGCCAATTTCGGCTCCTCCATAAAGCTGGGCAGGGACAAGTTCGACCTGCCGCTGACGCTGCGCGGCGGCGTCTCTTATACCTTCCTGGGCGATTATACAGCCGCTGCGGAGTGGATACGGGCCGGCGGCTCCGACGACGCCGTGGCCGCGGGCGCCGAAGCGCGGCTGAAGACGGGGCCTAAGGAATATTTCTTTGTCCGGGCCGGGTACAGGAGCGGCCGCAGCCGTTACGCCGGACCCGGGCTTACCGCCGGAGCGGGGCTGGCCAACCGCGACCTGCGCATAGACTACGCTTTCGTCCCGTACGGAGACCTCGGCGATTCCCACCGCGTGACGGTGGCTTTCCGGTTCGGCGCGGACAGGCCGGCGCCTTTCGACCGCGCCGCCTATTACGGCCTGCCGAAACCGCGCAAGCCGGCGCCCGCGGCGGAAAAGAAGGCGGGGAAGAAGGCCGGCGGGCAGGAAGGGAAGAAGGAGAACGTCTATTTCATGTGGTAGCGGCCAGCAGTTTCCGCCACTGCTCCGCCACCCGGGCCAGCTCGAAATCGGCCGCGCGCCTCAGGCCGTCCTCTGAGTAGACGCGCAGGGCCGCCGGCGCCTGCAGCATCTCCGACAATTTCCCGGACCAGACCAGTTCTTCCGGCTCCAGGGGGGCCGCCGGCGCCAGCCGTCGGCCGGAGAGGCGGGGCATCAATACGCCGAACTCGGCGTTCTCCGGGGCGGCGGTCCTGGAGTCCTGAGGAGAGGCGGGGGCCAGGATCTCGCGCGGGCCGGAGTCGCAGTCGGCGGAGATTACCGGCGCACCGGCCGCCATGGCCTCGAGAAGGGCGTTCGGGAAACCTTCCCACAGCGAAGTGAAAGCGAAAAGCCTGGCCCGCGCTATGAAACTGTGCGGGTTGGGACGGAAGCCGGCGAAATAGACGTCCGCTCCCGCCGGCGGGACTCCGTGGCCGGCGAAGCAGCCGAGCCGCAGTCCCGCGGCCAGCCCGACGAGGTACTTTTCCAGCTCCCCTTCCCCCAGGAAGACCAGCGCCGCGCCCGGAACGGACTTGCGGACCTCGCGGAAAATCCTGAGCAGGTGCCAGTGGCCCTTGGCCGCCGTGAGCCGTCCGCCGGTGACGATCACCGGGCGGGCGAACACGGCGTCCCAGCCCTCCTGGAGCGGGGCGGCCGCCTGGGCCGCTATGGCGGCCGTGTCGCAGCCGTTGTTGATCACCCTGATCTTCTCCTCCGGCACCCCGAAATTCTCCGAGAGGTCGCGGCCGACGCCGCGGGAGTTGGCGACGACTAGCGCGGCCTTCGGGTAGTGCCGCCGGATAAGCGGCTTCATCAGGGCGCCCCGCAGGCCGGAGAACTCGCCGGAAGGGCTCGTCCTCTCGCAGATGACGGCCCGGTGGCCGGAGACGGCCGCCGCCATCACGTTGACGATATTGGCCCGCTCCATGAAGGAGAGCACCGTGTCTCCCGGACCTGTCATGGAGGCCAGCTTACGGGCGTAAGACGGTATGGCCGCCGTTTTCAGCAGGGAGGAGGTGGTCGACCTGTGGTCGGAAAGGATCACGGGGCGCTGCGGCACCGGCTGCGAGACCTCGTCCTCCAGGAGCACCAGCGAATCGTGCGGCAGCTGCCTGGCCAGGGCGGCGAACTGTTTCTCGGCGCCCCCGCGGAACAGGGAATTTATCAGGAGCTTCAGGCCCATCACGCAATTCTAGAATATTTGGCCGCTCCGGGGGGAAAAGAAAAAGGGCGGCCCGGCCGCCCTTTCCCCGCCGCAGGCGCGGCTCAGAGGAGCATGCCGGCGATGGCGGCCGTCATGAAGCAGGCGAGGGAGCCGGCCAGCACGGCGTAGAGGCCCAGCTTGGCGAGGTCGTGCCGGCGCTCCGGGGCGATTCCGCCTATGCCGCCGATCTGTATGGCTATCGACAGGAAGTTGGAGAAGCCGCACAGCGCGTAGGAGGCTATGACTATGGAACGCTCGCTCAGCGCGCCGGGGTTGGCCTTTATGAAGTTCGCCATGTTGAAATAGGCCACGAACTCGTTGAGCACGGTCTTCTGGCCCATCCAGTTGGCTACCTGCGCGACGTCGTGGGAGGGAACGCCCATGATCCAAGCCAGCGGGGTGAAGATCCAGCCGAAGATCATCTCGAGGGTGAGCTGCGGGTAGTGGAAGAGCGCCCCTACGTGGCCGGTGATGAAATTGGCCAGCGAAAGGAGCGCCATGAAGGCCACCAGACAGGCGGCCACGTTTATCGCCAGCTGCATGCCTACCGTGGCGCCGTTGGCGGCCGCGTCGATCACGTTGGCGTCGGTGATCTCCAGCTGCAGCTTCACTATGCCCCTGGTCTCCGGCTCCTCGGTCTCCGGCACCAGCATCTTCGCCATCACCAGCGCGGCCGGCGCCGACATGATGGAGGCTGCGAGCAGGTGGCCGGCTATGTTGGGCAGGTAACCCATAAGGATGCCGACGTAGGCGGCCATCACGCCGCCGGCTATCGTGGCCATGCCTCCGGTCATCACGGCCATCAGCTCCGACTGGGTCATGCTGGCCACGTAGGGCCGGACCACCAGCGGGGCCTCGGTCTGCCCGACGAAGATGTTGGCGCTGGCCGAAAGGGATTCCGCGCCGGAGGTGCCCATGAATTTCGCCATTATCTTGGCGAAGAAGAGGACTATCTTCTGCATGACGCCCAGGTAGTACATCACGGCCATCAGGGACGAGAAGAAAACTATCGTCGGCAGCACCTGGAAGGCGAACAGGAAGCCGAGGGACTGGTTGTTGATCAGGCTGCCGAACAGGAACCTCGCGCCGTCGTCGGAGAAGGAGAGCAGCTTGATGATGACGTCGTTGAGGAACTGGAAGGCCATCCTCCCGGGCGGCACTTTCAGTATCAGTACGGCGAAGCCGATCTGCAGCAGCGTGCCGGTCAGGACGGTCTTGTAGTTTATGGCTTTGCGGTTCTTGCTGAAGAGCCAGGCTATGCCCAGCAGTACGAAGATGCCCAGGAAGCTGATTATGCGCGGTGACATGCTCTCTCCTTAAAAAGTGTTCAGGCGATTGAAATCATTATAAAAATAAATCAGTAAGCGCCCCTGACCTTGCCGGTAACGTCCGACAGGGGCAGGAAGAGCGGCGGCTTGCCGGTGGCGGGGTCCTTCCAGGTGGCCGAGTCGCTCGAACGGTCCCGGTTGTCCCCGAGCAGGAACAGCGTCCCCGCCGGGACCTTGACCGGGCCGAGATCGTCCCCGGCCAGCAGCTCGTCCGGGCGCTCGTAGTGGGCGTAGCTCTCGTAGAGGTGCTCGCCGTTCAGGTAGACGGCCTTCTCGCGGAGCTCCACGGTGTCGCCTCCCACGGCGATCACCCGTTTCACGGATTCGTGCTCCTCCCCGACCGTGGACTTGAAGGAGACCACCTCCCCGCGGCGCGGCTCCCGGAAGCGGTACGTCAGCCTGTCCACCACGAGGCGCTGGCCCTTGGAGAGCGTGGGGTACATGGAATCGCTGGCTATGTAGATCGGCACGGCGACCCACTGCCGCACCGCGAGCATCGCGGCCGTAGTGATGAGGATTATCAGCGCGGTCCGCAGGGGTTTCATGGCTACTCGGGCAGCGTCACCGGCATCCTGCCCTGCGGGGCCAGCTTCCCGGTCAGGACCTCTCCGGCGGCGGCCATCGAAGGGGCGGTCATGCCGTACAGCGCCAGCACCGCTCCGGCGCCGGGGTAGGCCGGTATATCGTAAGGGTTCATCAGGCTCAGCAGGACCGAGGGCTTCCCGGAATTGAGCAGAATGTTAAGCGCGTCGCGCTGGCCTGTGTTCTGCTCCCCGGTCCACTGGAAGCTGCCCAGCACCAGCACGTCGGCCTTCGCGGCCGCGGCGGTGAGTTGGGCCAGTTCGCCGGGTTTCAGGCCTATGCCGAAGAAGTACTGGCTCGCCTGGTAGCCCGCCGCCAGGAGCTCCCGGTAGAGGCTGATGGCGTTGGCCGCGAACCGGGGGGGCGAGAAGATGATTACCGCGACCTTCTTGTCCCGCGGCAGCGGCACCAGGCCGCCGGGACGCACCAGCGTCACGGCCTCGCGGGAGAGGGCGCCGGCTATGTCCAGGTAGGCCTTGTCGAAAGGCGAGAGGTCCGCGGCGGGCGAGAAAAGGCCCGCCGCCTTCTTGCTCTCCAGCACGCGGCGGTACGCGTCGTCGAGCCGGGCGCGCGGGATGAGCCCGGCCCTGACCTGCCGGGCTATCTCGGCGGCCGCGGCGCGGTAACTCCCCTTGCCGATCAGCAGCAGGTCGGCCCCGGCTTTAAGGGCCTCGGCCGCGGCCCTGCTTTCGGGCATCAGCGAGGTGACGGCGCGCATGTCGAGACTGTCGGTGACCACCAGGCCGCGGAAGCCGAGCTCCTTCCTGAGCAGGCCGCCCAGTACGGCGGGGGAGAGGGTGGCCGGCCGCGAATCCAGCGCCGGGTACCGGATATGCGCCGTCATGATGGCCGGGACCCCCAGGGCTATCGCGGCCTCGAAGGGGACCAGGTGGGTGGAGCGCAGTTCGGCGGTGGAGAGGGAGATCTCGGGGAGCGTCTTGTGCGAGTCCTTGGACGCCGCGCCGTGCCCGGGGAAATGCTTGGCCACGGCGAGCACGCCGGAAGCCTTGAAGCCGTTGATGATGGCCGAGCCGAGGCGCGAGGCCAGCGCGGGATCGGAGCCCAGCGACCGGATCCCTATTATGGGGTTCCTCGGGTTGGTGTTGATGTCCAGCACCGGGCCGAAGGCCATGTTGATGCCGGCCCTGCGCAGCTCCTTGCCGGCCAGGTAGAAGAGAATGGCCGTGTTGTTCTCGTCGTCGGCGGCGCCCAGCATCATGTTGGTCGGCAGCTCCAGCAGCCCCAGGGTGGTGGGTACGTAGACGCTGCCGCCCTCGTAGTCGGCGGCGATGAAGAGAGGCGTGGCGGCGGGGGAGGATTTGGCCGCCTGCTGCAGCGCCGCGGCGACGCCGCGCGTCTCCTCCAGCGAGTAGGAGCCCCACTGCAGCTGTATGCCGCCTATGCCGGCCGCGGCCGCCTCCCGGGCCTCCGTGATGTCGGAGGCGTCGGAGGCGATGACCATCAGCTGCGCCGCCTCCGCCTCGAGGGAGGGGGCCGGCGGCGGCGCCGCGGCCCGGGCGGGGCAGGAAACAGCCGCCAGGGCGGGGAGCGCCCATGCGCGGAAATTGGCGGGGAAGCGCTTCACTGCGGGAAGGTGTAGCCCCTCCCGGTGGCCTGCTTCCTGATGGAATCTATCATCGCCTTATCCAGGGTGTTAGCGGCCGAGGCCTTTTTCTGCTCCGCGGAAATGTAGGCCTTGCGTTCGGCCTGGAGGCGGTTGATCTCGTCCTTGATCTTTCTGCGCTCGGCCAGTTTCTCCTCGAGGTATTCCGCGCGGGCCTTGTCGTCGAGCTTGCGCAGCTCTGCCGGGAGCTTGTCGGCCTCCACCTCCTCTTTTTTCAGGGAGCCGCTCTCGATGGCGGAGACCACGTCCCAGGAGGCGTCGGCCCTGGCCGCAGACGGCGCCGCGGCCTGGAAGGCGGCGCGCTCGGCCATCACGGACTTCCCGGCGCCGCTGACCTCGGCCGCCGCGGCTTTCTTGCGCTCCAGGCGCTCCGCTCCGGAGGCTCCGTAGGCCACGTAGGTGTCGCCGAGGCGGGTGCTCAGCTGGGCTATCTTGTCGTCCTGCGGGGCGGCGATCTCGTAATTGGCCGCGGACTGGTCGATATTGGCGTAGTCGCCGTCGGCCAGGTCCGCGGCGGCCTTCCACTGCTGGGCCAGGCCCTGCTGGCGGGAGCCGCAGTAGATGGTGTTGACGAAGATCCCCTTGGCCTTGGCCTCGGCCGCGGCTTCGGAGAAGCTGACGGGTCCCTGCGTGAACGGCTCGTTGCCGGCTATGAAGATGGCCTTGTAGACGTCGGTCTTCGGGCTCCACTTCAGGCCTTCCACCGCGTCCTTGATAACCTGCCCGCAGTATTCCTCGCCGCCGTTGGTCTTCAGCGCGAACAGCTCGGAGGAGACCTTGTCCAGGTCCGGGGTGAACGGCGTCACCTGCCTGACCCAGCCGCTTTCCCTGGAGAGCGCGGAGTTGCCGTATTCATAAAGCGCGACTTCTATGGAGGGCCTCGAGCCGCTCTTCTCCGCGGTCACCAGCTCGTTGACTATCTTCCAGAGCTGCGTGCGGGCCTGGTTTATCAGGCCGTCCATGGAGTTGGAGGTGTCCAGCAGTACCGCCACCTGCACCAGCGGCCTGGCGGCGAAGTCCTTGGGCGGAGTGACCGGCCCGACGGGGGCGTCGGTCCAGGTGCGGCCGATGGCGGCGGAGGCGGCCGCCAGGATCTTCCCGCTCTCCGTGTCCACCGCGCGGGCGTTCACTTCGGCGCGGCCGTCCTTGAGATCGTTAAGCGTGCCGAGCACCACGGCGTCGGCGCCCAGCGTCCTGCCCAGCTTCTTGACGGAATCGTCGTCCATCGCGCCGGAAACCTGCAGCTTGAGCTCGGCCAGGACCTTGTTCAGCAGCGCCCGTTCTATCAGCGTGAGGTCCTCGTACTGCGCCAGCTCGGTGGTGAGGCGCTCCTGCACCACCGCCGGCCCGGCGGAGGAGGCGGCGCCGCCGCCGCCGGCGTAGGGGAATTCAAGCACGGCCAGCTTGAGCCCCTTGTTCTTCTTCAGGCCCTTGAAGAGGGACTTGGCCAGGCCGGCCAGCTCTTCCGAGGGCGCGGCCTTCATCGCGGGCGCCGCGCTCCCGGCGGCGGGCGCGGCCGCCAGCGCAAGGGCCGGCGCCAGTGCCAGCGTTATGATAAAAATGGCATGTTTCACGGAATACCCCTTTTCCCTAGTTATTATGGTACTGCGATCCTTAGAATACCAAATAATCGCGCGCCGCGGAACCGCGCCGGAACGCCGGGTTGAAATGCCCCGGGAAATAAGGTATCTTCAGGGATATGACGGCGACTACCGCGCTGACGAGAGTTTTACGCCTGCTCCTGCCCGCCGCGCTGGCGCTGGCGGCCGCCGCCTGCGCCAAGCGCCAGGACGAGTTCTTCCTGCAGAAATCCTTTATCATGGGCGTCCCCGCGCAGGTCAAAGTGTACGGGGCGGACGAGGCTTCAGGCAAGCTGATAGCGGACGCAGTCTTCAAGGAGTGGAACCGCATCTCCGGCGACTTCAGCTATACCGATCCCTACAGCATGACCTCGGTGGTCAACAAGAAGGCCTACGGCGAGTGGGTGAAGGTGAACGACGAGTTCCTTTTCCTGCTGCGCCTGTCGCTGGACTATTACAGGCTGACCGACGGGGCCTTCGACATCACCTTCGCCCCGCTCTGGCCCATCTGGCAGGAGGCCGCCTCCACCAGGAAGATGCCGTCGAAGGAGGAGATAGCGAAGGCGCTGGCCAACATGGGCTCGGGTTACGTTCAGGTGGACGCTGCCCGCAGGATGGTGCGCTTCGCTCGGCCGGTGCAGATCAACCTCGGCGGCATACTCCGCGGCTATTGCTTCGTGCGGGCGGCAAGGATGCTGCGGGAGATGAACCCGCCCTACCCGGTGGAGCTCTGGCTTGGCAGCAACATGCTGGCCTACGGCAAGCGGGACTGGAAGTACCCGGTCACGGACCCCTTCAACGAGGACAAGACCTTCGGGACGTTCAGGTTCGGCCAGGGCGTGATGCTGTCCTCCTCCGGGCGCGAGCATTTCGTGCAGATCGAGGGGAAACTCTACTCCCATATCCTCGACCTGAAGACCGGCTACCCGCTGCCGGACTTCTCCAGCCTGGTGGTGTATTTTCCGCGGCTGGAGAGCGAGAACTACATGTCCTCGGCCATGCTGGCCGTGGTGGGCAGGGAGAAGGCCTTCGCGCTGCTTTCCCGGATGAAGGGCACGGCGGCCGTCTGGATAGACGGCTCCGGCAAGGAGACCGTGCTGACCAACCCCGACAGCGGCGCCGCCTGGGAGAAGACCCGGAAGCTTTTCTGACCTCCTGACGGAGTGAAAAAAGCCGGGGAGAGCCCCGGCTTTTTTTGCGCCTCCTCAGCCTAGCGCGCCTCTTCGAACTCGCCCTTGGCCCGGTTCTTCCTGACGTTGTACCAGTTGAAATAACGCCCGTTCATCGCTATGTAGACCCCGTACGGCAGGGTCTGGGCGAACGAGAGGGCCGAGCCCAGGTTGAACAGGCCGTCGGAAGAGCCGAACTTGTAGGGTACCATAGCCCCGGTCAGCACCACCGTCTTGTTCTTAACGGCCGGCCCGAGCACCGCCGCGGTCTTCGGCATCGTGTCGGTGCCGTGCGTGACGACTATGTGGTTCTCCCTGGCGGCCAGGCAGGCCGCGAGTATGCGGCGCCGGTGCGCGCCGGTCATGTTCAGGCTGTCTATCATCATCAGCTCTTTGACAGCCACCTTCACTCGCGAGCGGCCGAGCGCCAGCATCTCGTGCAGGTGGGTCTTGCGGAAGAAGAGCTGCCCGTCGAGCTCGTTGTACTCCTTGTCGAAAGTCCCGCCTGTCACTAGAAGTTTTATCGTCATAAGATGGAAAGGTCAACTGGCCGCGGATGACGGCCGGACCGGGTTAGCAAAACCGTCGCGGACCGAAGCCGCTTGCGTAGCGCGGCGAGGGAGTGACGAGCGGCGGCCACGGTGTGGACGACCGCGTGTTTTGCGTTCCGGTCCGGCTGGCATCCATTCTTATCTTACTTCCGGGCGTCCTTCATGAAGGCGAGGTAGCCCTTGTAGGCCATGTAGATGTCCAGCTTGCCCGCCAGCTCCATCGGCGCGTGCATCGAGAAGAGCCCGACGCCGCAGTCCACCACCTGCATGCCGTAGCGGGCCATGAACTGAGCTATGGTGCCGCCGCCGCCCTGGTCGACCTTGCCGAGCTCGCCGGTCTGCCAGATCACGCCGCCGCGGTCGAAGATGCGGCGGATATGGGCCATGAATTCAGCGCTGGCGTCGGAGGAGCCTGACTTGCCGCGGGAGCCGGTGAACTTGGTCACGCAGACCCCGTGGTTGACGAACGCGGTGTTGCGCCTCTCGTTGACCGAGGGGAACATCGGGTCGAACAGGCCGTTGACGTCGGCCGACAGCATCCAGGAGTTGTGCAGGGCCCGCTTGAGCGAGAGCTCGCTGTAGGAGTCGGAGGTCAGGTTCAGCAGCTCGGCCGAGGAGTTCTCGAACAGGAACGAGGCCATTCCGGTGGCGCCGACGGAGCCGATCTCCTCCTTGTCGCAGAGCAGCACGCAGGCGGTGTATTCCGGCGTTCCCTTCAGGTCCAGCAGGGCCTTCAGGCCCGCGTAGGCGCAGACGCGGTCGTCGTGGCCGTAGGCCAGCACCATCGAGCGGTCGAGGCCAGCCTCGCGCGGCTTGGCGGCGGGGACTATCTCCAGCTCGGCCGAGAGAAAGTCCTCCTCGGTGATGCCGTACTTCCTGTTCAGCAGCGAGAGGAGGTTGTGCTTGATCTTCTCCTTCTTGTCCTTGTCGGCGGCGGGTATGGAGCCCGCGACGACGTCGAGGCTCTCGCCGGGGACGGCCTCTCCCAGCGGCTTGCGGGCCTGCTCGGCGCCCAGGTGGGGCAGCAGGTCCGTGATGCAGAGCACCGGCTCGGAGGGGTCCTCGCCTATGCAGACCTTCACCATCTTGCCGTCGGGCTTCGCCACCACGCCGTGCAGCGCCAGCGGTATCGTCAGCCACTGGTACTTCTTGATGCCGCCGTAATAATGGGTGTCCAGCAGGGCCAGGCCGTCCTTCTCGTAGAGCGGGTTCTGCTTCAGGTCTATGCGGGGCGAGTCGGTGTGGCCGCCCACGATGTGCATGCCGGCCTCGAGAGGCTTTTTTCCCACCACGACGGCCATCAGCGTCTTGCCCTCGCTGGAGCGGTAGACCCTGTCGCCGGGGACCAGGCGGGTCCCTTCCTTCTCCAGCTGCTTCATGTTCCTGAAGCCGGCGGCCTCGAGCAGCAGTACGGCCTCGTCGTGGGCTTCGCGCTCGGTCTTGGCCTTGGTTATGAAATCCATGTAGGACCGGTTGACTTCCTCGCAGCGCTTCAGCTCGGCGGGGGAGATCTTCTCGTAGCCGTTCTTCGGGGCGTAGGTCAGGCGCGAAGCCTTCGGGGCGGGTTTCCTGGCGGTCTTTTTCATCTGTAGGGTCCTCCGGAAAAAGGTATGGGCTGCCGCTTACATATTACCATTTTGCTATCATTTATACCCGGTCATGAACGACGCTAAATACGCCCGCAGGGTGCTGGCGCTCATCTTCGCCCTCAGCCTGTTCAACTACATAGACAGGCAGGTCCTGTACGCCGTCTTCCCGCTGATAAAGACGGACCTGCGCCTCAGCGACGCCCAGCTGGGCTTCCTGGCTTCGTCCTTCATGATAGTCTACATGTGCGTGGCCCCCTTCGTCGGGTACCTCGGGGACAGGCTGCGGCGCCCGGCCATCATAGGCCTGAGCGCCGTGCTGTGGAGCGTTTCCACGCTCTTCAGCGGGCTGGTCAGGACCTACGCCCAGCTGGCGGTCACCCGCTCCGCCGTGGGCGTAGGGGAGGCCGGCTACGGCACGGTCTCGCCGTCCTTCCTGGCCGAATGGTTCCCGGAGGCCAGGCGCGCCAGGGTCATGGCGCTCTACGCCCTGGCCATCCCGGCCGGCAGCGCGGTGGGCTACCTGCTGGGCGGCTACCTGGGCCAGCGCTTCGGCTGGCGGGAGGCCTTCTACATAGTGGCCGTCCCGGGGCTGCTGCTGGGACTGGCGTCGCTGGCGCTCAAAGAGACTCCGGAAAAGACCTCGCGCGCGGTCCATGTGCCGCTGTCCGGCTACAAGGCCCTGTTCGCCAACCGCACCTTCATGCTGGTCTGCCTGGCGCAGTCCATAGGCACGTTCACCGTCGGGGGCCTGGCCGCCTGGATGCCGTCCTATTTCGTGCGCACCTTCGGGGTCTCCGTGGCCAGGGCCGGCTTCCTGTTCGGCGCGGTGACGGTGGCCGCCGGGCTGGCCGGGAATTTCGCGGGGGGCTGGGCGGCGGACTGGCTGCGCCCCCGCACGCGCCGCGCCTACTTCGTGGTGGGCTACGCCAGCTTCTTCCTGAGCGTGCCTTTCGGCGCGGCCGCCATCCTCTCCGGCGACCTGCGCTCCTGCCTGGCGCTGATGTTCCTCGCCGAGTTCTTCATCTTTGCGTATTCCGGCCCGTACCACGCCGCCATCGTGGAGACGGTGCCCTCCGGCATGCGCTCCATGGCCTTCGCGGTGGACATCTTCATCATCCACGCGCTGGGCGACGCGGTCTCGCCGTTCCTGCTCGGCCTGGTCTCGGACGCCGCCGGCCTGCCACTGGCGGTATTCCTGGCCATGCTCTACCTGGTGCTCGGCGGCGTGGTCTCCATCGCCGCCGGGGAAGCTTACAAAAAGGACTTCAACCGATGAAACCCGAAGATATCGAAGTGCTGAAGGAGACCCCGGAACTGCTGGTGGTCAACAAGCCGTCGGGAGTGCTGACGATGCCGGCGCGCGGGGACCTGGCCCGGGCCAAGCACCTGGTAGGCCTGCTGCACCAGCGCTTCGGCCGGGTGTACGTGACCCACAGGCTCGACAAGGACGCCAGCGGCCTGATCATCTTCGCCCGCACCCCGGAGGCGCACAAGTACTATTCCGGCCTGTTCGAGACCCGGGCGGTGGAGAAGACCTACCTGGTCGCCGTGGAGGGGCAGGTGCGGGAGCGGAAAGGGGAGATAGACAAGCCGCTCAAACAGCGCGGCTCCGGGCGCATGTCGGTCGCGTTCGACGGCAAGCCTTCGCTCACCCGCTACGCCGTCCTGGAGAAGCACAAGAAAGCCACCGTGCTGGAGGTCTCCATAGTCACCGGGCGCAGGCACCAGATAAGGGCGCACCTCTATTCCATCGGCCATCCTGTCGTCGGGGACCCTATGTACGGCGACGCCGCGAAGCAGGCGGCGTACCCGAGGCTGATGCTGCATTCCTGGAAGCTGAAGTTCAAGGATACGGCCGGGAAGACGCTCTCCTTCGAGGCAGACCCGCCCGCGGATTTCCTGGGCGTGCTCAAGGTGCTATAATAGCCGGAGGACGCGGCGCGGCTTCCCGGTAAGGCATCCTGGCGGATGCCTTTTTTGCTTTTCGGCGGGCCCTGAAACTTTGACCGGTCCGCGGCATCTAATTCGGAAGGGGAAAAGGAGAGAGCTTATGGGATTCATGGACCAGCAGACCGCCGACGAGGTGCGCAAGCGCCTGGCGGACCTCCCGGGCGCGGTCAAGATCGTGTTCTTCAAGGAGAACCTGATGTGCCAGACCTGCGGCCCGGCGGAGGAGTTCTACAGGGAAGTCTCCGGCCTTTCCGACAAGGTCGTTTTCGAGGCCTTTAACCGCGTTACCGACGCCGAGAAGGCCGCTTCCTACGGGGTTACGCTTACCCCCGCGGCGGTGGTCGAGGGTCCCGCCGGGGCCCGGGTGCGCTTCTACGGCATACCGGCCGGCTACGAGTTCGTGTCGCTGCTGGAGGCGCTTAAGAATTCCGCGGCCGGCTCGCAGGACCTGCAGCCGGAAACCGTGGCCGCTCTCGGCGCGGTGGCCAAGCCGGTTAACATAAAGGTCTTCGTGACGCCCACCTGCCCATACTGCCCGTCGGCCGTGGTGATGGCGCACAAGTTCGCGCTGGCTTCCGCCAGCGTCACGGCGGAGATGATAGAGGCCTCCGAGTTCCCGCAGCTCGCCGACAAGTACGGGGTGTCCGGGGTGCCGCAGATAGTGGTCAACGACAGGATCAGCCTGGTGGGGGCCCAGCCGGAGCCGGCCATGCTGAAGGCCGTGCTGGAAGCGGCGGCCTGAGGAGGAAATATGCTTACCAAGAACGTCGGCAAGCCCGACAGGGTGATAAGGATTATCGTGGGGATGGCGCTGGGGGTCGCCGCCTATCTGACCGGCGGCACGGCCGGCCTGATAATGGGCGTAGCGGCCGCGGTGGCCCTGCTCACCGGGATATTCAGCTGGTGCGGCCTTTACTCCCTGCTCGGCATCAACACCTGCAAGATCGACGAGCCGTAATCCTCAGCGCGCGGCCAGCTCTATCTCGGCAGTGCGCTCGGCGTCCCCGGAAATATAAGTGACGGACACTTTCTGCCCGGGCGAAAGCTCCTTGAGCAGGGCCGAATAGGCCCTCAGGTCGTTCGCGGCCTTGCCTCCCAGCTTCACTATCACGTCCCCGGCCCTCAGCCCCGCCTTTTCGAGCGGGGAGCCGGGCGCTATCTCCTGGGCTCTCACCCCTTTGCCGGAGAACGAGAAGTCCGGGACCAGCCCCGTAGACACCTTCCGCTGGCCGGCCGGGCCGGCGGCCGCCGGCCTGCCCGAGGGGCGCGTAAGGAATTCCGAGTCCCCGGCCAGGTAGTCTATTATCTCCCGCGAGAACTCCGCTATCCGCGCCATGCCCCGGACGTCCAGCTTGTCCGGGGTGTCGGTCGGCTTATGGTAGTCCGGGTTGGGGCCGCTGAACAGCTGTATGGCCGGTATGCCGGCGGAGATGAAGCTGGCCTGGTCGCTGGAGTCCAGGTCCCCGGCCGGGGCGTTGTCCGCCCCGGTCACGAAGCCCGCGCCGCGGAGTATGTGCACCCACTTGTCCGAAGAACCGGTCCCTATCGCCAGTATCTTGCCGGCGCCCAGCCTGCCCACCGTGTCGAAGTTCAGCGCGGCGTCCGTCCTTTCCTTTATATCGGCCGGCAGCGCGGCGAGGTACGCCTTCGAGCCGGCCAGGCCGGTCTCCTCGCCGTCGAAAGCGGCGAACACTATCGTGCGCTCCCGCGGGCGGGCCGCGTAATAGCGGGCCAGTTCCAGCAGCAGGGCCGCGCCGGAGGCGTTGTCGTCAGCGCCGGGGTAGACCGCCCCGCCGGCAGGGGGGAGATGGTCGTAGTGCGCGGTAATGAAGACGTACTCGGCCGGGCGCGACGTGCCTCGCACCGCCCCGGAAACGTTGCGCTCCCCGGGCCGGGCCGGCGGCGCGAAGCCGTCCGCCGGGAAAGGCTTCAGGCCGGCCTTCCCGAAGGCCTCGGCGATACGGGCCGCCGCCTTGTCGTGCCCTTTGGAGCCGGGAGCCCGTCCCCCGGGCAGCGACGCCAGGAAATAGGCGTCCTCCCTGAGCCTCCCCTCGGAGAAGACGGACGGCAGCTCCGCCAGCGGCTCGCGCGCCGGGTAGGGGCCGCCGGCGGGCGCGGCTGCGGAAAAGTCGGCCGATAGCGGGGAGCTCCGCACGGGCCAGATCCCGGCGGCCACGGAGTTCATGCCGCTGTCGAAGACCAGCCAGGAGTACTTCCCGTAATGGGGCAGCTTGGCCGCCAGCAGCCCCAGCTTGTCCGCGCTGTCCGAGAGTATCAGCGCCGCGGAGCGCTCCGGGGAGGCCGGGCTGAAGGCCGCGAAGACGAAGGTGCTGCCGGCCAGCGGGAAGACGCGGTCGTCCAGCGTGACGGAGCCGGAGGAGAAGACCGCGCCGTAACGCTCCAGGGACTTCTGCAGCTCCGGGGCGAAACGGTTCTCTCCGCCGAAAAGCCAGTACGAGGCCGCCTCCGGGGGGGCCGGCAGGGACGAGTCCTCCGCGACCTCCGGCAGGTTGCTCTTATCCTTGTCCCAGGCCGCCGCCAGCTCCCGCCACCGCGCCCCGCCGGCGCCGGCCGGGACTATGATGGAGGGCTTCCCGGCGCCGAGCACGCGGGAGAGCGTGGGGGGCGTCTCCAGCGGGCTGAGCCGCCTGAACACGTCGAATTCCGGGTCTATCTCCAGCCGCACCGGCATCACCGGCACCGAATAATGGAAGGTGTCCTCTGGGCCGGAGAGCGACAGCGTCTTCATGCGCGGCGCGGGCTGCCCGGCGAGATATATGGCGGCCGGGACCTGCATCGAGTACGGCGGGCCGTCCTGGGTCTGCGCCACGGTGAAGTCCAGGTCGTAGCCTTCCGGGGTCCGGGTCAGCCTGGCGCCGCGCAGTTGCAGGGCCGGCGCCCCGGCCCGCTTCGTCCACTGGTCGAAGAACGGCTTGAGGCGGCCGGGGCCGGTCACGGATTCGAAGGCGGCGCGCAGGTGGTCGAACGAGGCGGTGCTGAACAGGTTGTCGGAATAGAACTTCCGGAGCCCCTTGCGGAAGTTGGCGTCGCCGAGCATGTTCCTGAGCATGTGGTACATCATCAGGGCCTTGCCGTAGCCGATTGCCTCCGACGCGGAGGAATGCCTGGAGCGGAAATCCGTCAGCGGGAAGTCGGCGCCGCCGGAGACGTAGTCCGCGTATTTTTGCAGCGTGGCCATCCGGTACTCGCTGGCTTTTCCCCTGTTCTCGGCTATCAGGTAGTCGGCCAGGTAGGCTGTCAGGCCCTCGCACCAGTTGCCGGACGCGTAGTCCACGAAAACGCCGTTGCCCCACCAGTTGTGCAGGATCTCGTGCGGGTAGGAGGTGTTGATTATGAACGGCAGCCGGATCACCTTGCTTCCCAGCAGCGTGAAGGACGGCATGCCGTAGCCCGTGTCCCAGAAATTCTCCACGAGGGCGAACTTGCGGTAGGGATAAGGACCGAGCAGGTCCGAGTACATGGAGATATAGCGGCCGGTAGCCTCCAGGTACCTGTCCGCCAGGGCCCGGTCCGGCTGCAGCAGGAAGGCGTAGTACTTGAGGCCCCGCTCCTCGCGGGCATACTCGGTATACTTGCCGCAGGTCAGGTTTATCTCGTCCTGCGGCGAGGAGGCCACCCAGCGGGCGGCGGCGACGCCGCCCTTCACGGCGTGCTCGGTCCTGTCGCCGCCGGAGACGGTGTCGTACGGGGCGGGGACGGACGCGCGCAGGTCGTAGGTGACCAGCCCGTCCCCGAAAGAGGGGTACCAGCCCGAGGCCCCGGAGAGATAGCAGCCGTCGGCCGAGATAATGCCGGGGGTCTCGGAAAAGCTGCGCGCGTATTCCTGGGCCTGCTCGCCCGGCGGCTGGAAGATCCTGCCCTGGTAGTCCAGCGTGAAGGAGGAGGCCGGCCCGGGTAAGGTGAGCTTATAGACGGAGAGCGGGGCTGAGCCCGCCGAATTTATGCCGTAACGGGAGGCGGCCTCCGCGGGGAGCTCTTCCAGCCGCCCTTCCCTGGCGGACGGGGACATCCCGGTGTGCAGGCTGAAGACCAGCTCGCGGGAGGGCGTGGCGAGCGTGACCTTGTCGCTGACGCGGATGAGGGAAGCGGAAGGGGTAATCTTTACGTCGAGCGTATGGCGGACCTGGGCGGCGCCGGCCGCGGCCGGCAGAAAGGCTAAAAAGAGTGGGAGTACGTTCATGGGTATATACTATAATTTTCGGGTATGCACGAGGAATCCGTTCCCGCCGGGGACCCGCGCCCGGCGGCCGCAGTGAAGGCCGCGCTGCGCGTGCTGGCCCTCTGCGCCCTGCTTTTCGTCCCTGCCCGGGGGATCTCCTGGGCGGCCGGCTGGCTGTACGCGGCCCTTTACGCCGGCTGGTCCGCCGCCGTGGTCTCGCTGCTGGGCAGCCGCTCTCCGGACCTGCTGCGCCTGCGGGAGCTCGAGCGCCCGGCCCCTGCCCACTGGTGGGACAGGGTTTTCGGGTTCGCGGTCACTTCCCTGACCTTCGTCATGCTGGCCGTCTGCGGCGCTGATTCGCGCTCGGCCTCCGGCTGGGGTAGCGCGGCGCGGGTCTCCGCGTTCCTGGCCGTAGTCCTGTCCTACGCCCTGGCGCTGTGGGCGCTGCTGAGCAACCCGTCCGCCATAGGCGCCTCCGCGGTCAGGCCCGGGCAGTCCACTGCGGAGGCCGGCCCCTATTCGGCGCTCAGGCATCCGTTCTACCTGGCGACGGCCGCTTTCTTCCTGGCCACCCCGCCCGCGCTGGGCTCGGCGGCCGCCGCGGTCCCCGCGCTGCTGCTGGCCTGCGCCGTGGTCTTCCGGACGGCCATGGAGGACCGCCTGCTGCGCCGCTCCCTGCCCGGCTACGAGGCTTACGCGGCCAGGGTGCGGTACAGGCTGCTGCCGGGCATTTGGTAGAATTTCCACGGAGGGACCATGAAACACGCACAGAGAACCGGCCTGCTGATAGTGATAGACGCCGTCGGGCTTTCGACGCTGGAGTACCTGCTTTCAAAATATCCCGGCAAGGTGAAGCTGCCCAACCTGAGCCGCCTGGGTCTGGGGGAGATAGTCCTGCCCGAGTTCCGCAAGCGCCTCGGCAAGACCGGCGGCAAGTCCTATGCCGCGCGCGTCAGCCAGGTCTCCGCCACCGCCGACAGCCTGGTGGGGCACAGGGAGATGATGGGCGTGGTCGACCACCGCACCTACGACCTGTTCCCCGACGGGTTCCGCCGCGACTACCTCGAAGAGCTGGAGCGGCGCATAGGGCGCAAGACCTTCTACAACAAGATGGCGGGCGGCATGGAGGCCATCGAGCTTAACGCCGAGGAGCACGAGCGCACCGGCAGGCCGATAGCCTACGCGAGCAAATGCGACCCGCTGATCCAGCTGGCGATGAACGAGTCGGTGATACCGGTGGCGGAGCAGCACAAAATAGCCGAGACCGCCTTCGCGCTCGCGATGGAGATGAAGATCCCCATTACCCGCGCCATCGCCCGCGCCTACGTCAGGAACGAGCAGGGCGAGATCATCCGCACCTCCAACCGCCACGACGCGGTGCTGCCGATAGGCCAGCGCACGCTGGTGGACGTCATGAACGCGGCCGCCGTCTGGACCGTGGCGGTCGGCAAGACGGCCGACCTGGTCAACACCTCCTACCGCGCGAAGATCAAGCTGAACAGCGAGGTCTACCTGGACCCCTCGCTGAAACTGCGTTTCGTGCACCCGAAGAGGAAGGACACCAACCCATTCTCGATACAGGGCACCGTCAACGCGCTCGAGGCCGCGCACGCCGTCTACCGCCCTAAGGGCACCTTCATCTTCACCAACCTCGTCGACACCGACAGCGTCTACGGCCACACTCGCGACGTGGAGGGGGCTCTCAAGTCGCTCGAGGAGATAGACCGCTGCCTGCCTCTGATAGAGAAGCACATGGCCAAGGGCGACCTGCTGGCCATCACCGCCGACCACGGCATGCTCCACCGCGAGGACTACGGCTACCACAACAACGAGCCGCTGCCGTTCATCGCTTGCCGCAAAGGCGGCGACCGGAAGCTCGGCGGCCTGAAGACGGGGCTCATGCCTGGGCTCACCGACATCGGCAGCCTCTTCGCGCAGTACTTCGGGCTGCGGAAAGAGTACGCGGCCATAGTGAGGGGCTGATCGTGCGCGCCCTCGCCGCCGCCTGCTGCCTGCTCCTGAACTCGCCGCTCCTCGCCGGGCCCGCGCTGGACTCCCTTCCGGGCGCCGCCGCGGTACCGCGGGTGCCGCGCCCGCTGGCCCTGTCCGTTCCCGGCCGCCCCGGCCTTTCCCAGGCCGGCTACAACGCGCTGATCTGGGACGGCCGCCCCGGCGACTGGTACGAATGGTGGTACTACAAGGCCGTGCTGCCCGGGACCGGCCAGGCCTTCTACTTCTGCTACGGCGTCGTGAATCCCGGCGACACAGCCCAGGCTTCCGCGGCTTCCCGCTCCTATGTCAGCGCCGGTAACTTCGGGGAGGGGGAAACCGCGGAGCAGGCTTTCCCGGTCAGCGCTTTCTCGGCGTCCGCTTCCTCGACGTTCGTGCGGGTGGGCCGCAATTCGGCCACCGATAAGGCCCTGAAGGGCGTCATGCCTCTGCCGGGAGGCGGGCAGGCGTCGTGGGACCTGAAGGTCGAGAAGGACTGGGGCTTCAACGCGATGGGCTGGACCATGTACCCGCAGGGTCTTTCCAACATCTACTGGTACCCGGCGCAGGCTTCCGCCTATATGACGGGCGAGGTGTCCTGGAACGGCAGGACCTACCGGCTGGACCGCGTTCCCGCCTACCAGGACCGCAACTGGGGACGGAGCTTCCCGAAGTGGTGGACCTGGCTGGTCTCCAATAATTTCAGGGGCGCCCCCGGCGCGGCGCTGGCCGCCGGCGGCGGCGAGCCGAAGGTCATAGGCGGGATGAGCCTCCCAAACGCCATGGGGATAGGGTTCCGCTACGGCGGGCGCGAGTACGCCTTCCGCCTGGGCAGCGGGGACTACATCAAGCTCGACGTGAACTACGGGAAGTGGGAAGTCCGGGCGGCCAACGGGCGCGGCGAGCGCATAGAGATCTCCGCGTACGCGCCGGCGGAGAAGTTCCTGCTGCTGAAGTTCATGGCGCCGCAGGGCCGGGAGTTCTACGATTACGAGGCGCTGCTGGGCACCATCAGGGTGAAGCTGTACTCCGGCCGGAAGCTCATCGCGGACCTGGAGTCCGACGAGGGCGGCATAGAGTTCGGCTCGGGCTCCCCGCAGGAGTTCCACCGCCTCTTCGGGGCGAAGGTCCCGCTGCGCTGAGCCGGCGCGGCTTACGGCGCCCCCGGCCCCGCGGCCGGGGGTTCTTATTTGTAGGACGGGTCCACGAAAGCCCGGTAGGAATGCGGGGTGAGGGCGGACCAGGTGTACTTGTTGGCCGGGTTCCAGAGCACCCAGCTCTCCAGCATGTTGAGGCGCGCGGCGATCAGCTGCGCGCGCACCTCCGACGGGCCGTAGTGCACGCCGAAGAGGGAGAAATCCTGCAGGTACGGGCGTACCTTGGCGAAATCCGTGCCGAGCCGGGCCATGGCGTCCTTCAGCCCGTGGTTGATCACCCTGTAGGGGCTGGCGTTCGGGTTCTTCAGGCCGTAGCAGCCGGGGCCGTAATGCGAGGGGTACATCATCGGGTAGATGTAATCGGCGCCCGAGGCGAGGGTTTTCAGGTCCTGGCCTATGCCCATGTCGTCCGTGGCCGAGGTGGTCAGGCCGAACACGTCGGCGGACATCTTCACCTTGTACGGCGTCAGGCGCCTGCGGGCGTAGTCCAGGAAATCGCGCAGGTTGGCTATCGCGGTATGCCGGTTGTGCGTTTTGGAATAGCGGCAGAGGGAAGTGTTGCCTTCCGACGGGTAGCGCAGGTAGTCGAACTGGATCTCGTCGAAGCCCAGCTGCGCGCAGCGCTCGGCGATGTCGAGGATATAGGCCCAGACCTCGCGGTTATAGGGGTCCATCCAGGTGGCCTTGTTGCTGCTGCGCCAGAGACCGCCGCCAGGCTCGCGCACGGCGAGGTCCGGGCGCTCCCTGGGGAGTATCTGGTCCTTGAAGACGACGATGCGGGCCACGGTGTAGAGGCCGGCCTTTTTGAAATCCTTCAGCATCTCCTCGGGCCTGGTGATGGCGCCGGTGTAGGTGCGGAACTTCTCCGCTTTCTGGATGCCCGGTATGTACACCTTCCCGTCGGTCTCCTTGATCGCGACGACCACGGTGTTTATGACCGAGCCGGAGATCTTCTTTATAAGCTCCCTGCGGTTCCTCTCGGACCCGGCCCCCCAGGAGGTCAGGTGTATGCCGCGTATGGGCGGGGAGGAGAGGACCAGCGAGCGTATCTCGGCGGTGGAGATCTCCACCCTGGCCGGGGCAGAGGAGACTATGGCGGGATCAGCCGCGCGGGAGGGAGCGGCGAGAAGCAAAAAAAGCGCTGTAAGGAGCATAGGCATATATTTTACAATTAAACGGAACGCTAAAGGGGACCTGACAATGAAGCTTCTGCAACTGATATTGATCGGAGCCGTTATTATGCCAAAACCGCTTTCAGCCGCCGACAAGCTGGTGATACATTACAGCCGCCTGGACAGGTCGTACCAGGGCTGGAACCTCTGGGTCTGGAACGAGTCGGAGAAGAAGCCCGGCTTCGAGCTGCAGCCTGCCGGAGAAGGCCCTTACGGCGCCTTCTTCGAGCTGGACCTCGACGCCAGCGGGCTTTCCGGCAAAAGGACCGGCTTCCTGCCGCGCAAGGGGAACTGGGCCGACAAGGACGCCCCGGACCGGATCCTCGACGCGGCCAGGCAGGGCGAGATATACCTGCTGGAGGGCGACCAGAAGGTTTATTCCGCGCCGCCGGCCATCTCCACGGCCGTGACCGGCGCCTGGCTGGACTCCGCCGGCGTCGTGCGGGCGGCCTTTACAAGGCCGCTGGACAAGGGCTTCCTTTCCTCCCAGGACTTCCGCCTGACGCGCGGCAGCGAGACGTTCAGGCCGGCCTCGGTCGAGCCGGCCGGCGGCGGCTATTCCCGCGCGGCGCTGCTCACCTTCCCGGGGCTGGCCGCGGACTACGCGGATATCAACTCCGGAAAATACTCGCTGACGGCGCCCGGCCTGGGCTCGGCCGCTCTGCGGCTGGGGGACCTGGTCTACGGCCCGGAATTCTACTCCGCCCTGCCGATGGGCCTCTCCGGGGACCCGAAGAGCCCCGTGCTGCGCCTCTTCGCCCCGTACGCGGCTAAGGCCGAGGCGCTGGTCTACGGCCCGGACGCAACGGCCCCTGCCGTCTACGCCATGGAGCCCGTCGGCAACGGGGTATGGGAAAAGGATTTCGGTTTCCCGCTCGAGGGGAAGTCCTACCGGGTCAGGACCGTTCAGAACGGCAAGGTCTACGAGGGCCTGGACCCGTACGCCGCCTGCGTGACCGGCGACGCCGGCCGCGCCCTGGTGTTCACCGACTCGACGCCGGTGGCGGCCGGCCCGTCGTTCGACCGCTCCGAGGCGGTGGTCTACGAGGTGCATCTGCGCGACCTCACGATGGACCCGCGTTCCGGCGTGAAGAACAAGGGGAAATACCTGGGCGCCGCCGAGTCCGGCACGCGGAACACTGATTTCCCGGACATAACCACCGGTCTGGACCACATCAAGGAGCTGGGCGTCAACGCCGTCCATATCCTGCCGATAGAGGACTTCGAGAACGGCGACAGCACGTCCTCCTACAACTGGGGCTACATGCCGGTGAACTACAACTCCCCGGAGGGCTCCTACGCCACCGACCCGTCGGACGGCTCGCGGGTGCGGGAGGTCAAGGCCATGGTCGACGCCTTCCACCGGAAAGGGCTCAAGGTGATAATGGACGTGGTCTACAACCATACCGCCGAGACCCGCGCCAGCGTCTATAACTTCAACGCGGCGGCGATGGACTACTACTACCGCGTGAAGCCCGACGGCACTTATTACAACGGCTCCGGCTGCGGCAACGAGATCCGCACCGAGGCGCCGATGGCCAGGAAGTTCATAGTGGACAGCCTGCTGCACTGGGTGCGCGACTACAAGGTGGACGGGTTCCGCTTCGACCTGATGGGCCTGATGGACACCGGCACCGCCGACGCTGTAATGGCCGCGCTGAAGAAGGAGAAGCCGGACATCATCGTCTACGGCGAGCCGTGGAAGGCCGGGGACTCGCCGGTCAACGGCGTGGGCAAGGGCAGCCAGCGCTCCAAAGGCTACGCGGTGTTCAACGACGGCTTCCGCGACGCCGTAAAGGGCAGCGTCTTCTCGCTGAAGGACCTGGGCTACGTAGAGGCCGCGCGCAACAGGGAAGCCGTGATGCGCGGCATCCGCGGGGCCGTGGACGACTTTACCGACGGGCCGCTGGAGACCATGAACTACGTCTCCTGCCACGACAACCACACGCTGTGGGACCGGATAGACCTGTCCGTGCCCGACGAGCCTTACGCCGTCAAGGTGGCGATGGACAAGCTCGCCAACGCGCTGGTGCTGACCTCCCAGGGCATCCCGTTCCTGCACGCCGGCGAAGAGTTCCTGCGCACGAAGGGAGGGGAGGATAATTCCTACAACCTGCCGGACGCCGTCAACAAGCTGGACTGGGACCGCAAGAAGAAGAACTTCGCTGTCTTCTCCTATTATCGCGACCTGATCGCCATGCGCAAGGCGCATCCGGCCTTCCGCATGAAGACGGAGACCGAGGTGCGCGAGAACCTGAAGTTCTACGAACAGCTCGGCCTGAAGATAGAGTCCCCGGCCATCGCTTACCAGCTTTACGGCGGGAAGGTGGGGGACCCCTGGGGGCGCATAGTGGTGCTGGTCAACCCGGAGAAGAAGCCCCGCAGTTTCGCGCTGCCCGGCGGCAAGTGGCTGAGGGCTTTTGGCCCGGAGGGGCTGGCGAAGGACCCCGGCGCCCCGGTCTCGGGGAACGTCATGGTGGAGCCGCTTTCGCTGGCCGTGCTGCGGCAGAAATAGGCCAAAGGACCCGGCCACTGGCTGGGTCCAAAGACGCTTACGCCGTCAGCCTGCGAAGCGTATAATACTTCAAACGTCTTAAATTCGGGAGGATAGAGGATGAAGCGACTGATAATAGCGGTTTCGGTTCTTTTCCCGGCGGTCTCCGCCTATGCCGTTGATTTCCGGCTCGACCAGCTGAAGCTGCCGGACCTGGCGTCCGCGGCCGAGCCCCAGCCCGTACCGGCCCCGGCCGTCCAGAAGGACGAAGTCCCTCAGGAGCTGGTCTACAGGTTCCAGCAGTTCAAGAACGACCTCTCCCGCATAGAGAACGATACCACCTGGCTGCGCAGCGACATCAGCCGCCTGGAGTCGGACGCGCGCCGCATAGAGCAGGGCTCCTCGAACGCCTTCTTCGCCGGCGACCTGCGCCGGATGAAGTCCGACATGGACCGCCGCGTCAGCGACCTGCAGCGTCTCGCGTTCGAGATCAAGGACCTGCAGAACAAGGCCGTCAAGGACGACAAGCTCAGCCAGCTGGCCCGCGACATAGAGTGGGACGCCCGCGACCTGGACAACCGCTTCCAGTTCGACGTGCTGAACGCCGCCCAGAGCCTGGAGGCCACCGTGCGCCGCATCGACCCCAAGCTGATAGGCTACGACGCGCAGTGGAACGCTTCCGATCTCAGCCGCGCCTGCCGCGATATACAGTGGAAGACCCGCGACCTGCGCTGGGACGCGCAGGAGCTGGTGCGCAGGACGCAGCCCTGACGCCGGAGGCCCGGCACGGACGCCCCGGGGCCCCCAAGGCCCGGGGCGTTTTCATGAGGGGACAGGGAGAACTTATGGAGCAGCAGATAGAGGCTCTGAACCGCACGAGGCTGGAGAACGCCGCCAGGGCGCTGCGCGCCAACGGTTTTTCGGCCGAGGTATACGCTTCCGGCCGGGAAGCCGCGGACGCGGCCCTGAAGCCGGCCGGCAGCGGCAGGAAGGTGGGGCTGGGAGGCTCGATGACCGTCCAGGCCCTGGGCCTGCCCGCGGCGCTCGAAAAGGCCGGGAATACCATAGTCACCCACAAGCCCGGGATGGATGCCGAGCAGCGGCGCGCCGTCTGGCTTGAGGCGCTAGGCTCGGACATCTACCTCGCTTCGCCGCAGGCCGTTACGATGGACGGCAAGCTCGTCTTCGTGGACGCCAACGGGAACCGCGGCGCCGCGGTCACCTGGGGGCCCAGGCGTCTGGTGCTCATCGCAGGGGTCAACAAGCTTTCGAAGGACCAGGAGGAGGGGCTCCGGCGCTCACGCGATACCGCCGCCATAGCCAATAACGTCAGGCTCTCCAAGGACAATCCCTGCGTAAAGACCGGGCGGTGCGCGGACTGCGCCTCTCCTTCCCGCATCTGCAACGCCGCCACCATACTCTGGAAGAAGCCCTGGCCGGCGGACATAACCGTGCTGCTGGTGAACGAAGAGCTGGGGTTCTGAGACCGCCTGTCCTGGCGGGCGGGGCCGGGGATATCTGTAACTTCCGTCAAACGTATCTCCAGTCACCTTACCCCTTCCGGCTATATTATCTATAATATAGGGTGGAATGAAAAAGGCCGTTTTGGCAGGGACTTGCTTTGCCTTCTTTTCTGGTGCCGCAACGGGAGCCGTGCCGGCGGGGGTGGGCTTCACCTCGGCTTCTACCGGTTCCGTATCCCTGGCCTGGACCCTGGACACCCCCGGCACCGAGACTCCCTGGGCGGCCTTCTCCGAAGATCCGGCCTTTTCGGTCACTTTAGCGAGCGCCGCGCTCACGCTGGGGCAGCAGACCACGGCTTATTACGGGCTTTCCTCGAATATGCGGTACTACTTCAAGGTCAAGGTCTCCACGGACCCGGATCCGGGCGCTTACAGCGCAGCCGTCTCCACCGCCACGCCGCCCGCCGAGCCGGTGTCCTTCTCGGTCACCGACCTCGGCATCAGCAGCGTGACGGCTGGCTGGGGCCAGGGGAACAACGCCGCGGGCACGGAGTACTGGGCAGAGCTGGCCCGGGACGATTCCTTCGCGCTTTACTCCCTGTCCAGCGGCACGGCGGTTTCCGCGCTCTACTCCGGGCTCGTCCCGAACTCCACATATTTCCTGCACGTACGGGCCGTCGGCATAGGCGGGCAGGACAGCGCTTTCGTGGCGCTGTCCACCATCACCCTGCCCGGGCCTCCCGGCTCCGAGGCCTACGCGCTGGTCTCGTCCACCACCCTGTCGGTGATCTGGGACGATAACGGCAACCCGTACGGTACGCGCTACGCGATAACGGAATCCACGGACGGTTTCACCACCGTGAACTATTCCGCGGTCACTACAGGAAGCTGGTTCGAAGCCTCCGGGCTGCGTCCCAACACCACCTATTATTACCGTGCGGCCGCCTACGGCTGGGGCGGCTCCTATTCGGGAGTTGCGACGTTCGCCTCCACGATGACCTACGCCGCGCCGCCGGCGCCCAACCCTCCCGGCCTCGGCGTTCCCGACGCCACCTCGGTGCAGACGCAGTGGTCGGCCAACGGCAATCCCAACTTCACGCAATACTACGTGCAGGTCAGCAGTTCCTCCGACTTCAACGGCGACGACTACGGCCCGAAGGCCTGGTTCACCGGCCCGGCCTATAACGTGACGGGGCTGGAATCCGGGAGGCTCTACTACTTCAGGGTAGCCGCCAGGGATACCATCGGCCGGCCCAGCGCCTGGCTGGACCTGGGTTCCGCGGCCACGCAGGCCGGCGCCGACAACACCCCTCCGTCCGTCACGGACCTGCAGGGGGGGGACGACAACTGGCGCGGCGCCGCCAGCGGCGCGTACATGGTGCACTTCTCCGACCTGGGCTCGGGCCTGGACCGCTTCCAGGTCAAGGTCTCCACGGGTCCCGGCTTCAGCGGCACTACGGTGGCCGACTGGACCGACGCGGTGACCGGCATCAATTCCGACAGCTACGCCGAGGACTGGGTGCTCCCGGCCCCGGTCTTCGACGCGATACAGGAGGCGGTGACCAGCTACGTCTCGGTGCGGGTGTACGACGCGGCGGGGAACAGCACCGTCTATCCCGACGCCTTCTACGTCCTGCGCGACACAACCCCGCCGACTATAACCAACAACGCCTCTTCGCCGGCCGGCTGGCTGGCCTCGGACCCGGGGGCAGTCTTCGACGTGGACGCGGCCGACGCCCTTTCGGGCCTCGGCCAGCTGCTTTACAGCGCGAGCGCCAGCGCCGGCGCGGCGGACGGCGGCATACTGGGCTGGACCACGGTGCCCGGGTTCT